>NZ_JBHFAB010000035.1:0-23551 GCF_042510955.1 Streptacidiphilus cavernicola
TGGGGCCTGCTGCGAAACGGGTGCTTGGAGTCGAGGTGCCTTTGTTACGCCGCTCGCACCCGTTTCTCGCTTTGACGGCCCCTGCCGCGACCACCCCGCCCCGTCCCACCCCCTCCCGTGCGTGGGGGGTGAAAAGGCGTGGTGCGCACGCCGTGGCTTCGTCCGGGGCTCGGGTGGGTGCGTAGCGTATGGCCATGATGCATCTGCGGCTGACCGTCCCGCCCGAGCTGGAAGCGGAGGTGCGGGGCTGCCTGGACCGGGTGGTGGGCGTCGCCCACATCGCGGTGCTGCCGGGCGCGTCACGGGACCCGGCAGGGAGCCTCGTGCTGTGCGACGTCGCCAGGGAGTCCGCGGACGAACTGCTGGTCGAGCTCCGCGGCTGCGGGCTTCCCGAGCGGGGCGCCATCGCCATGGCGGACGCGGGCCTGGTGCTCTCCGCCGCGGCGGACCGCGCCGAGGCCGCGGCGCCGGGGGAGGGCGCGGACGCGGTGGTGTGGGAGTCGGTCGCGGACATCACCAGCGAGGAGTCCCGACTGAGCGTCACCTATCTGGCGTTCATGGTGGTGGCCACGATGATCGCCGCCTGCGGGGTGATGATCGACAACTCCATCCTGATCGTCGGCGCGATGGTGGTGGGACCCGACTTCGGCCCGCTGGCCGGGGTCTGCGTGGCCGCGGTGCGGAGGGAGCCGCGGGCTGCAGGGCGGTCGCTGCTGGCATTGGTGCTGGGGTTCGTCGGGGCGATCGTGCTGACCTGGCTGTTCAGCCTGCTCATGAACGCCCTGGGCCTGTTCACCCGGGACCTGTTCGAGGCGCCGCACCCGGCCACCCAGTTCATCTGGCAGCCGGACGCCTTTTCCATCGTGGTCGCGGTGCTGGCCGGGATCGCCGGGATGCTGTCGCTGACCTCGGCCAAGTCCGCCGGGCTGGTCGGCGTCGCGATCTCGGTCACCACCATCCCGGCTGCGGCCAACGCGGCGGTGGCGATGGCCTACCGCCAGTACTACGAAGCCTGGGGCTCCTTCGCGCAACTGATCGTCAATCTGGTCGGCATCCTGGTCGCCGGGGTACTCACCCTGCTGGTCCAACGCCGGCTCCTGGCGAGATAGTCTCCGACGCAGGCCGCTTACAACGGGGAGTTTCGATGACCGTCCGCTACCAGGTCGAGCGATCCGTCGCCACGCTGACCCTGGACTCACCGCACAACCGCAACGCCCTTTCGGCGGCCCTGGTCGCGGAACTCGAACAGGGGCTGGCCGACGCCGCGGCGGACCCGTCGGTCCGCACTGTGGTGCTGACCCACACCGGTGGGACCTTCTGCGCCGGTGCGGACCTCGCCGAGACCGACCCCACCGTCAACCCGCGTCGGCTGGTCTCCACGATGCGGACCATTCTCGGGCTGTCCAAGCCGGTGATCGCCCGGGTGGACGGCCACGTCCGGGCCGGGGGGCTGGGTCTGGTCGGGGCCTGCGACCTGGCGCTGGCCGGGCCGGGTTCCACCTTCGCCTTCACCGAGGTCCGGTTGGGTCTCGCGCCCGCGGCGATCTCGCTGGTCCTGCTGCCGCGGTTGGACCCGCGGGGCGCGTCCCGGTGGTACCTCACCGGTTCGGTCTTCGACGCCGCCGAGGCGCAGCGGATCGGCCTGCTCACCGAGGCGGCCGAGGACACGGGTGAGGCGCTCGGCCCGTTGCTCGACGCGCTCCGGCTGGCCTCCCCGCAGGGTCTCGCCGAGACCAAGCGCCTGGTCACCGCGGAGGTGCTGGGTACGTTCGCCCGTGACGGCGAGGCCATGGTCGCGCAGTCGGCGGAGCTGTTCGGCTCCGAGGAGGCCCGCGAGGGCATGTCCGCCTTCCTGGAGCGCCGCCCGCCGCGCTGGGCCTAACAGGGCACGGAGGTGGCCACGGCGTCCGGAAGCGTCGCCTGGTAGCAGCGGCTTACCGCTGCCCCGCCGAACGACAGGTCGGAGTAGGGCACGTTCACCCGGAAGGCGACCGTGCGGCCGGTCGGCGTCGTGGTGATCCGGGGAATCCCCAGGCCCTTGCGGCCGGCCAGGTCCTTGATCTCCTGATCGCTGGGCGAGCCGGCCAGTTGGCGGGCGAAGGAGTCCGCGGTCCTGTCCGCCTCTTCGACGGCCGCGCTCCGGTTCCTGCTCGCCTGGTCCGAGTTCCGGTGCTGGCCCCAGGCGAGGAAGCCGCCGACGCACACCACCGCGGTGAGGATCAGAGCCGATGCGATTTTGACGATCCGGTACATGGGTCCTCACGGTGTCGGCGACGCCCGCCCGGTCGGAGTCCGACCGGGCGGGCGGCGTTTCTAGCCCAGTGCGTCCTGCAGGGCGAGAGCGTAGCGCTTCACCCCGGTGTTGTTGGGGTGGAAGCTCTCCATGCTCGGGCAGATCAGGTTGCCGGGGCAGGAGAAGTCACCGGGCCCGGTGGGGGCGGCGACGTCGTCGTTGATGCCCGGCGTTTTCGATCCGCAGTCCTGGTAGCCGTCGAACTCCGTCGAGGGGTCCTTGAACACCACGTTGAGCGGGCTGCTGCCGGTCTGCAGGGACGCCACCATGGCGTCGTCCTTCTGCAGGAAGTAGCTTCCCCAGCCGTTCATCGTGATCATCGCGCCGACGCCGACGACCGTGGCGCACGGCGGACCGGTGTCGAAGAGCTGCGGGTAGCCGAGGAGGACGATCTTGGCATGCGGAGCCTCCGCGGCGATGTCCTGGAGCACCGTCTTGACGTCCTTGACGGTCGAGTCGATCTGGCCCTCCACGGTGGCGTCGGACTGGCAGCCCGGACCCAGGGGCGGGACCTCGATGCAGTCCTGGACCGCGGCGCTGAAGCCGGCGTCATTGCCGCCGATGGTCAGTGTGACCAGGGTGGTGTTGTCGTCGAGGAAGCCCGAGGAGAGCTGTTGCACCTCGTGGAACTCACCCAGCGTGCCCCAGTTCTTCGCCTGTCCGAGCGCGGGGTCCATGGTCCAGGTGTAGGCCCCGGAGCAGGCAGCCGAGTGGTAGTCGATGCTCGGGTCGTTGCCGTCCGCGAGCGTGCCGATCGTGCTGGTCTGGTCGGGGAGGACGGTCTGCCGGATCCAGGAGTTCTGGCTCCTGCGGCAGGCGTTCCAGGTGCGACCCGGGGAGGACTGGCTGCCCTGGTCGGCGTACGGCCCGGTGTCCGTGCCCGGAAGGTACGGTTCCGCGCCTTCGCCGGAGGAGTAGGAGTCGCCGAGCTGGACCACGAAGTCCTTCGGCTTGGCGGGCAGCGTCTGGAAGGCGACCGAGTCCCAGGCGATGTCGTCGTCGGCGGTGCCGTCGGCGGCGTAGTTGGACAGGGAGACGCCCTGGAAGTCCCCGTTGGCCGGAGTGACGAAGTCGAACACGCCCAGGCTGACCCAGGTGTTGGCGTCGTCGTGGGTGTTGATGGTCCGGTCCTCGTCGTTGCCGGCGCCGGTGTGCACCGTGTACGTCGCCTGCTGGGTGACGGAGCCGGTGTCCGGCAGGTGCACCATGACCCGGGTCCAGGCGGACGCCGGAGTGGACAGCTTCCAGGTGCCGACGATCGACATCGGTCCCGACGCCGTGTCGACGGCTCCCTGGTACGGGTCGCCTACGGGGGCGTTGACGCCGGTCGCGCTCGCGCGGGTGTGGGAGTACCAGAAGTGGCCGCCCCAGCCGCCTCCGATCTGGGCCAGGTCCTCGCGGGCCTCGTAGTTGTTCTGGTCGTCGGACTGGAAGTTGAACGAGAAGGTGCCGGCGTCACCGCTGACGTTCCCGCAGGAGGAGTACGTGGGCGTGCCGTTGGGAACGTTGGTGACCACCTTGGCCCCGGCCGGCAGGCCCCCGCCGGAGCACTGGGGCTCGCCGTTCAGCAGGTTGTACCCGCGTCCGGGCTCGGAGACCAGGGTCGCGTACTTGAGGTTCTCGTTGCCGCAGCTGGTGGAGCAGTCGGACTTCCAGGTCGTGTTCGACCCGTTCCACCAGTACGGGGTGTCGCAGGAGGCCCCGAGGTGCTCGGTCTCGCAGGCCGGCGGGTTGGTCGGGTCGCAGCCGTTCACGGCTACCGAGCAGAACGCGCTCAGCGGCGGCTTGACGTTGATCCGGTCCTGGTCGTTGACCCACCAGGCCGGGCGGAAGCCGACGGTGGAGTAGCCGGAGGACCCGACGCGGTCCTGGTTGCCGCTGGTGTCGTAGGAGAAACCGGTGTCGATGGACTCGGCGGCCCAGCCCATCACCTTCTCCTCGTACGGCCACTGGGCCGGGTTCGCGGCGTCGGAGAAGGAGGGGTTGTCCACCACGTTCGTGGAACTGGACAGCGAGCACTGGGCCCAGTCGTTGCTGTAGGTCCCGTCGCTGAGCACGCAGCTGATGGTGCCGTCCAGGAACGGGCCGCGCGAGGGCTTGTAGAGCGGGTTGGCCGGGTTGCTGTACCAGCCCAGCCCCCAGTTGCCGTTGCTGGCGACCGCGGACACCGGGTTCAGTCCGGAGTTGTAGTCCCAGACCGCGGCGAACCAGTCCTCCAGGTGCGCGGGGTTGTCGTCGTTGACCGTGATGGTCTGGCCGCTCTGGTGGATCTCGTTCCACTTCTCGGCCAGGGTCCGGGCGGCCGCGGCGATGTTGACGGCGTAGTCGACCGCAACGGCGGTCTGGACCGAGGCGGGCAGTGAGGTCTCGCCCGGCTTGGCGTACTGGGGCAGCCGCATTCCGTCGGTGATCTGTCCGACGCCGTATCCGCAGTCGGACTTGGCCCAGTCGATCGCCCAGTAGTCGCCGCCGCTGGGCGCGGGCGCGCCGGCCCGGCCGTAGAAGCCGTCCGTGGCGGCCAGCGGGTTCCCCATCTGCCCGGGGACCGCGCCGGACTCGGCCTGCCAGAGGTTCGACTCCTGCGCCAGGATGCCGAACAGGACCTGGGCCGGGATGCGCCCGCCGCCGGTGAGGGCGGGGAGCGGGAAGGTGCTCTGCGGGTCGACCGAGCTTCCCTCCTGGGAACGCCAGCTGCCCTGGGTCAGGTACGTGGAGGTGAGGTCCCCGCGTACGGCCATGTCCACGGCCCACTCCACCTGGTTCGGGGTGGGCTGCAGGGCCTGGACGTTGGGGTCGTTGCGAGGTATCGCGCATTCGCGCTGGGTGTCCACGGTCGAGGTGGACACCGTGGCCGCGGCGGTCATCGCCAGGCTCTTGACCGTGGCGCTCGGAGCCGCGGCGGCACCGGTCAGCGCGGGCGAGGCCGCCTTGCCCTCCGGGGCGAAGGCCGCCGGCGCGGGATCCGCGAGCTGCTCGGTCGTCTGCGTGCCGCTGCTGACGGCGGTGGTGTCGATGGTGACGGGCTCGTTGTCGGTCTGGCCGTCGGACGTGGCCGCGTCGGGCTCCTGGCCGCCGGTCGCGGTCAGGTTCTGGCCGGCCTTGGCGATGCCCTCCGCGGCGGAACGGACCGACGCGGTCAGCACCGGCCGCACGGCCAGGCGCCCCTCGGTGGAGACGGTGTCCTCGCTGCCGGTGTGCGGCAGGGTGCTCACGCCCCAGCCGCCCGCACCGGAGACGCTGCCGGTCGCGAACACCTTCCCGTCGGCGCCGGGCCGCAGCGCCAGGGAGGTCAGCGCCCCGGTGGCGACGGTGGCGGCCTTGCCCGAGTGAAGGACGTGCGCGGTGGCCTTGTCGCCCTTCTCGTCGACGTAGGCCACGCCGTTCGCGGTGGACTGCAGGTCGTACGCCGTGCCGTTGGTGTGCGCCAGGGCGGAGGCGTGGCCGGCGGCGTCGATGCTCACCAGCTGGCCGGCCTCGGCGGCGGTGACCTGCCCCTTGCTCCCGGTGGGCACGGCCGAGGTGACCTCGCCCGCCGGGTTGCTGCGGCCCAGGACCTTCCCCGCGGTGCTGACCGTGGTGATGAGCGAGGAGGAGTCACCGATGGCGGTGAACGCCGCGGTGTGCTGCTTGGAGTTGCAGCCGGGGTCGAAGTAGGCCAGCGAGGCGGTGAAGGGGAGCTTGTCGACCCGGCCGGTGTCCAGGTCCACGACCGCGGCGAACGCGCCGCGCTCCATCAGGTCCTGCTCGTTGGTGAAACCGCGCGGGGCGTAGACGACGGCCGCGTGGGAGCGGTCCATCAGGCAGTCCTGGCCGATCCACTCGTCATCGGAGAAGCCGGGCTCGGACAGCACCGCGACCGTCCGCCACGCGTAGGCGTTCTTCGAGTCGGCGACCATCACGTCCAGACCGGCCGCGTCCGCGGCCGTGGTGACCGCGCGGTCGTCGCTGGTCTTCCAGCCCTTGCCCAGGGTGTGGTCGGGGTCGGGAATGCTGACGGGGTGACTCGCGGGGGCCTTCGCGGGCGTGGAGGCCTTCGCGGGCGCGGAGGCGACCGCTCGCGGCTGTGCCTGCGCGGTGCTGCCGAAGGCGATCACGGCGGTCGCCGCGGTCAGCACGGCTGTCAGCCGGAGTCTCCTCCGATGGTGGGATCTGCGCATGACGTCCTGTCTGGGGGGAATGAGCCGATGACGGCGCACCCCTTCCGGAGATGCGCCGTAGGCGACCTTGATGGAGCAAGATCCGCGCGTCAACGGTAATGAAGCGGAATGCAGGCCCTCTTTTGATTCGCCTCCTGATGGCCGTGACCAAGGGCTTTTCGGCTGTGACGCGCATCACAAATCGTCATGCGGACCAAAGAAGTCCATTTCTCCTATGTACGCCAACGTGCTGTTTTGGCCGACGACCGCCAATTTCTCACCGGGCCGCAGCCGCGCACCCACCCGCGCCGCAGGCGGAGTCCCCGGTTACCGTCTACGCATGGTGTCCCTGCGAACCCGAGCCCGTCGTCTCGCGACGTCCCTGGTCCATCACGGCTGGCGCTGGGTCCAGGAGGCGGGCTCCGTCAGCGCCGACCGTCCCGGAACGTACCGCTTCGGGGCCATCGGCGACTGCACCCGGCTGACCTTCCCCCTCGGCTCGGTGTTCAACGAGGGCTGGATCCACCTGGGAACCCACTGCATCATCGGCGAGGGCGTCTCGCTCTCCGCGGGCTTCCTGCCCGGACTCGACCTCGGCCCCGACCCGATCGTCCGGATCGGCAACGGCTGTGTCATCGGCCGTGACAGCCACATCGTCGGGCACCACTCGATCACCCTCGGCGACGACGTCTGGACCGGTCCCGGGGTGTACATCACCGACGAGAACCACTCCTACGACGACCCCGACCTCCCGATCGGCAAGCAGTGGCCCCGCAACGAGGCGGTGTCCATCGGCGCCGGCAGCTGGATCGGCACCGGCGCGGTGATCCTGCCGGGCGCGACCCTCGGTCGCAACGTCGTCGTCGCCGCCAACGCCGTGGTCCGCGGGACCGTCCCGGACCACAGCGTGGTGGCCGGGGCCCCCGCCCGCGTCGTCCGCAGGTTCACCCCGGACGACGGCTGGCAGCCGCCGATCCGCACGGTCGCGCCCAAGCCGATCCCGGAGGGGATCACCCACGAGCAACTGGTCGCCCTGATCGGCTGGGACCTGCGTCTCCCCAAGGAGCACCCCGCCGTGGACGACCCGGACCCGGTCGCCTAACCCGCCGCCGCGCCCCGTGCCGTGGCCCGCCGCACGGCCAGCGCAGCGACCCCCGCCAGCGCCGCCAGCACCGCGACCGACAGCAGCGCCAGCGGCAGCCCCAGGCCCTGGGCGAGGAAGCCGATGATCGGCGGCCCGAACACCATCCCGCCGTAGCCGAGGATCGACGCGGTGGCGACCCCCTTGGGGCCGTTCAGCGCGCCGGCACGGTCAATCGCCAGCGGGAAGATGTTCGACAGGCCGAGGCCGACCAGCAGGAACCCGCCGAGGGCCAGCGGCAGCCACGGGCTGAGCGCGGCGACCAGCATCCCCGCGCTGGCCAGCGCCGAGCCGCCGACCATCACCTGGGTCGGCCCGAACCGCTCCACCAGCCGGGTGCCGCTGAGCCGCCCGGTGGTCATCGCCAGCGAGTACGCCGCGAACCCGGCCGCCGCGACCGACGCGGTGGCGTGCAGGTCCGAACTCAGGTGCAGCGTCCCCCAGTCGGCCAGCGCGCCCTCCCCGTACGCGTCGCACAGCGCGACCAGCCCGAGCAGCAGCACCAGCAGCACCGGCCCCTTCGGCAGCTCCGCCGCGGGCGACGCCGCGGAGTCCTTCACTACGGCGCCCGCCGCAGGCGCCACCCGGTGCCGCAGCAGCGGGACCCCCGCCGCCGCGGTCACCGCCAGCCCGAACACCGCCAGCAGCCCCAGGTGCTGACTCGCCGTCAAGTGGCTTGCCAGCAGCCCGCCCAGGCTTGCCCCGATCAGCCCGCCCATGCTGTAGGCCGCGTGGAAAGCAGGCATGACGGGCCGTCGGATCGAGGCGATCAGGTCGACCGCCGCGCTGTTGATGCCGACGTTCATCGCCCCGTACCCGGCGCCGAACAGCAGCAGCGCCCCGCCCAGCGCGAGCACCGAGTGCGTCTGCGGGGGTAGTGCCACCGCCGCGCACACCACGATCCCGGCCGCCGCGATCACCGGGTGGTTGCCGTAGCGCACGCAGAGCCGTCCGACCGGGCCCATCACCAGCACCGCGCCGATCGAGACGCAGAGCAGCGCCAGCCCCAACTGCCCGGCGGACGCGTGGACTTGGGCCTTGATGGCCGGAATGCGGACGACCCAGCCGGCGAACAGGAAGCCGTCCAGGGCGAAGAAGGCGGTGAGGGCCACCCGGGCGGTGGTCCAGGTGGAGGGAGAGGCCGCCGGGGCGGAGTCGCTGACGACTGTTTTGTTTATTTGCGGCACAAATTCATAATAGAAGCGTGCAGCCAAACCACACAAGTCCCGACCGGGGCCGCGCCGCCCTCGGTCCGGCCCTCGCCCTGGTCCACACCGGAGCCGCGCCGACCCGCTCGGTGCTCACCGGCGCCCTCGGCGTCACCCGCGCCACCGCGGGGGCGATCACCGGCGAGCTCCAGGCCCTGCGTCTGATCACGGTGGATGCCCGGCCCACCGGCGGGACCAGGGGGCGCCCCTCGCACCGGCTCGCGGTCGACCCGGCGGGGCCGGTGGTGCTGGCGGCGCAGATCCACGCCGACGGCTTCAGCGTCGCCCTGGCCACCCTCGGCGGGGTGCTGGACCGGCCGGAGGACTTCCCGCTGCCGAGCCCGGCCACGCCGGAGCGGGTGGTCCGGGCGGTGGTCGCCGAGGCGGCCCGCCGGATCGCCGCGGACCCGCGCCGCTGCGTCGGCCTCGGCCTGGCGGTGCCGACCCCGGTGGCGCTGCCGGAGCGGATCGCGGTCGCCGCGATGTACCTGGACTGGCCGTCCGGCACCCCGGTCGGCGACCTGCTGGTCCAGCAGGCCGCCGCGGCCGGGCTCGGCATCCCGGTGGACCTCGCCAACGACGCCAACCTCGCCGCGCTGGCCGAGCACCGCCACGGCGCGGGCCGGGACGCGCGGCACCTGCTCTACGTCACCAGCGGCCACGCCGGGGTCGGCGGGGCGCTGGTGGTGGACGGCAGGCTGCACACCGGCAGCGCCGGACTCGCCCTGGAGGTCGGCCAGGTGACGGTCGATCCGGACGGCCGCCGCTGCCCCTGCGGCAACCGCGGCTGCCTGGACGTCGAGGCCGACCCGCCCGCGCTGCTGGCCGCGGCCGGGCGCGAGCCCGACCCGGCCCGCCCGCTGCTGGAGCAGGCCGAGGAGGTGCTGGCCGAGGCCGCGGCCGGGCGACCGCGGGCCAGGTCCGCGGTGGAGCACGTCGCGGACCGGCTCGGCCTGGGCATCGCGGCGGTGATCAACATCCTCAACCCGGACCGGGTGGTGCTCGGCACCTTCCACGGCGACCTGCTGGCGGCCGTCCCGGAGCGGCTGCCCCGGGTGGTCGCCGAGCGCTCCTATTGGGGCCGCAGCGGACGGGTCCCGATCGTCCCGGCCGCGCTGGACCGCTCCGAGCTGGCCGGGGCCGCCGAACTGGCCTGGACCCCGGTGCTGGCCGACCCGCTGGCGGTGCTCAGCCCGTGACCGCGCGGAGGTACGGCGTCGTGGTGCTGAGCGCGGCGAAGCCCAGCCGTTCCAGGATCGGGCGGCTCTGGTCGGAGGCGTCCACCTGGAGGTAGCGGTAGCCGCGCTCGGCCGCGATCCCGGCCCGGTGCGCCACCAGCGCGCGGTAGACGCCCTTGCCGCGCCAGGCCGGTGCGGTCCCGCCGCCCCAGAGGCTGGCGAAGCCGGTGCCGGCGTGCAGCTCCATCCGGGCCGCGCAGACCGGCTCGTCCCCGGCCAGGGCGAGCAGCACCACGAGGTGCTCCGGGTCCTCCGAGAGCTGGGTCAGCAGCCGGTTCCGGAACCGGGCGGAGTCCTGCTCGAAGGCCAGTGCGTGCACCCGGGCGACCAGGTCCACCCCGGCCTCGTCGGTCACCGGGACCAGCCGCACCCCCGGGGGCAGCCGCACCTCGGTGGGCTGCTCGGCGACCTCGGCGACCAGCAGGGTCTCCGGCGGCTCGGGGACGAAGCCGGCCGCGGCCAGCCGGGCCGGGAGGTCGGCCGGGGTGTCGTGGCTGTAGTGCTTCCACTCGAACTCGAGGCCGAGCGCGCCGTAGTGCCGGACCTGCTCGGCGATGGCGGCGTCGGCGCCCCGCTCGTCCAGGTCGGACCAGACGATGCCGTTCCAGTCGTCGGGGGAGCCGGTCTGCCGGACCACGCCCCCGGTGTGCTCCACCCGCGCGGTGGGGGTGTCGGGTCGGAGCCCGCGGCGCATCCTGCGGTCGAAGACCGCGCGTGTCTCGTCGTTGTTCATCGCCGCCATCCCATCACCGGGCCCCGGAACCGGCAACGGGATTTCCCCGGAGTAGCCGCGGCGCCGTCCCGTACTCCGCCGGGAGCAGTCCAGGAGCCCGCCCCGGCACGACGCCCCGGGGGCCGCCGCGGAGGGATTCTCGGTAGCAGGCAGAACAGGCCGCGGAAGGCGCGGCCCGCTGCCCGAGACCGAGGAGCCCCTGATGCACGCAACCCTTCTGGCGGACGGCTGGCACGGCGGCGGCCCCGGCCCCTGGATCCTGCTGGTGCCGCTGTTCTGGATCGGCGTCGCGCTGTTCCTCCGCAAGGTGGTCTTCCGCGGCCGGGGCTGGGGCCGCGGCTGGGAGCAGGGCGGCGGGCACGGTCCGTGGGCCGCCGCCGGTCCCGCGCGGCAGGCCCCGGCTCCGTCGCCGATCGACACCCTCAACCGCCGCTACGCGGACGGGCTGATCGACGAGATCGAGTACCGCGAGCGCTACGACCTGCTCAACACCGTGACCGGCAGCGAGTCCGGCTCCGGCGAGCGGTAGTCGCCGGGCCACTCCAGCCGCACCGGCCGGTCCGGCGCTGCGACCGGCACGGGCGCCGCGACCGGCACCGGGACGGCGGCGGGAGCCTCGACGGGGACGGCCGGGACCGCCTGGAGCGCGAACCAGACGACCTTGCCGTCCTCCGTCGCCTCCGCGCCCCACTCCTTGCAGAGCGCGGCGACGAGTTCCAGGCCGCGCCCGCCGACCTCCTCGTCGTCGGGGTGCAGCAGCCGGGGCAGCGCCGGGCCGCTGTCGTGCACCTCGCAGCGCAGCAGGCCGTCGGCGCAGGTCAGCCGGAGCACGCAGGGCGCGTCCTGGCCGACGTGCCGGTGCACATTGGCGAGCAGTTCGGTGATGCCGAGGACGGTCGGATCGACCAGGTCGGCGAGTTCCCAGTGCCGCAGGTGCGCGGCCACTATCCGGCGGACCACGGTCAGCCGCCGGGGCTCCGCGGTCAGGTGCAGTTCGTAGGTTCGGTCAGACTCATTCACGCGTCGACTCCTCCGCCTTTTGACTGGAGACCGATTCCGCGCCGCTCGGGAAAGTGCGCGGAGTTACCACGTGGCTACGTTCCGAGATATGGCTCCAGGGTCACCCCGCCGCCGCGTACGCGCAACGCGTGGCGACACCGGTCCATGCTGCACGCTCGTCCGGCGGAGCGTAACCGTACGGGCACCGGGAGTTGCGGAACATGCGCCCCCGTATGGCATATTCCAAAGATTTATGGGGTACGGAGGGTGGCTACGATGCGCGGAGCAGCGCCCTCGGCGTGGAAATGCAGGAATGCGGGAGAAAGCAGCAGCCGTGAAGACCGTCGACGTGGACCGTAGCGACGCCGAGTACCGGGCCTGGCTCAAGGAGGCGGTCCGTAAGGTGCAGGCGGACGCCAACCGCTCGGCCGACACGCACCTGCTGCGCTTCCCGCTGCCGGAGGCGTGGGGCATCGACCTCTACCTCAAGGACGAGTCCACCCATCCCACCGGCAGCCTCAAGCACCGGCTGGCCCGCTCGCTGTTCCTGTACGCGCTGTGCAACGGCTGGGTGCGGCCGGGCAAGCCGGTGGTGGAGGCGTCCAGTGGCTCCACCGCGGTCTCCGAGGCATACTTCGCCAAGCTCATCGGCGTCCCCTTCATCGCGGTGATGCCGCGCACCACCAGCTGCGAGAAGATCAGCCTGATCGAGGCCCAGGGCGGCAGCTGCCACCTGGTCGACGACACCCGGACCCTGTACGCGGAGTCGGCCCGGCTGGCCGAGGAGTCCGGCGGCCACTACATGGACCAGTTCACCTATGCCGAGCGGGCGACGGACTGGCGCGGCAACAACAACATCGCCGAGTCGATCTACGCCCAGCTGCGGTTGGAGCGCTATCCGGTTCCGACCTGGATCGTGGCCACGGCCGGCACCGGCGGCACCTCGGCGACGCTGGCCCGCTACGTCCACTACACCCAGGCGGACACCCGGATCTGCGTCGCCGACCCGGAGAACTCCTGTTTCTTCGACGGCTGGGTCTCCGGTGACACCGGGGTGACCTGCGACAGCGGCTCCCGGATCGAGGGGATCGGGCGTCCGCGGATGGAGCCCAGCTTCGTGCCCGGCGCGATCGACCGGATGATGAAGGTCCCGGACGCGGCCTCGGTCGCGGCGGTGCGGGCGCTGGAGGCGGCGATGGGCCGCAAGCCGGGCGGCTCCACCGGGACCGGGCTGTGGAGCGCCTTCACCATCGTCGCCGAGATGCTGGCCGCGGGGGAGCGGGGCAGTGTGGTCGGCCTGATCTGCGACCCGGGCGACCGCTACCTGGACAAGTACTACTCCGACGACTGGCTGGCCGCGCAGGGGCTCGACATCGTCCCGTACGCGGCGGTGATCGACGGCTTCCTGGCCACCGGGGCCTGGAACGGATAATGGGCCGGTGACCCCAGGCCCGGAGCAGCCCCCCGCGAACGACCCGACCGCCCCGACCCCGCGCCGGGTGGGCCGGCGGCCCGGCGGCCCGGACACCCGGGGCGCGGTGCTGGCGGCGGCCCGTGCCGAGTTCGCCGCGCGCGGCTACCAGAAGGCCAGCATGCGCGGCATCGCCCGGGTCGCCGGGGTGGATCCGGCGCTGCTGCACCACTACTTCGGCAGCAAGGACCGGCTGTTCCTGGCGGTGCTCGACTTCCCGCTCGACCCCAGGACCGTGGTCGAGCAGATCGTGGCTGGGGACCGGGCCCGGGTCGGCGAGCGGATCGCCCGGTTCGTGCTGACCCTGTGGGAGGACCGGGGCGTGCGGGAGCGGCTGCTCGCGGTGCTGCGCGGCGCGGCGGGGGACGAGGAGGTCGCGGCGATGCTGCGCGGCTTCGTGGTCGGCGAGCTGGTCGCCAGGATCGCCGCCGGGCTGGAGCTGCCGCGGCCGGAGCTGCGGGTGGAGCTGGTGCTCTCGCAGGTCATCGGGCTGGCCATGGCGCGCTACGTGGTCGCCGTCGAGCCGCTGGCCTCGGCCACGGTCGAGGAGCTGGTGCCGCTGCTGGCGCCGACCCTGCAGGGCTATCTGACCGGCGGCTGAGCCGGGTCCGCTGCTTGACAGCGGACCGCTCCCGGACTGAAACTCATCACATGATGAATTCAATGGCGGACCGGCCCCCGGCCGTCGCCGTCCGCGGCCTGCGAGTGGTCCGCGGCGGCGGCACCGTGCTGCACGGGCTCGACCTGGAGATCCCGGCCGGGTCGGTCACCGGGCTGCTCGGGCCCAGCGGCTGCGGCAAGACCACGCTGCTGCGCTCGGTGGTCGGGGTGCAGCGGACCGCGGCCGGCACGGTCACCGTCCTCGGCGAGCCGGCCGGCAGCGCCGGGCTGCGGGCCAGGGTCGGCTATGTGACCCAGGCCCCGTCCGTCTACACCGATCTGACGGTGGGTGAGAACCTGGGCTACTTCGCCGAGGTGCTGGGCGCGCCGCGGACCGACCCGGCCCGGGTTGCCGAGCTGGTCGGCCTGGCCGACCGCACCGGCCAGTCCGTGGGCAGCCTCTCCGGCGGCCAGCGGGCCCGGGTCTCGCTGGCGGCGGCCCTGCTCGGCGCGCCCGAGCTGCTGATCCTGGACGAGCCCACGGTCGGCCTCGACCCGGTGCTGCGGCGCGACCTCTGGGAGCTGTTCCACCGGCTGGCCGCCGCCGGGGCAACGCTGCTGATCAGCAGTCACGTCATGGACGAGGCCACCCGCTGCACCCGGCTGCTGCTGATGCGCGAGGGCCGGCTGCTGGCCGACGACACGCCCGAGGCGCTGCTCGCCGCGACCGGCGCCGCCGACGTCGAGGCCGCGTTCCTGCACCTGGTCGGACCGAGCCCGGAGGTGAACCGGTGAACCCGCGCCGAACCCTCGCCACCGCCCGCCGGGTGCTGGCCCAACTGCGGCACGACCCACGCACGCTGGCGCTGCTGCTGGTGGTCCCCTGCCTGCTGCTGGTGCTGCTGAAGTACGTCTTCGACGGCGAGCCGCAGACCTTCGACCGGATCGGGGCGCCGCTGCTCGGGATCTTCCCGATGATCGTGATGTTCCTGGTCGCCTCGGTCGCGACCCTGCGCGAACGCACCACCGGGACCCTGGAACGGCTGCTCACCATGCCGCTCGGCCGGGCCGACCTGCTGCTCGGCTACGCCCTCGCCTTCGGCCTGGTCGCCCTGGTCCAGGCGGCGGCGGTGTTCGGGCTGACCATCGGGCTGCTCGGGCTGCACATCGCCGGTCCGTCCTGGCTGCTGTTCACGGTCGCGCTGGCGGACGGGCTGCTCGGCACCGCGATGGGCCTGTTCCTGTCCGCCTTCGCCGCCACCGAGTTCCAGGCGGTGCAGTTCCTCCCGGCCTTCCTGCTGCCGCAGTTGCTGCTGTGCGGCCTCTTCGCGCCGCGCGACTCGATGAACGCGGTGCTGCACGCGGTCTCCGACGTGCTGCCGATGTCCTACGCGGTGGACGCGATGAACCGGCTCACCACGGAGTCCGGGGTCGGCGGCGCGGTGCTCGGCGACCTGGCGGTGGTGGTCGGCTGCGTGCTGCTGGCGCTGGCCCTCGGCGCGGCCACGCTGCGGCGGCGGACCGCCTAGGGCCGGCGGCTAGGCGGTGCCCGCGCAGCGGGCGTCCAGGCGGGCGACGGCGGCGCGGACCGAGCGGGCGATGCCGGGGCGGGCCGGCCAGACGGCGGCGTGGACGGTCGGCGGGGCGTCGATGGCCATGGTGAAGCGCAGGTCGGTGCCGCCGCCCTCGGCGGGGTAGGTCAGCCACTCCTCCATCCAGGCCTGGACCCCGGGCAGGTTGGTCTGCTCGACCCGGTAGACGAAGCGGTGCGGCGGCTCCCAGCCGACCACGCTCTCCACGAAGTGCACGCCGCCGCGCAGCGTCACCGCCCGGCCCGCACCGGTCCCGTACGGGGGCGGGCCGGTGTAGCCGGCCGTGCGGACCGAGCGGAACCACAGCGGCCAGGTCGACGCGTCCTCGGTCAACTCCCGGAAGACCTCGCCCGGCTGGGCCCGGAGCCGGGCCGCGACCACGATCCGGACCGGCGCCTGCTCCAGGAACCCGTCGGTCACCGGACGCAGCCGTCGTCGCTTCGGCACTGCCCACCCCCGTCGGTCACCGGAAAGGCCTGAAGTGTAGTTGAGGCCCCGTCAGTCCGACAGGGGGGCGTCCGCGGCCCCGGCCACGATCACCTCGCGGACCTGCTCGGACACCGCCGAGCGGATCTCCGGCGGCAGGCCGACATCGGTGACCAGGGTGTCCACCTCGTCCAGCGAGGCGAAGGTGGACAGGCCGACGGTGCCCCACTTGGTGTGGTCCGCCACCGCCACCACCCGGCGGGCGGAGGCGACGAAGCTGCGGTTGGTCTCCGCCTCGGCCAGGTTCGGGGTGGACAGGCCCGCCTCCAGCGAGATCCCGTGCGAGCCCAGGAACAGCAGGTCGAAGTGCAGCGACCGGATCGCCCGGTCCGCGATCGGCCCGACCAGCGAGTCGGACGGGGTGCGCACCCCACCGGTCAGCACCACTGTGGCGGCGTGCGCGGGGGCGGTGCCGTGCCGCAGCGCGTTCTCGAACACGTCGGCGACCCGGACCGAGTTGGTGACCACGGTCAGCCCCTCCACCTGGAGCAGGTGGTGCGCCAGCGCGTAGGTCGTGGTGCCGCCGGAGAGCGCCAGTGCGCTGCCGGGGGCGACCAGCCGGGCGGCCTCCCTGGCGATGTCCTCCTTGGCGGTCAGCTCCAGCGCCGACTTGGCCTCGAAGCCGGGCTCGTGGGTGCTGGCCTCCAGGACCGGGACCGCCCCGCCGTGCACCTTCTCCACCATGCCCTGCCGGGCCAGTGCGTCCAGATCCCGACGGACCGTCATGTCGGAGACGTTCAGACGTCGGGTCAGTTCGTTGACCCGCACCCCGCCGCGCCGCCGCACCTCGTCCAGGATCAGGGCACGGCGCTGCTCAGCCAGGAGATTGCTGTTCTCGGCCACCCGTGTACTGCCTTCCCGCTCCGCTGCTTCGGGTCATCCTCGCACGCCGCCGCGGTCCGGACCACGCGTGTCCGCACCCGCGTATCCTCACGCCCGATGGGTAGCCAGGTAGGGAGCACGAGGGTTGGGGGGACGGGCCATGCAGCAGCAGTGGAGCGCGGACGCGGCCGGCGGGCCGGCGGCGCCGACCGGGCTGGCGATGGAACTGCTGGTGCACGGCGTCGGCGGGACCACCCCGCAGGACATGCTCGCCGACCCGCACCTCAGCCAGCTCACCGGCGACACCGTGGCCGGAACCTACCGCCGCTGGCAGGACCGGCACGCCGAGGCCGAGCCGGAGCGCTACCGCGACGGCGCGGTGGAGGAGGCCTACTCCTGGGCCGGGCTCACCTCGGGATCCGCCGGGCGGGCGCTGTGGCTGCTGCTGCTCCCCTTCATGTTCGCCAACCTGGCCCACTGGATGCGCCCCGCCGCCCCGCGCACCGCCCGCGGCCAGGGGCTGTACGACATCGTGGTGCGGGTGGTCGCCGCCAGCCTGACCGTGCTGCTCACCGCCGCCGCCTGCGAGGCCGCGCTCGACCTCACCGCCTGGCAGTGCGCCGGGACCGCGGCCTGCGCCGCGCACCACAGCTGGCTCGGCTTCCTCTCCGCCGCCCGCGGCGAGTGGTGGAGCGAGCCCGGCCGCCGGCTCGCCCTGGCCGCCGCCGTCCCGCTGGCCCTGGTCGGGGTGCTCTGGTGGCTCTCCCACCTGACCTGGTCCAGCTACGAGGCGCAGCGCCCCGACGACCGGGACGGCGGCGCGGACCGCGCGGACCTGCCGCCGATGGAGCTGCCCGGCTTCTGGTACGGGATGCGGATGGTGCGCAGGCTGCGCATGGTCCACGTGGCGGCCGGGATGCTCACCATCGCGCTGGCGGTGCTGCTGCCCGCGCTGCGCTACGACCGCACCGCGCACGGCCCGCTGGCCGTCCCCGGCTGGATCCTGCTCGGGCTGCTGGGCCTGCTGGCCGCGGGGGTGCTCTACGCCCTGGTCGGCAGCCGCCGGGAGACCGAGCCGGACGACCGCCCCGACGCGATGCCGCTGCGCTGCCTGCACTGGGCCTCGCTGGCGCTGCTGCTGCTGGCCGCGGTCTACGCCGGATGGGCCCGCCCCGGCTGGGCCTCCGACGGCCGACTGCCGGGCGCGGCAGGGCTGTTCGCGGTGCTCTGCCTGCTGCAGCTGGCGCTGGTGCTGCTGCTGGTGGTCGCCGCGCTGGTGCTCCGGGGCAGGGGCGGCGAGCCCGGTCCCGGTGTGCCCGGTTCCGGTGCGCTGGAGACCCCGGTGGTGATCCCGTCACCGCGCGGCGCCGAGAGCCTGCCCGGTCAGGGGGCCGGGCCGCCGGACACCTCCTTCGGCGGTCCGGACGGGCCCGCGCTGCTCGGCCTGGCCGGACCGGCCACCGCTATGCTCGCGGTCGGCCTCGGCAACCTGTTCACCGCGGGCGCCACGGTGTGGGCCGCCCAGTGGCTGATGGCCAAGGGCACCCTCGGGATCACCCTGCCGGGACCGCCGCTGCTGCTGATCTGGCACAGCAGCGGCGTCCCGGTGCTGGCCGCGCTGCTGCTGCTGCCGATCGCCCGGCTGGCGCTGCTGACGGTGCTGCGCAAGCGCCGGTTCCGGGCCCGGGTCGACGCCGCGTACGGGACCGGGGTGCGCACCAGCGAGACCAGGACCGGGCAGATCGCCGGGGCCCTGGCCAAGGCCGAACTCACCGACGGCGGACCGCTGCTGATCGGCTGGATCGCGGTGCTCGGGTTCCTGCTGGCGGTGCTGTCGGTGGTCGGGGCGCTGGTCGAGCACCGTACCCCGGCGCTGGCCGCGCTGGGCGGGCCGACCCTGGTCTCCTACGCCGCGACCACACTGCAGTCGGTCGGCGGCTGGCTGGTCGGGATGTTCGTGGTGGCCCTGGTCGCGGTCGGCCGGGCCGCGTACAAGCAGATCGCCACCCGGCGCACGGTCGGCGTGTTCTGGGACATCGGCACCTTCTGGCCGCGCGCGGCGCACCCGTTCGCGCCCCCCTGCTACGCCGAGCGCGCCGTCCCCGACCTGCACTGGCGGATCAGGACCTGGCTGGCCGAGGACCCGGAACGGCGGCTGGTGCTGTCCGGGCACTCCCAGGGCACGGTGCTGGCCGCCGCGGCGGTCTGGCAGCTGGACCCGGAGAGCAGGGCCCGGGTGGCGCTGCTCACCTACGGCTGCCCGCTGCGCCGCCTCTACGGACGCTTCTTCCCCGGCTTCATGGGCCCGGCGGACCTGGTCCGGCTGCGTCAGGACCTGCTCAGGCCGCACCCGGCCGCACCCGGCTGGCGCAACCTGTTCCGGATCACCGACCCGATCGGCGGCCCGGTCCGGGTCGCCGTCCCGGTGGAGGCCGAACCGGTGGACGCGCCCGCGTTCACCGACCCGCTGGTCTACGACCGGGACGACCGGCACCCGCTGCCGGTGCCGATCAACGCGCACTCGGACTACCGGGCGGACCCGCGCTTCATCGCGGAGCGGGACCTGCTGCTGCGCCGGATCTGAGCTGCGGGAGCGGCAGGTCCTCCGGCAGCAGCAGCTGCAGTTCCTCCGTGGTCGGGTCGGCCAGCTGGGCCAGCCGGACGGCGTGCCGCTCGACCATGGTCTCGAAGACCTGGCGGGCGGTGCGCCCGTTGCCGAAGGAGGGGCCCTTGGGCAGGGCGTCGTAGTGGTCCAGCAGCGCCGCCGCGGAGTCGTCGGAGAGCTGGTACTCGTGCTCGGCGGCCTGCCGCCGGGTGATCTCCAGCAGCTCGGCGGCCGAGTAGTCGGCGAAGCTGACGGTCCGTGAGAAGCGGGACGCCACGCCGGGGTTGGAGGCGAGGAAGCGCTCCATCTCGGTGGTGTAGCCGGCCACGATGACCACCACCTCGTCCCGGTGGTCCTCCATCAGCTTGACCAGGGTGTCGATGGCCTCCCGGCCGAAGTCCCGGCCGCCGTCCTCCGGGGCCAGCGCGTAGGCCTCGTCGATGAACAGCACCCCGCCGAGCGAGCGGCCGAACACCTCGGCGGTGCGCTGCGCGGTCGAGCCGACGTGCTCGCCGACCAGGTCGAGCCGGGCCACCTCGACCAGGTGGCCGCGCTGCAGCACCCCCAGCGCCGCCAGGATCTCGCCGTAGAGCCGGGCCACCGTGGTCTTGCCGGTGCCGGGGGAGCCGGTGAACACCAGGTGCCGCCGCAGCGAGGGGGCCTTGAGACCGGCCTGCTGCCGCCGCCGGCCCACCGAGATCAGGTCGATCAGGGTGCGCACCTCCTGCTTGACGGTGTCTAGGCCGATCAGCGAGTCCAGCTCGGCCAGCGACTCCTCGGCCGGGCGGCAGTCCGGCAGCGGGGCGATGGCGGAACCGCGCGGCTCCGGCACCCGGGCCGGGGCCGCGGCGGCGGTGGCCGGGACGGCCGGGTTGGCGTCCCGCCAGGCGGTCGCGGTGCTGGTCGCGGTGGCCCGCAGCGGCTCGGCGGACGGCGGCTTGACGTCGTCCGAGACACAGCCGTCGGCGATCGGCCCCGGCTCGGAGAACTCGAAGCCGCCGCGGGCGTTCTGCTCGGCCCGGCAGCGGGTCAGCACGGTCCGGCAGCCGTCGATGACGTGGAAGCCGAAGCCCTTGCCCCGGTCGGCGGTGCACTCCTCGAAGCTGCCCCGGCCGCCGGTCGAGACGTAGAAGGCGGCCTCGGTGCTGCCGTGCACGGCGCAGCCGCGCAGCACCGGGTCGGCGCCCTTGGTGACGATCGCCCCGGTCGCCACGTCGGCGATCTCGCAGCCGGTGAGCAGACCGCCGCTGTCGTGGTCGCGGAACCACAGGCCGACGTTGGCGTCCTGGATCCGGCCCCGGTCCATCCGCAGCGACGCGCCGCCGCTGACCGACACCGCGGTCTTCCTGACCTGGCTGAAGGAGCAGTCGACGGCCTCCGCGACCGAGCCCCGGTCCAGCACGAACAGGGCGTCGGGGACGTCGTGGACGCTGCAGTCGGTCAGCTTCACCCGGGCGCCGTCGATCACCCACACTGCCGGGTAGTCGCCGGTGCCGTCGCGCAGTTCGCAGCCGGTCGCCTCGACCGCGGAGCCGGCGTCCCAGACCGACAGGCCGTTCTTGCCGAAGGAGCGCAGCACCGTCTGCTCCAGCACCAGGACCGAGCGTCCGCGCAGGTCGGCGCCGTTCTCCGGGATGTCGTGGATCCGGCTGCCGACCAGTTCAAGCCGGGCCTCGCTGTCCAGGGCCAGGCCGTTGTCGGTGACCCGGTGCACCGCGCAGTCGTCGAGCCGGCCGGTGGAGCGGTCCTCGGCCTGCACGCCGTTGCCGTTGATCTCGTAGAACTCGCAGCCGACCGCGTCCACCGCGCTGCCCTCGCCGGTCAGTACCAGTCCGGCCCCGGTGGCGTGGTGCACCCGGCAGCGTTCCAGCCGGGCGGTCGCCCCGGTCCGCACCACCACCCCGGCCTGGGCGGCGGAGAGCACCTCGCACTCCTCGAACAGCGCGGCAGCCGCGTCGGCGATCCTGATGCCGAGGCCGCCCGGGTTGTCGACGGTGCAGCGGCGGACCGCGTACGGGCCCGCGCCGCCGCGCACCTCGATGCCGACCGAGGAGCGGGTGCTGATCCTGCAGTCCGTCAACTCGCCCTGGCCCGCCGCGATCAGCACCGCCGGGGCGGAGCCGTCCTGGCCTTCGAGGACCAGGCCCCCGACCGTGGCCGAGGCCAGCAGGGTCAGCGCGGTGCCCGCGGCGGGCTCGATCCGCACCGTCCCCGGGCCGTCCGCGGCGCGGACCGTCAGCGGCTTGTCGAGCAGCACGTTCTCCCGGTAGACGCCGGGACCTATGGTCACCGTGTCGCCGGGCTCGGCCGCGGCCAGTGCCTCGGCCATCGTCGCGTACTCGCCGGAGCGCCGCCGCCAGCGGGAGGCTCCGTCCAGCGTCACCCTAACCACGCCTGCGCCCATGGTGATTCGCCGCCCCCAGCTTCCTTGTGGTGCCGCGCCCACGCTACCGCCTGCGGCGCCCGCCCGCGTTCCTCTCTCCTCCCAACGAGCCATCGGGCCCTCCCGTCACTCGGAGCGGGAGCCGGGTCCGTACGGGACGGGGAGCGGCCCCGACTCCAGCACGGTGACCGGGTCGCCGACCCGGACCTCGCCGAGCGGTCCGACCGGGGTCATCTGCATCCCGAAGGCCAGCGCGTCGCCGAACCTGCGGTGCCGGGCCAGCGCCCGCAGCGGCTCCGGGCCGCGCCGGGCGCCGGTGTCCGGGTCGAGCGTGGTCATCACGCAGCGGCCGCACTGCTGGTCCACCCGGAACTCGACCGCGCCGACCCGGATCCGCAGCCAGCCGGTCTCGGCCCAGGCGTCCGAGCCGTCCACCACCAGGTTGCTGCGGAACCGGCCCATCGGCACCGGGGCGCCCCGGACCGGGTCGTCCGGGTGGTCGGCGGCGATCAGCGCGTTCAGCGCGTCCAGGGACGCGGTGCTGGTGAGCAGCAGCGGGTAGCCGTCGGCGAGGCTGGTGGGGGTCGGCATCGGCTGCCGTCGTTCGGCCCGGTCCTGGTACACCAGCCGCAGTTCGGCGCCGAGCACCTTGTCGAACCAGGCGGCGGCCTCGTCCCCGGCGTCCACTGCCTCGAAGGGCAGCCCGAACAGGGTGACCGGCAGCAGTGGGCCGCCGTGCGGGGCGGCGAGGGTGAGCGACTCCCCGGTGGGCGCGGTCAGCTCCAGCAGGCCCGGCCCCGGCAGGGTGGCGGCGAGCTGTCCGAGGCGGGGGTCCTGGCGCTGCGACACCATGGTCCCGGCGGCGTCGACCAGCATCCAGCGGCGGTCCCCGGCCAGGCCCCACGGCTCGACCCGGGCGCTCCGCAGCGGGACCGGCGCCAGGGACTTCACCGGGTGTATTCGAAGGTCAGTGAGCCGCATCCGCCCATGGTGCCAGGGTTTCCGCCGGAAAAAACAAGCGGGGGCCGGTCAGCGCGCAGCTGACCGGCCCCATGACCGTCCCGATCCCCCCGAGTGGTCCGACGCTAGAAGCCCTGGTAGCCACCCCGCTGCGGCGGACGCGGCTCCTGGTACTGCACCGGGCGCAGCGGCGCGACGGGCGCGACCGGGCGCTGGTACATCTGCTGCGGCTGGGGCTGCGGCTGCTGCGGCACCCGGTACTGCTCGGGGTAGCGCTGCTGCGGCACCGGCTGCTGCGGGAAGCCCTGGCCGAACGCCTGCGGGAACGGCTGCTGGCCGTACTGGGCGTACTGCGGCTGGGCCGGCTGCTGCTGGTAGCTGGGGCTGCTGGGCCCGGGGCCGAGCGCGAGCCGCTGCACCGGCAGCGCCGGGGCGGCGCTGAAGCCGCTGTTGTAGGAGAAGCCCGTGTCGTAGGCCGGCGGGAGCGCGGCCGGCACGTTGATGGGGGCGATCTGGGGCACGCCCCGCTCCGCCACCAGGCTGTCGTAGATGGGGGTGTCCGAGGCGAAGGACGGAGCGTAGTAGCCCACTCCGTCGTAGGCACGAGGGGAGGTCATGACGCATACGGTAAGCCCACAATGTGCCTGCTGAGGAGAGTGGAACGGCAGGCAGTTCGTGTGTTCTCGGCGAGCCTGGGTCGAGCAAACGGTCGAAAATATGAAAAACGGTCAGATCGCACCGCGATCGGACTCCAGCTCATACACCATCTTCACGCAACGTTAATAGAACGGCCGTTCATCGAATCGGCCGGTGCAGGCGCGCCGAGCAGGAGGATCTTTCACCCGAACCGGTGGGCGCGGGCCGGCCGGCCCCCGCCCCCGGGG
>NZ_JBHFAB010000035.1:23561-68240 GCF_042510955.1 Streptacidiphilus cavernicola
ATCTCCTACGTCCCGCCCGGCACCGAGCGGATGCGCACCGCCCACTACGGCGTCCGCCGGACGGCCCGCGCCCCGGGTGTACGGAGGGCTACTCTCCGCGTACACGTCATTCCCCGGCGTCGCCCTCGGCCGCCTTGCCGGGGCCGGTCTCGTGCCGCGGCGGCTGGTTGTCCCGGCGCTTCAGATAGCGCTCGAACTCCCTGGCGATGGCCTCGCCGGACGCCTCCGGCAGCTCGGCGGTGTCCTTCGCCTCCTCCAACTGCTGGACGTACTCCGCGACTTCGCTGTCCTCCGCGGCCAGCTGGTCCACCCCGAGCTGCCAGGCCCTGGAGTCGTCGGGCAGCTCGCCCAACGGGATCCGCAGGTCGAGCAGGTCCTCCACCTTGTTCAGCAGGGCCAGCGTCGCCTTGGGGTTGGGCGGCTGCGCCACGTAGTGCGGCACCGCGGCCCAGAAGGTCACCGCCGGGATGCCCGCGTGCGCGCAGGCCTCCTGCAGCACCCCGACGATCCCGGTCGGGCCCTCGTACTTGCTCTCCTCCAGGTCCAGCGTGGTCGCCAGGTCCCCGTCCGAGGTCACCCCGCTGACCGGCACCGGACGGGTGTGCGGGGTGTCCCCGAGCAGCGCGCCCAGGATCACCACCATCTCCACGCCCAGCTCGTGCGCGAAGCCCAGCAGCTCCTGGCAGAACGAGCGCCAGCGCATGCTGGGCTCGATCCCGCGGATCAGCACGATGTCCCGGGTCTTCGGCTCGGTCACCCGGACCACCGACAGCCGGGTCGTCGGCCAGGTGATCCGCCGTACCCCCTCGTCCATCCACACCGTGGGACGGTTGACCTGGAAGTCGTAGTAGTCCTCGGCGTCGAGCGCCGCGAAGACCTTGCCCTCCCAGATCTCGTCCAGATGTGCCACCGCCGACGACGCAGCGTCGCCGGCGTCGTTCCAGCCCTCGAACGCGGCCACCATGACCGGGTCGATGAGCTCGGGCATGTCCTCGAGCTCGATCACCCAGGGCCTCCCTCCAGCGCGTGCCGTGGAACAGCGAGTTCCACGGACTGTAAGTGCCCAAGCCTACGGCGAACCATGCCCGTGCCGGGTGCTCAGCTCGCCCAGTCGCGGTGGTAGGCGGCCCAGTCCGCCGCGGTCGCGGTGTAGTCGACGTAGATCGCCACCCCGAACTTCAGCCGCCCGCTGTCGGCCAGCCGCACCCCGCGGATCGCCGCCGGGACGGTCTCGGCCGAGCCGTGGTGGTCCAGGTTCGACTCGGTGTACGCGGGCAGCCCGATCAGCAGGTCCACCGACGGCGGCACCGCCTGCAGCGCCAGCCGGGTCTGCTCCTCGGTGTAGCCGGTGAACAGGCTCCTGGTCGGCATCGCGGTGTCGTAGGCCATGATCGCCACCTGGTCGACCCGGTCCGCGACCGCGGTGAGGTAGCCGGAGGACCACCACTTGGGATGGTTCGCCAGCAGTGAGCCGAACAGGTGCGCGCCGGGCACCGGGTCGGTCTGCGGGGCGGAGACCGAGAGCAGCCGGCCGCGGTCCGCGGTCATCGTGTGCACCCGGGAGAGCAGCTCCAGGTAGTGCGGGTCGCCGGAGTGCAGCGGCTCCAGGTCCAGGTGCACCCCGTCGAACCCGGCGTCCAGCACCTGGCCGCAGGACTTCGTGATCCGGTCGGTGGCCCTGGCCAGGTCCATCCCCGGCCCCTCGTCGTCCAGCACCTGGCCCAGCCAGGCCTGCACCCTGACCCCGGGCAGCGCCCGGTGCAGCGCCGGGAGCAGCCAGGCCGCCCCCGGGTAGAGCGACGGGTCGAGCGAGCCGTCCAGCGCCAGCGGGCCGGTGTGCACATAGAGGTCGCGCACGCCGCCGCCGCGCAGCCGGTCCGCCAGCGCCGCCACGTCGGCCGGGCCCTTGCGGCCGTCCACCCAGGCGTGGCCCAGCCAGACCGCGTCGGCGCCGCGGCTCCTGGCGTCCGCCCGCGGCGTCCCCAGCGAGTCCGCCCAGAAGCCGCCGGACAGCCCGAGCAGCACGCCCAACAGGGTGAGCAGCACCGTGGCCACCAGCCGTACCGCCCATCTCCGGAACACCATGCGCACCCCTCCCGGGCTCAATCAACGGGACTCGTGCGACGCCTGTTCGGTTCCGTGCGCCCGCGCCGCCGCAATCCCGTTTGCCCGGCGGACTAAGCTGGGCCCGCGCGCACGCCGCGCACCGTCGACAGCCGTCGCATCCAGGGAGTCAGCAGCATGACCATGACCCAGCAGTCCCGCGCCACCGCCCTCCGAGAGGCTCTGGCCAGCCGAGTCGTCGTCGCCGACGGCGCGATGGGAACCATGCTGCAGGCCCAGGATCCGACCATGGAGGACTTCCAGGGCCTGGAAGGCTGCAACGAGATCCTCAACGTGACCCGCCCCGACGTCGTCGGCGAGGTGCACCGGGCGTACTTCGAGGTCGGCGTCGACTGCGTGGAGACCAACACCTTCGGGACCAACCTCTCGGCCCTGGGCGAGTACGACATCCCCGAGCGGATCTTCGAGCTGGCCGAGGCCGGCGCCCGGATCGCCCGCGGCGTCGCCGACGAGTTCACCGCGGCGGACGGCCGCGAGCGCTGGGTGCTCGGCTCGATCGGCCCCGGCACCAAGCTCCCCTCGCTGGGACACCTCCCCTACGCGGACGTCAAGGAGGGCTTCCGGCTGAACGCGGCCGGCCTGATCGCGGGCGGCGCCGACGCGCTGCTGGTGGAGACCAGCCAGGACCTGCTGCAGACCAAGGCCGCCACGCTGGGCGCCAAGCAGGCGCTGCGCGAGGCCGGGGTGGACCTGCCGGTGATCGTGCAGGTGACCGTGGAGACCACCGGCACCATGCTGCTCGGCTCGGAGATCGGCGCGGCGCTGACCGCGCTGGAGCCGCTGGGCATCGACCTGATCGGGATGAACTGCGCCACCGGCCCGGCCGAGATGAGCGAGCACCTGCGCTACCTGGCGAAGAACGCCCGGGTCGGCATCTCCTGCATGCCCAACGCGGGCCTGCCGGTGCTGGGCAAGGACGGCGCGCACTACGCGCTGACGCCGGAGGAGCTGGCCGACGCGCACGAGGTCTTCGTCCGCGAGTACGGCCTCGGCCTGGTCGGCGGCTGCTGCGGCACCACCCCGGCGCACCTCGGCGCGGTGGTCGAGCGGGTCCGCGGGACGGCGCTGACCGTGCGCGACCCGAAGCCGGACGCCGCGGCCTCCTCGCTCTACCAGGCGGTGCCGTTCCGTCAGGACACCTCCTACCTGGCCATCGGCGAGCGGACCAACTCCAACGGCTCCAAGAAGTTCCGCGAGGCCATGCTCGCCGGGGACTGGCAGGCCTGCGTGGAGATCGCCAGGGAGCAGATCCGCGAGGGCGCCCACCTGCTCGACCTGTGCGTGGACTACGTCGGCCGGGACGGCGTCGAGGACATGAAGAAGCTGGCGGCGCTGCTGGCGACCGCCTCCACCCTGCCGATCGTGCTGGACTCGACCGAGCCGCAGGTGCTGGCGGCCGGTCTGGAGATGCTCGGCGGCCGGGCTGTGCTGAACTCGGTGAACTTCGAGGACGGCGATGCCGACGACTCCCGCTACGGCCGGATCGCCGCGCTGGCCTCGGAGCACGGCGCGGCGCTGATCGCGCTGACCATCGACGAGGAGGGCCAGGCCAGGACCAGGGACAAGAAGGTCGAGGTGGCCGAGCGGCTGATCGCCGACCTGTGGACCCGGTTCGGCATCGAGGAGTCCTCGATCCTGGTCGACTGCCTGGCCTTCACCCTGGGCACCGGCCAGGAGGAGTCGCGCAGGGACGGCATCGAGACCATCGAAGCGATCCGCGAGCTGAAGCGGCGTCACCCGGCGGTGCAGACCACGCTGGGCCTGTCCAACATCTCCTTCGGCCTCAACCCGGCCGCCCGGATGGTGCTGAACTCGGTCTTCCTGAACGAGTGCGTCGAGGCCGGCCTCGACTCGGCGATCGTGCACGCGGCGAAGATCCTGCCGATGGCGCGGATCCCGGACGAGCAGCGCGAGGTCGCCCTGGACCTGGTCTACGACCGCCGCCGGGCGGAGGACGGCGACACCCCCGGCTACGACCCGCTGCAGCGCTTCCTTGAGCTGTTCGAGGGCGTCAGCGCGGCGTCGGTGCGGGCCGGCAAGGCCGAGGAGCTGGCGGCGCTGCCGCTGGAGGAGCGGCTGCAGCGGCGGATCGTGGACGGCGAGCGCAAGGGCCTGGAGGCGGACCTGGACGAGGCGCTGACCGTGCTGCCCGCGCTGGAGATCGTCAACACGGTGCTGCTGGAGGGCATGAAGACGGTCGGCGAGCTGTTCGGCTCGGGCCAGATGCAGCTGCCGTTCGTGCTGCAGAGCGCCGAGGTGATGAAGGGCGCGGTGGCCTACCTGGAACCGCACATGGAGAAGTCGGACGACGAGGGCAAGGGCACCATCGTGCTGGCCACGGTCAAGGGCGACGTCCACGACATCGGCAAGAACCTGGTGGACATCATCCTGACCAACAACGGCTACACCGTGGTCAACCTGGGCATCAAGCAGCCGGTCTCGGCGATCCTGGACGCCGCGCAGGAGCACCGCGCGGACGTGATCGGGATGTCCGGGCTGCTGGTGAAGTCCACCGTGATCATGAAGGAGAACCTGCAGGAGCTGAACCAGCGCGGGATGGCCGCCGACTTCCCGGTGATCCTCGGCGGGGCCGCGCTGACCCGGGCCTACGTCGAGCAGGACCTGCACGAGATCTACCGGGGCGAGGTCCGCTACGCCCGCGACGCGTTCGAGGGCCTGCGGCTGATGGACGCGCTGATCGGGGTCAAGCGCGGGGTCCCCGGCGCGGTGCTGCCGGAGCTGAAGCCGCGCCGGCACGCCAAGGTCGAGGTCGAGGAGCCGGAGGAGAGCACCACCCGCTCCGACGTGGCGGTGGACAACCCGGTCCCGTCGCCGCCGTTCTGGGGCGACCGGGTGGTCACCGGCGTCAACTTCCGCGACTACGCCTCCTGGCTGGACGAGGACGCGCTGTTCAAGGGCCAGTGGGGGCTGAAGGCGGCCCGCACCGGCGGCCCCTCGTACGAGGAGCTGGTGGAGACCGAGGGCCGTCCCCGGCTGCGGATGTGGATGGACCGGCTGCAGACCGAGGGCCTGCTGGAGGCGGCCGTGGTCTACGGCTACTACCCGGCGGTCTCCCAGGGCAACAGCCTGGTGGTGCTCGGCGAGGACGGCGGGGAGCGGACCCGCTTCACCTTCCCGCGCCAGCGCCGCGGCCGCCGGCTCTGCCTGGCCGACTTCTTCCGCCCGGAGGAGTCGGGGGAGAAGGACATGGTGGCCTTCCAGATCGTCACCATGGGCAACCGGATCGGCGAGGCGACCAAGGAGCTGTTCGAGTCGAACTCGTACCGCGACTACCTGGAGCTGCACGGCCTGTCGGTGCAGCTGGCCGAGGCGCTGGCCGAGTACTGGCACGCCCGGGTCCGGGCCGAGCTGGGCTTCTCCGGCGAGGACCCGGAGGAGATGAAGGAGATGTTCGCGCTGAAGTACCGGGGCGCCCGCTTCTCGCTCGGCTACGGGGCCTGCCCGGAGCTGGAGGACCGCGCCAAGATCGCCGACCTGCTCCGGCCGGAGCGGATCGGGGTGCACCTCTCCGAGGAGTTCCAGCTGCACCCGGAGCAGTCCACCGACGCCATCGTGATTCACCACCCGGACGCCAAGTACTTCAACGCGCGTTGATCGATCTCCACTGATCGGACACCGCGCATGCTTATCCTGGTCTGCCCCGAACCGGGACGGACCAGGAAAGTTGCGTGCACGTTGACCACCTTCGCCACAGCCGCGGCGCTCGACCGCGAATCCACCGGCCTGCAGGCCGTCCTGCTGGACATGGACGGCACGCTGGTCGACACCGAGGACTTCTGGTGGGAGGCCGAGTCCGGGCTGCTGGCCGAGCTGGGCCACCGGCTGGACCCGGCCGAGCGGCAGGTGGTCGTGGGCGGGCCGATGAACCGGGTGGTGGCGCACCTGCTCGCGGTGAGCGGGGTCGAAATCAGCCCCGAGGAGTTCGGCCCGATGATCAACGAGCGCTTCGCCGAGCTGGTCGGCCGGGGCGTGCCGGTGCTCCCGGGCGCCCTGGAGCTGCTGGACGAGCTGGCGGCTGCGGGCATCCCGACCGTGCTGGTGTCGGCGTCGCACCGGCGGATCATCGACCTGGTGCTGAGGACCCTGGGCGCGCACCGGTTCGCCTTCTCGGTGGCCGGGGACGAGGTGGCCAGGACCAAGCCGCACCCGGACCCGTACCTGGCCGCCGCGGCGCGGCTGGGCGCGGACCCGGCCCGCTGCGTGGTGGTGGAGGACTCGCCGACCGGCGTGGCGTCGGGCGAGGCGGCCGGCTGCCGGATGGTCGCTGTGCCGTCCGTCACACCCATCGGACCGGCCCCGGGGCGGACCGTCCTGGCGTCATTGCAGCAGGTCGACGTGGCTTTGCTGCGACGCCTGGTTCCGGTACCTGACGGGCTGTCAGAGTAACTAGCTGCTAACGCCATATCGGGCATACCTGGCTATTGCATGCCAATAGTTTGATCTTTGCGAAACCCTGTGTCAGGGGGCACTGCGAGCCGGTCTCAACATGTGGCACCCTACAGGCGACAGACCACTGCGCTCTCATGGCGACACCCCGGAAAGTGGTGTCTGGCTGCGCGGTCGTACGACACGCAAAGGAAGACATGTCTGCCGCGAAACGACTGGGGACGCTCGGCTGCGTCGGCCTGCTCGCAACGACCGCCGCCTGCGGCTCCTCATCCTCCAGCGGGGTCGCCGGAGTGCCGAAGACCACGCTGAACATGGGCACGGTCAGCGCCTACAGCAGCCTGGACCCGGCCGGCGCCTACGACGCCGGCTCGTGGATGGTGTTCTACAACGTCTACCAGGGCCTGCTGACCTACCTGCCCGGCTCGACGTCGCCGACCGTGGACGCCGCCAAGAGCTGCGGGTTCGTCGGGACCGACCTGATGACCTACAGCTGCACCCTGCCGGCCGGCCTCACCTTCTCCAACGGGGACCCGCTGGACTCGGCCGCGGTGAAGTTCTCCTTCGACCGCGTGGTCAAGATCGGCAGCGAGACCCTGCCGGACAAGCAGCCCGCCGACAACGGCTCCGGCGTCAGCGGCCTGCTGAGCACCATGAAGTCGGTGGACGCGACCACCCCCACCACGGTCGTGTTCCACCTGAAGACCGCGGACGCGACCTTCCCCGACCGGCTGGCCTCCGGTGTCGGCGAGATCGTCGACCCCAAGGCCTACTCCGCCACCCGGGTGCTGGACGGCACCTCGGTGGTCGGCTCCGGCGTGTACAAGATCGACTCGGTGCAGACCACCAAGGACTCCACCGGCGCGACCGTGCCGACCGAGGTCAAGCTGTCGCTCAACCCGAACTACAAGGGCGCCTACAGCAAGACCAAGCCGACCAACTCCGGCGTCACGCTGAAGTACTACGACGCCCCCGCGGACGTCCGCAAGGCGCTGGACGACGGCTCGATCGACCTCAACGCCAACAGCGACCTCACCGCCAAGGACGTCACCGAGCTCGAAGGCGCGCAGCAGCTGGGCAAGGGCCTGCAGGTGGTCGAGGGCGCCGGCGCCAACACCCGGATGATGGTGCTGAACACCAAGATGGCCCCGTTCGACAACGTGGCGGTGCGCCAGGCCATCGCCAAGCTGATCGACCGCGACGCCATCGCCAACACCTACGACCAGACCGTGACGCCGCTGTACTCGGTGATCCCGGGGGGCATCGGCGACGGCACCACGCCGTACGAGGAGAGCCCCTACGACGTCAAGCCGCTCAGCCCGGCCGTGGTCAAGGCCTCGCTGACCGGGGTCAGCCTGCCGATCAGCTTCGAGCTCACCTACGCCGGCAACTCGGTCGGCGGCCCGGCCGAGGCCGCGCAGATCAAGAAGACCCTGGAGGCCAGCGGCCTGTTCAAGGTCAAGCTGACCAGCGTGGCCAACCTGGGCAAGATGATCCCGCTCTGGTCCAGCCACAAGCTCGCCGCGTCGTTGACCGGCTGGCAGCCCGACTACCCGGACCCGGACGACTTCGTCTCCCCGTTCGTCGGCCTCGACAACACCTTCGGCAACGGCTACGCGCCGCCGAACATCATCAACAAGCTGACCCCGCTCAGCCTGAAGCAGGCCGACCGCGCGGACGACGCCACCGCCAGCACCTTCGAGAAGATCCAGAAGCAGTTCGCGCTGGACGCGGCGTACATCCCGCTGTGGCAGAACAAGCAGTACATCGTGACCCAGGCGAACGTCACCGGCGTCCCGCTGACGCTGGACCTGGCCGCGATCATGCGCTTCTGGATGATCGGCAAGAGCTGACCCACCGGGGGGGGAAGGGCCGGCCGGAGCACCCGCTCCGGCCGGCCCTTCCTGCCGTTCCGGGTCAGCCGTTGCCGGGGCGGACCAGGCCGCTCTCGTAGGCGAACACCGCCGCCTGCACCCGGTCCCGCAGGCCCAGCTTGGTCAGCACATGCCCGACATGGGTCTTCACTGTGGTCTCGCTGACGAACAGCTCCGCGGCCACCTCGGCGTTGGACAGGCCGCGGGCCACCAGCTTGAGCACCTCCACCTCGCGCTCGGTCAGCGTCGCCAGCGACGGCGGCGGGGCCTCCTCGCCGGAGGGCAGCCGCCCGGCGTACATGTCCAGCAGCCGCCGGGTCACGCTGGGGGCCAGCATCGCCGCGCCGTCGGCGACCACCCGGATCGCCTGCACCAGCTCCTCCGCCGGGACGTCCTTGAGCAGGAAGCCGCTGGCCCCCGCGCGCAGCGCCTCGACCACGTACTCGTCCAGGTCGAAGGTGGTCAGCACGAGCACCTTGGCCGGGCCGTCGCGGCCGGGCCCGGCGATCCGGCGGGTCGCCTCCACGCCGTCCATCCGCGGCATCCGGATGTCCATCAGCACCACGTCCGGCTGCAGCACCCGGACCTGGTCCAGCGCCTGCTGGCCGTCACCGGCCTCGCCGACCACCGCGATGTCCGCCTCGGCCTCCAGGATCATCCGGAAACCGGTACGGAGCAGCGGCTGGTCGTCGACCAGCAGTACTCGGATCGCCACAACACGCTCCAACTCGTCAAGGGGCTACAGGGAGAGGGTACGGCGGCGGCGTCCCGCCGAACGCGGGGCACAGCGCCTGGTAGGAGCACCAGTCGCAGAGCCGGTTGCGGTTGGCCGGCCACTCGCCGGTGGCCAGCGCCCGCTGGATCGCCTCCCACAGCGCCAGCAGCTTGCGCTCCACCGCCTGGAGGTCGGCCAGGTCCGGGTCGTAGGCGACCACGGCCCCGCCGCCGCCCAGGTAGACCAGCTGCAGCCGGCGCGGCACCACCCCGCGCAGCCGCCACAGCACCAGCGCGTAGAACTTCATCTGGAACATCGCCCTGCCCTCGAAGTCCCGCGAGGGGGCCCGGCCGGTCTTGTAGTCGACCACCCGGACCTCGCCGGTCGGCGCCACGTCCACCCGGTCGACGTAGCCGCGCAGCCGCAGCCCGGACTCCAGCTCGGTCTCCACGTACAGCTCGCGTTCGGCGGGCTCCAGCCGGTTCGGGTCCTCAAGACGGAACCAGCCGTCCAGCAGCTTCTCCGCGTCGGCCAGCCAGTTCGCCAGCTCCGTCCCGTCCACGTCGCCGGGGAACAGTTCGGCCAGCTCGGGCCGCTTCGCCAGCTGCTCCTCCCACGCCGGGCGCAGCAGCGCCCGCGCCGCCTCGGGGGTGCGCCGGCCCGCGGGCGCGTCGAACAGGCGCTCCAGCACGGCGTGCACCACCGTGCCCCGGGTGGCCGCGGCGCTGGGCGGCTCGGGGATCCGGTCGATCACCCGCAGCCGGTAGAGCAGCGGGCAGGTCATGAAGTCCCCGGCCCGGGACGGCGAGAGCGCCACCGGGGCGGTGGCCGGGCGGACGGCGCCGGGGTCGGCGGTACCGGGGCCGGTACCCGGACCGGGGTCGGTACCGGTACGGACGGCCTCGGTGCTGACGGTGTCGGGCGAGTGCATGGGCCGACCCTATGCGCCCGCACCGACAGTCCGGGCCGGTACCGGCAACCCGCCGCGATCCGGCCGGGCTCGCGGCGCACCGGTAGCCGCCGCCCGGCGCGGGTAGGAATGCCGGTGGGGGCGCGTAGCCTGACCCGGGGCGGACCGACCCGCACCCGGCCGGGTGCACCAGCAAGAGGGAGCCGCTGTGACCGACGACAGCAAGGGGGACCGCCCGGCGGGGGCGCTGCTGATGGGCCGCCCGTTCGGCGTACCGGTGTACGTCACCCCGGCCTGGTTCGTCATCGCTGCGCTGATCACCTGGACCTTCGGCGGCCAGATCGACCGGCTGCTGCCCGGCCTCGGCCGGGCCCGCTACCTGGTCGCGCTGTTCTTCGCGATCGCCTTCTACGGCTCGGTGCTGATCCACGAGCTGGCCCACACCGTGGTCGCGCTGCGGCTGCGGCTGCCGGTGCGCCGGATCCAGCTGCAGTTCTTCGGCGGGGTCTCCGAGATCGAGAAGGACGCCGACACCCCGGGGCGCGAGTTCTGGCTCGCCTTCGCCGGGCCGCTGCTGTCGCTGGTGCTCGGCGGGGTGTTCCTGGCGGCGCTGCGGCTGGTGCAGCCCGCGACCGTGCCCGGGGTGCTGCTGGCCGCGCTGATGCTCAGCAACTTCGTGGTGGCCGTCTTCAACCTGCTGCCGGGGATGCCGCTGGACGGCGGCCGGATGCTGCGCGCCCTGGTCTGGAAGGCCACCGGGCGGCCGATGGCCGGGACCCTGGCCGCCGCCTGGGCCGGTCGGCTGCTCGCCCTGCTGGTCCTGGTCGGCATGCCCACCTGGGCCGCCTACCAGGGCGTGAACCAGTCCACCGGCACGGTGCTGATCGACGCCGCGCTCGGCGCGATGCTCGCCGCGATCATCTGGAACGGGGCCGGCAGCAGCCTGCGGGTGGCCCGGCTGCGCGAGCGGCTGCCGCAGCTGACCGCGCGCGGCCTGGCCAGGCCCGCGGTCGAGGTCACCGCGGACACCCCGCTGGCCGAGGCGCTGCGGCAGCTGGAGCAGGCCGGGGCACGGGCCCTGGTGGTGGTCGACGGCGCGGGCCGCCCGGCCGCGCTGGTCCGCGAGCACGCGGTCAGGACCGTCCCCGACCACCGCCGTCCGTGGACCGCCACCGGCGCGGTCTCCCGCGCCCTGGAGCCGGGGCTGCGGATCTCCGCCGAGCTGACCGGCGAGGAGCTGCTGGACGCGCTCAGGGCGGGCCGGGCGGCCGAGTTCCTGGTCCAGGAGGCGGACGGGACGGTGCTCGGCGTCATCGCCGCGGTGGACGTGGAGCAGGCCTTCGCCCTGGCCATGGCCGGACGGCCGCCGCTGCCCGCGCCCGACGTCTCCGCCTCGGCGGTCTGAGCCCGGCCGGGCCCGCCGGGTGTGGTCGGCGGGCGCTGCGGGCTCCTCTAGACTGAGCGGCATGTCAGAACCGACCGGCGCCGCCCGCCGCCGCGGGCCCTTCCAGGTCGGGGACCAGGTCCAGCTCACCGACCCCAAGGGCCGCCACCACACCATCACGCTCGAACCCGGCAAGGCGTTCCACACCCACAAGGGCGCCTTCCCGCACGACGAGCTGATCGGGGCCCCCGAGGGCTCCGTGGTGCGCACCACGGGGAACACCGCCTACCTCGCGCTGCGCCCCCTGCTCTCCGACTACGTCCTCTCCATGCCGCGCGGCGCCGCGGTGGTCTACCCCAAGGACGCGGGGCAGATCGTCACCATGGCCGACATCTTCCCCGGCGCCCGGGTGGTCGAGGCCGGCGTCGGCTCCGGCGCGCTCAGCTGCTCGCTGCTCCGGGCCGTGGGCGACAGCGGCTCGCTGTCCTCCTACGAGCGCCGCGAGGACTTCGCCGAGATCGCCAGGAGCAACGTCGAGCGCTACTTCGGCAGCCCGCACCCGGCCTGGAAGCTCACCCTCGGCGACCTCCAGGACAACCTGGTGGAGACCGAGGTGGACCGGATGGTGCTGGACATGCTGGCCCCCTGGGAGTGCCTGGACGTGGCCGCCAAGGCGCTCGTCCCCGGCGGCGTGATCTGCTGCTACGTGGCCACCACCACCCAGCTCTCGCGCACCGTCGAGGCGCTGCGCGAGCACGGCAACTTCACCGAGCCGCAGTCCTGGGAGTCGATGGTCCGCAACTGGCACGTCGAGGGCCTCGCCGTGCGCCCGGACCACCGCATGATCGGCCACACCGGCTTCCTGCTCACCTCCCGCCGGCTCGCCGACGGGGTCGAGCCCCCGCTGCGCCGCCGCCGCCCGGCGAAGGGCGCGTACGGCGAGGTGGAGGTCCCGGTCGCGCCGAAGTCCGGCCGCTTCCTGAAGATGGCCGAGGAGGGCGCCGCCGACGGCGCCGTCCCGCGCGCGGAGGCCGCCGTCACCGCCGCCGCCGAGGGCCCCGCGCAGGACTGACCCGCCGTCACCACCCGCCGCCCGCCCGGACACCACCGGGCGGGCGGCGGCGTTCCGGCCCGGGTCCCCGGCCCGCAGCGGCGCGGCCACCCCTGCCCGAGGGCGGTGACCGCCGCTGTGGAAGGATGCTCCGCGAGGTCGCGCGGAAGGGGGACGGGATGGACCAGCAGGGGGCGCTCGGCCACACCCGGGCCCGTCCGTGGCACTGGCTCGGCACCGCCGCCGCCGTCGCGGCCGTGGTCGCCGCCGCCGTCGCGCTGGCCCCGGCCGGCTCCGCCGCCCCGGTCGCCGACGGGCCGCACACCGTCCCCGCCGCCTCCGCCCCCGACCCGGCCCTGGTGGCCTTCCCGCTGGACTGCGCCGGGCTGCCGGCCAAGGTCACCCAGCACTTCAGCGCCGACACCACCGGCAACGGCGCGCTGGTCACCGTGGTCGCGGTGCACTGCGACGCGCAGAACGGGACCCCGCCGGACGGCCTCTACGTGCTGCGCTCCGGCCCCGGCGGCAGGCCGAGGATCGCGGCCACCCTGATCAGCCCGGCCCAGGACCTCACCGTCCGCAGCGTCGGCCTGCGCGCCGACGGGGCGATCCACGCCGCGGTCGACGGCTACTCCTCGGCGGACGTGCCGCGCTGCTGCGCCGACCTGCACCAGACGTACACCTGGACGCCGGGGCCTGACGGGTACTCACGCACGGTCACCGTCCCGCTGTCGCAGGTGTGACCTTGATCACAAAAGGCTAGTCGGCGTCCGGCCCGTACACCTCGACCAGGTCGCTCCTCCGGCGGACGTGGATGCAGTCGCCGGGGCACTCCTTGGCCGAATCCACCACGTCCTGAAGCAGCGTCAGCGGCACCGGCACGGTCGCGCCCGGCTCGGCCAGCAGCTCGTCGCCCTCGCCGCGGACGTAGGCCAGGCCGTCGATGTCCAACTCGAAGACCTCCGGCGCGTACTGCACGCAGATGCCGTCCCCGGTGCAGAGGTCCTGGTCGATCCACACCTCAAGAGGCTCGTCCTGCGAGGACATACCGCCCGCCGTTCCTGTTGGCGACAACTGTTGACCCGATCGACTCTACAACTGCCCGCCGTCCGCTTCCCGGTCGGTACGAGTGGGTATCCCAGTACCGAGGGGACGTGCGCAAGGGTGAAGATCAGACACACCCCTTCCGACTTTCTGATCTAGGGGTTCCAACGGGACACGGCGCGGGTAGGGTCGGGTCACGTTCAGCTCCCCGGAGGAGGTGAGGACCGTGGCAGCCCACGACGACGACTACACCCGCGGCGGCAGGCCCGCACGGGGTTCTGAGGAAGCCCTCAGTCAGGTTTCCTTTCTGGAGCAGGAGATCGCTGTCCTGCGCCGCAAGATCGCAGAATCGCCGCGTCACGCGAGAATCCTCGAAGAGCGCGTCGTAGAACTCCAGACCAACCTGGCCGGGGTCACCGCCCAGAACGAGCGGCTCGCGTCCACCCTGCGGGAGGCCCGCGACCAGATCGTGGCCCTCAAGGAGGAGGTGGACCGGCTCGCGCAGCCGCCGGCCGGCTTCGGCACGTTCCTCAGCGCCAACGAGGACGGCACCGCCGACATCTTCACCGGCGGTCGCAAGCTGCGGGTGAACGTCACCCCCAGCCTCGACCTGGAGCAGCTCACCCGCGGCCAGGAGGTGATGCTGAACGAGGCCCTCAACGTCGTCGACGCGATGGAGTTCGAGAGCATCGGCGACATCGTCACCCTCAAGGAGGTCCTGGAGGACGGCGAGCGCGCTCTCGTCACCGGGCACACCGACGAGGAGCGGGTGGTCCGGCTGGCCGAACCGCTGCGCGGGATCAAGCTCCGCCCCGGCGACGCCCTGCTGCTGGAGCCCCGCTCCGGGTACGTCTACGAGGTCGTGCCCAAGAGCGAGGTCGAGGACCTGGTCCTGGAGGAGGTCCCGGACATCGACTACGACCGGATCGGCGGTCTGGGCAGCCAGATCGAGATGATCCGGGACGCGGTCGAGCTCCCGTACCTGCACGCCGAGCTGTTCAAGGAGTACGAGCTGCGCCCGCCCAAGGGCGTGCTGCTCTACGGCCCGCCCGGCTGCGGCAAGACCCTGATCGCCAAGGCGGTCGCGAACTCGCTGGCCAAGAAGGTCGCCGAGGTCACCGGCCAGCCCCAGGGGAAGAGCTACTTCCTCAACATCAAGGGCCCCGAGCTGCTCAACAAGTACGTCGGCGAGACCGAGCGGCAGATCCGCCTGGTCTTCCAGCGCGCCCGTGAGAAGGCCAGCGAGGGCACCCCGGTCATCGTCTTCTTCGACGAGATGGAGTCGCTGTTCCGCACCCGCGGCTCCGGCGTCAGCTCGGACGTGGAGAACACCATCGTCCCGCAGCTGCTCGCCGAGATCGACGGGGTGGAGGGGCTGGAGAACGTCATTGTGATCGGCGCCTCCAACCGCGAGGACATGATCGACCCGGCGATCCTGCGGCCCGGACGGCTCGACGTCAAGATCAAGATCGAGCGCCCGGACGCCGAGGCGGCCAAGGACATCTTCAGCAAGTACCTGAAGAACTCCCTGCCGCTGCACCCCGACGACGTCAAGGAGCACGGCTCCTCGGTGGACGCCGCCATCGCCGCCATGATCCAGGCGGTGGTCGAGCGGATGTACACCGAGACCGAGGAGAACCGCTTCCTGGAGGTCACCTACGCCAACGGTGACAAGGAGGTCCTGTACTTCAAGGACTTCAACTCCGGCGCGATGATCCAGAACATCGTGGACCGGTCGAAGAAGATGGCCATCAAGGACTTCCTCGACAAGGGCCAGCGCGGTCTCCGGGTCTCCCACCTGCTCTCCGCCTGCGTGGACGAGTTCAAGGAGAACGAGGACCTGCCCAACACCACCAACCCGGACGACTGGGCCCGGATCTCCGGCAAGAAGGGCGAGCGGATCGTGTTCATCCGCACGCTGGTCACCGGGAAGCAGGGCGCCGACTCCGGCCGCTCGATCGACACCGTCGCCAACACCGGCCAGTACCTCTGACACCTCTGACGCAGTACCGGTAGCACCGTAGGACCCGTAGGACCAAGGACCGCCACCGTCCGGCTGCGGCTGTTCCCGCAGCCGGACGGTTCGCGTCCCGACACATTCGAACAACTCCGGGCGGTGACCTCCCGGTTGTCAGTGCGCAGTTCTAGGCTCGGGTCACCGAACCGAGCCGACCGCTGACGGTGAGTCGTCAACGGCAGTTCGAAGGAGGGCCGCATGACTGTACGGCGCGTTATGGGAATCGAGACGGAGTACGGGATCTCCGTCCCGGGGCACCCCAACGCCAACGCCATGCTCACCTCGTCGCAGGTGGTCAACGCCTACGCGGCGGCGATGCACCGGGCGCGGCGGGCCCGCTGGGACTTCGAGGAGGAGAACCCGCTGCGCGACGCGCGGGGCTTCGACCTGGCCAGGGAGACCGCGGACGCCAGCCAGCTGACCGACGAGGACATCGGCCTCGCCAACATCATCCTCACCAACGGCGCCCGGTTCTACGTGGACCACGCCCACCCCGAGTACAGCTCGCCCGAGGTCACCAACCCGCGGGACGCGGTGCTCTGGGACAAGGCCGGCGAGCGGATCATGGAGGAGGCGGCCAGCCGCGCGGCCCAGGTGCCCGGCGCGCTGCCGATCCACCTCTACAAGAACAACACCGACAACAAGGGCGCCTCCTACGGCACCCACGAGAACTACCTGATGAAGCGGTCCACCCCGTTCGCCGACATCGTCAGGCACCTCACCCCGTTCTTCGTCTCCCGCCAGGTGGTCACCGGGGCCGGCCGGGTCGGCATCAACCAGGACGGCTCGGTCGACGGCTTCCAGATCAGCCAGCGGGCCGACTACTTCGAGGTCGAGGTCGGCCTGGAGACCACCCTCAAACGCCCCATCATCAACACCCGCGACGAGCCGCACGCCGACGCCGAGAAGTACCGCAGGCTGCACGTCATCATCGGCGACGCCAACCTCTCCGAGGTCTCCACCTACCTCAAGCTGGGCACCACCGCGCTGGTGCTGTCCATGATCGAGGACGGCTTCATCAACGTCGACCTGGTGGTCGACCAGCCGGTGCGCACCCTGCACCGGATCTCCCACGACCCGGACCTGGGCCACCTGCTCTCGCTGCGCAGCGGCCGGAAGATGACCGCGGTGCAGCTCCAGATGGAGTACTGCGAGCTGGCCCGCAAGTACGTCGAGGACCGCTTCGGCGCCGACGCCGACGAGCAGACCAGGGACGTCCTGGAGCGCTGGGAGGACGTGCTGGGCCGGCTGGAGAGCGACCCGATGAGCCTGTCCCGGCAGCTGGACTGGATCGCCAAGCGGGAGCTGCTGGAGGGCTACCGCACCCGGGACTCCCTGGACTGGGACAGCCCCCGGCTGCACCTGGTCGACCTGCAGTACGCCGACGTGCGGGCCGAGAAGGGCCTCTACAACCGTCTGGCGCAGCGCGGCCGGATGGACAGGATCCTGGACGAGGCGGACGTGCTGCGGGCCGCCCACAAGCCGCCGGAGGACACCAGGGCGTACTTCCGCGGGCGCTGCCTGGAGCAGTACGCGGACCACGTCGCCGCGGCGTCCTGGGACTCGGTGATCTTCGACCTGCCGGGGCGGGACTCGCTGCAGCGGGTCCCCACGCTGGAGCCGCTGCGCGGCACCCGTAAGCACGTCAAGGCGCTGCTGGACCGCTGCCGCACGGCGGAGGAGCTGGTCCGGGTGCTGTCCGGCGGCGCCGGGGGGTGAACACCTGTCCGCTTCGGGCGTAACCGCTGAGTAGCCGCGAGTGACTACGGGTGAACGGGAAAGCCGCTGGGCATCATCCCAGCAGCACCGGACGTTGAAGTGGTAGCGCAAAAGACGGGGCGGTTGTCACCCCTCGTGTATAGGGTCTGACCAGCAGTACCGAGAAGTTCCGGGCAAGCCTGGCGCGCATCGGCGCGCCGACAACCGAGCGGGGTGAGGGACATGGCGACCAAGGACACCGGCGGCGGCCAGCAGCGGGCGAACCGCTCCTCCGAGGAGGTCGAGGAGGCGGAGGTCGAGGCCAACGAATCCTCCGACCTCAAGGATCGCAAGGCCAAGCTCGACGACGACGTGGACGCGGTGCTCGACGACATCGACGAGATCCTGGAGTCGGACGCGGAGTCCTTCGTCCGCTCGTACGTGCAAAAGGGCGGTCAGTGACCCGGAGCCCGGCCTGACCGGCAGGCCCCGGATTCCGGTCCCGTTCCGCACCGACCGGAATCCGGGGCCGGAACATGTGGATCACGGTCGTAAAACGGGTAGGGTCCGAGCCATCCCCTGCCTCAACTGCAATGGCGGGCCGGGGCAGTTCAAGGACCGGCCCGACCTGCTCCGACGTGGGGCCGACTATCTGGAAGGGAACGTGTGGAAGCCAACACTCGTGGCACCGGGCGTCTGCCGGCTGCCTTCTTGACGCCGGGTTCGTCGTCCTTCGTCGAATTCCTGGCGGACCACCAGCCGGAGCTGCTGCCGGGCCGCCGCGCCCTGCCGCCGGGCGTCCAGCCGCTGGAGGCCCCGCACGGGACCACCATCGTCTCGGTCACCTTCGACGGCGGCGTCATCCTGGCCGGCGACCGCCGCGCCACCATGGGGAACCTGATCGCCCAGCGGGACATCGAGAAGGTGTTCCCGTCCGACGAGTACTCCGCGGTCGGCATCGCCGGCACGGCCGGCCTCGCCGTGGAGATGGTCCGGCTGTTCCAGCTGGAGCTCGAGCACTACGAGAAGATCGAGGGCACCCAGCTCTCGCTGGAGGGCAAGGCCAACCGCCTCACCACCATGATCCGCGGCAACCTCGGCATGGCCATGCAGGGCCTGGCCGTGGTGCCCCTCTTCGCCGGCTACGACCTCGACCTCGGCCGCGGCCGGATCTTCAGCTATGACGTCACCGGCGGTCGCTCCGAGGAGATGGGCTTCGCCGCCACCGGCTCCGGCTCGCTGTTCGCCAAGGGCTCGCTGAAGAAGCTCTACCGCCGCGACCTCACCGCCGAGGAGGCCACCACCGCCGTGGTCCAGGCGCTCTACGACGCCGCCGACGACGACTCGGCGACCGGCGGCCCCGACCTGACCCGGGGGATCTTCCCGATCGTCGGCGTGATCACCGCGGACGGCTTCCGCCGCCTGCCGGACGAGGAGGTGGGGGCCCTGGCCCGGAGCATCCTCGACCGCCGGCTGGAGTTCCCGAACGGCCCGCAGGCCGGTCTGCTCTAGCCCCCTTCTGATTCCGACCACTTCCACCGCCAATACTCACGACTGATCAGAAGGGGCGACCGCCGGTGTCGACGCCGTTCTACGTCTCACCCCAGCAGGCCATGGCCGATCGCGCCGAGTACGCCCGCAAGGGCATCGCGCGCGGGCGCAGCGTGGTCGTGCTCACCTACGCCGACGGCATCGTCTTCGTGGCTGAGAACACCTCCCGGGCGCTGCACAAGGTGTCCGAGATCTACGACCGGATCGCCTTCGCCGCGGTCGGCCGCTACAACGAGTTCGAGAACCTCAGGATCGGCGGCGTCCGCTACGCCGACCTGCGGGGCTATTCCTACGACCGCGCCGACGTCAACGCCCGCGGGCTGGCCAACGTCTACGCGCAGACCCTGGGCACCATCTTCTCCAGCACCGGCGAGAAGCCGTACGAGGTGGAGCTGATCGTGGCCGAGGTCGGCAAGGCCCCGTCCGACGACCAGATCTACCGGCTGACCCCGGACGGCTCGGTGGTCGACGAGCAGCACACGGTCGCGGTGGGCGGCAATTCGGAGTCCATCAGCACCTATCTGGAACAGCGCCACACCGAGGGGCTGACCCTCCCCGAGGCGCTGAAGGTCGCGGTGGAGAGCCTGGCCAGGGACCCCAACGGGGGCCAGGCCCGGACCCTGACCCAGGATCAGCTGGAGGTCGCGGTGCTGGACCGCGGCCGCTGGCAGCAGCGCAAGTTCAAGCGGCTGACCGGCGACCAGCTGGGCCGGCTGCTGGCGGGGGACGAGACCGCAGCCGGCGAGGACGAGGCGGCGGACGGGCCCGCTGCCGCAGAGTCCGCCGCGGACCAGGCCGCCGACCTGGACGAGGTGCTCGACGACCTGCCGGAGCTGGACGGCGAGTCCGAGGCGCCCGAGGAGGACTGAGCGGCCCCGCCTGTCCGGGGGCGCGCGTGCGATCGACCGCGCGCGTCCCCGCCCCTCGGCCGAACTGACGGTAGATCAACGACGCCGGGACCTATTCGGTTTCGGACACCGTCCGACAGTGCACATCTTGAGTGAGGGCCGGCGAAGGGGAGAGACCATGGACCGCAGAATCTTCGGACTGGAGAACGAGTACGGCGTCACCTGCACCTTCCGGGGCCAGCGGCGGCTCTCCCCGGACGAGGTGGCCCGCTACCTCTTCCGCCGGGTGGTCTCCTGGGGCCGCAGCAGCAACGTCTTCCTCCGCAACGGCGCCCGGCTCTACCTGGACGTCGGCTCGCACCCGGAGTACGCCACCCCGGAGTGCGACGACGTCTCCGAGCTGGTCACCCACGACAAGGCGGGGGAGCGGATCCTCGAAGGCCTGCTGGTGGACGCCGAGCGGCGGCTGCACGAGGAGGGCATCGCGGGCGACGTCTACCTCTTCAAGAACAACACCGACTCGGCCGGGAACTCCTACGGCTGCCATGAGAACTACCTGGTCGGACGGCACGGCGAGTTCTCCCGGCTGGCCGACATCCTGATCCCGTTCCTGGTCACCCGGCAGCTGATCTGCGGCGCGGGCAAGGTGCTGCAGACCCCGCGCGGCGCGGTCTACTGCGTCAGCCAGCGGGCCGAGCACATCTGGGAGGGGGTGAGTTCGGCCACCACCCGCTCCCGTCCGATCATCAACACCAGGGACGAGCCGCACGCCGACGCCGAGCGCTACCGCCGGCTGCACGTCATCGTCGGCGACTCCAACATGTCGGAGACCACCACCCTGCTCAAGGTGGGCGCGACCGACCTGGTGCTGAAGATGATCGAGGCCGGGACGGTGCTGCGGGACCTCACCCTGGAGAACCCGATCCGGGCCATCCGCGAGGTCAGCCACGACCTGACCGGCAACCGCCAGGTGCGCCTCGCCAACGGCCGGGAGGCCAGCGCGCTGGACATCCAGGAGGAGTACTTCACCAAGGCCAGCGAGTTCGCCGACGCCAAGGGGCTGCGCAGCGGCACCATCGCCCAGGTGCTGGAGCTCTGGGGCCGCACCCTGGAGGCGATCAGGGCGCAGGACTTCTCCAAGGTGGAGCGGGAGATCGACTGGGTGATCAAGTACCAGCTGATCGAGCGCTACCGGGAGAAGCACGGCATGAACATGTCGCATCCCAGGGTAGCCCAGATCGACCTGGCGTACCACGACATCCACCGCAAGCGCGGCCTGTTCTACCTGCTGCAGAACCGCGGCCAGGCCGAGCGGACCAGCAACGACCTGAAGATCTTCGAGGCCAAGTCGGTGCCGCCGCAGACCACCAGGGCCCGGCTGCGCGGCGACTTCATCCGCCGGGCGCAGGAGCAGCGCCGCGACTTCACCGTCGACTGGGTGCACCTCAAGCTGAACGACCAGGCGCAGCGGACGGTGCTCTGCAAGGACCCGTTCCGCTCGGTCGACGAGCGGGTGGAGAAGCTGATCGCCGGCATGTAGCCGCCGTCGGTCGGCCCGGCGGGTGATTTATGTGACGAATCGGCCCCTGTGTCCTCTCATCGGGGACACAGGGTCGGCGCACCATTGCCGATTCGTCCCGATGAGGTCTTAGAGTGGCGAGGACCAATCGTCCGAACCGTTCCCCACCGACCAAGACGTCGGCAAGACCTCCTAAGGACCACCGTGCGCCGACTCGCCGCTGGGTTGCTCATCGTCCCGGCCCTGTTCCTGACCGCCTGCGGCAGCAGCTCCAAGGCCAAGTCCGACGACGCCGCCGCGCCGAAAGCGTCGGCGTCCGCCTCGGCCTCCGCCACTCCGGTGCCGGTGCCCACGGCCGTGGACTCCACCACCAACCTGCCGACCGTGACCGGCGCGTTCGGGACCACCCCCAAGGTGACCATCCCCAAGACGCAGCCGGACGGCACCTTCGTCGTGCACACCCTCAAGGAGGGCACCGGCGCGAAGATCACCAACACCGATGTCGCGGTCACCAACTTCTCGGTGGTGGACTGGAACAACGGCAAGGCGATCAACACCGCCTATGCCAAGGGCAGCGCGCCGCTGGTGCTCACCCTGGCCTCCGGCACGCTCCCCGCGCTCAGCAACGCCGTCCTCGGGCACACCGCGGGCAGCAGGGTCGAGGTGGTCGCCCCTCCCGGCGCCGCCACCGCGCAGATGGACCCGAGCAACCTGACCCAGATGGGCGCCACGGCGAAGGACACCCTGGTGTTCATCGTCGACATCACCAAGAAGGTCGGCGCCAAGGACGACATCACCGGTACCCAGGCCGCCTCCCCGGCCGGCATGCCGTCCGTGGTCGCCCCGGTCGGCAAGGCCGCGACCTTCACCATCCCGGACGCCGACCGCAAGCCGGCCAAGCTGCTCACCGCCGACCTGATCAAGGGCACCGGGCCCAAGGTGCTGTCCGGCCAGACCATCCTGGTGCAGTACACCGGCGCCAACCTCGCCGACGGCAAGGTCTTCGACTCGTCCTGGACCGACTCGGGCGTGATGGGCACGGTCATCGGCCAGGGCGCGGTCATCCCGGGCTGGGACCAGGGCCTGGTGGGCCAGACGGTCGGCAGCCGGGTGCTGCTCTCCATCCCGTCCGCGCTGGCCTACGGCGCGCAGGGTTCGCCCCCCACGATTCCGGCGAACGCGAACCTGGTCTTCGTCGTCGACATCCTCGGCGCGGCGTAACGTAGCGTCCTGAACTGTCCGGTGGCCGGGGCCTGACCGCCCCGGTCCCAACGAGGAGAAGCAACTGTGAGCATCGAGAAGCCGGAGATCGACTTTCCAGGTGGCGAGCCGCCGGCCGAGCTGCAGATCAGGGACATCTGGGTGGGTGAGGGCGCGGAGGCCGAGCCCGGCCAGAACGTCAGCGTCCACTACGTGGGCGTGGCCTTCAGCAGCGGCGAGGAGTTCGACGCCAGCTGGAACCGCGGCTCGGCGTTCACCTTCCCGCTCGGTGGCGGACGGGTCATCGCGGGCTGGGACCAGGGCGTCGCGGGGATGAAGGTCGGCGGTCGGCGCGAGCTGATCATCCCCCCGCACCTCGGCTACGGTGACCGCGGCGCCGGCGGCGCGATCAAGCCGGGCGAGACCCTGATCTTCGTGGTGGACCTGCTGGCGGTCTGACGCGCGACCGCGGCGCGGCCCCGCTCTACCACAGTCGTGGCAGGGCGGGGCCGCGCTTTTGCCGTCGGCCCCGGTACCGGTACGGTCGTGTCCGCCGGCCTCTTCCGTGGTCCCCATTCCGTGGTCGCGCGCAGGGAAGGGTGTGCGATGCCCATCGCCAAGTCCGAGCGTCTGATGAACCTCGCGCTCTGCCTGATGAACACCAAGCGACCGCTGAGCAAGCGTGAGCTGCGGGACTCCATCGAGGCCTACCGGGAAGCCGCGGACAGCGCCAGCGAGGACTCCTTCAACCGGATGTTCGAACGGGACAAGGACGACCTGCGCGAGCTCGGCCTGGTCATCGACGTGGACGAGAACGCTCTCGACGGCGAACAGGGCTACCTGGCCCGGCGCGACCGCAACCGGCTGCCGGAGATCTCCCTGGACGTGGAGGAGGCCGCCGCGCTGAGCCTGGCGGCCGGCGTCTGGCGGCAGGCCCGGCTGGCCGGGGCCGCCAGCGGTGCCCTGCACAAGCTGCGCGCCGCCGGGGTGCTGGTGGACCAGGGCGCGGAGGCGCACACCGCGCTGGAACCGCGGATCCCGGCCCGGGAGGCCGCCTTCGAGCCGCTGCTCGGCGCCGCCAGGGACCGCCGTCCGGCGACCTTCTCCTACCGCAAGTCCGGTGCGGCGCAGGCCGAGCCGCGCAGCGTCGAGCCCTGGGCGCTGGAGTGCTGGCACGGCCACTGGTACCTGGCCGGCTGGGACCGGGACCGCAAGGACGTCCGGGTGTTCCGGCTCAGCCGGATCGTCGGCCGGGTCAGGACCCGCGGCGACGCCTTCAGCGCCGAGGTCCCGGACCACGTCGACGTCCGGCAGCACGTCGCCCGCTTCGCCGGGGAGGGCGCGACCGCGACCGCCCGGATCCGGCTGCGCCGGGGCGCGGCCTTCCCGCTGCGCTCCAAGGCGCTGCAGTCCGAGCCGGTCGACGCGGACTGGGACGAGCTGGAGATCCCCTACGGCCACGGGCTGGCCGCCGACCTCAGCGAGTTCGGGGCGGACCTGCTGGTGGTCGGCCCGGCCGAGCTGCGCGCCGATCTGATCGCCCGGCTCGGCGCCGTCGCCGCCGCCGGTCCCGCCGGGGCCACCGCCAGTGAGGGAGCAGCAGCGCTGTGAGCAACGCCATCGACCAGACCCGCCGGATGCTGTCCCTGGTCACCTACCTGCGCGAGCGCCCCGGGGCCAGGGTCGCCGACGTGGCCCGCGCCTTCGGCATCACCGAGCGCGAGCTGACCGGCGACCTCGGCGTGCTGCCGATGTGCGGCACCAGCTTCCGCGGCGGCGACCTGCTCGACATCGACACCGACGGTGAGCGGATCTGGTGGCACAACGCCGACGACGTGGCCCAGCCGCTGCGGCTGTCCTCGGACGAGGCGATCTCGCTGCTGGTCGCCGCGCGCGCGGTGGCCGGGCTGCCGGGGCTGCGCGAGCGGGACCGGGCGGCGCTGACCCGCGCGGTGGTGAAACTGGAGGCGGCGGCCGGAGACGCGGCCGAGGGCAGCGCCCGGGTCGGTGTAACTTTCGAGGCCGAGGGCAGCGTCTTCGCGGACGTGGACCGGGCCATCACCGAGCGGCGGCGGCTCTGGCTGCGCTACTACTCCTCCGGCCGCGGCGAGATGACCGAGCGCGAGGTGGACCCGATCCGGCTGGTCACCGAGGGCCACACCTACCTGGAGGGCTGGTGCCGGCTGTCCGAGGACCGGCGGATCTTCCGGCTGGACCGGATCGCCGACATCGAGGTGCTGGACGTCCCCTCCGACCCGCCGCCGCTGGAGCTGCGCGACCTGTCCGAGGGCCTGGTCCGCCCGGCCGAGGACGACCCGCAGGTGGTGCTTGAGGTGGGCCCCGGCGGTCGCTGGGTCACCGAGTACTACGGCTACGAGGACGCCGTCGAACTGCCGGACGGCGGGCTGCGGATCACCCTCCGCACACCTGACCCCACCGGGCTGCTGCGGCTGGCGCTCCGGCTCGGCGCGGACGGCCGGATCACCGCCCCGGCCGAGCTGGCCGAGCTGGCCCGGTCCACCGCGGCGGACGCGCTGGCGCTGTACCGGGCGGCCGACCTGGCCGCGGCGGCCGAGGCCGGGCGCGGATGAACATGCCCACCCGGTTCCGGGCGTCCTGCCCGGACTGCCGTTCCACCTCCGAGCTGGGCGCCGAGGCCTTCCGGCTCGCGCTGGGCGCCAGCAGCGAGCGCACCTTCTACTCCTTCACCTGCCCGTCCTGCGGTGCCGCGGTGCGCAAGCGGGCGGGGGAGCGGATCGTCGAGGCGCTGTCCGGGGCCGGGGTCCGCACCATGCGGCTGCACCTGGGCCGCCAGGCCGGGATGGTGCAATAGCATGCGGGTCATGCACATGCCCTGGACCGTTCTGGCCGTGGTCGGCCTGTCCACCGCCGGGCTGCTGGTGCTCGGCTGGTGCGCGCTGCTGGTGTACCGGCAGGTGCTCGCGCTGTCCCGGGAGCTGGACGCCGGGGCGCTGCGGGTCGCCACCGCCGCGCGGAGCCTGGAGCAGGCCGCGGAGCCGGTCGCGCGCCGCGCCGGGGAGCTGCTGCCTGGACGTAGTTCTCCGTTCACCCAGGGTGGGCCGGGCCGCGCGTAGGATAAGAGCGGGGACCGACGTCCTCAAGTTCTGTGCACCCGCTCTGGACGCTTCTGCGGGGCAGATGCGTATCATCGGCGCAGAGACCACAACGAAGAGGGACAACCATGCTCGAGAACCGCGGACTTGAACTGATCATCCTGGCGGTCGTGCTGCTGCTGCTCTTTGGCTACAAGCGGCTCCCCGACTCCGCCCGCGCCCTCGGCAAGTCGCTGCGCATCCTCAAGTCCGAGGTCGGCGCGATGAAGTCGGACGGCAAGACTCCCGAGGGCAAGGCCGAGGCCGCCCCGGCCGAGCCGGTCGTCGCCCCCCGGACCATCCAGGCCGCCCCCGGCGAGTCCGCCAGCGCCCGCCCGGTCGCCGACACCGTCTCCCAGCCGCAGCCCACCAACCAGGCCTGAGCGACCGACCGGGCCTGAGCGCCAGCGGCGGCCCACCCCTCTCCATCCACCCACCTCGCAGGGACTGAAGCCGCACGGTGAGCGACAAGCCCAAGGAAAACGAGGGGCGCATGCCCCTCTCGGACCACCTCCGGGAACTGCGCAACCGGCTGCTGATCGCCGTCGCCGCGCTGCTGGTGGCGACCGTCGTCGGCTGGGTGATCCACAACTGGCTGATCGACCAGCTCACCGGCCCCGCCTGCGCGATCAAGGGGGTGCACGGGTACGGCGCGCAGACCGCGCAGTGCCCGAACGGGCTGCTGGTCAACACCGGTGTGCTCGCGCCGCTGTCGTTCAGCTTCAAGATCTCGATGATGGCCGGCCTGGTCCTGGCCAGCCCGGTGTGGACGTACCAGCTGTGGGCCTTCGTCGCCCCCGGTCTCTACAAGAAGGAGAAGAAGTACGGCCTCGGCTTCACCGCCGCCGCCGTGCCGCTCTTCCTGCTCGGTGCGTACCTCGCCTTCTGGATCTTCCCCAAGGCGCTGGGCATCCTGGTCAGCTTCAACCCGCCCGGCTTCTCCATCGCGTTCTCCGGCGCCGAGTTCCTGGACTTCTTCATCCGGATGGTGCTGGTCTTCGGCCTGTCGTTCGAGCTGCCGCTGCTGCTGGTGGCGCTGAACTTCCTCGGCATCCTCAGCGCCGCCAAGCTGCGCAGCTGGTGGCGCGGGATCATCTTCCTGATCTTCGTGTTCTCGGCGATCGCCACGCCCACCGGCGACCCGCTCACCATGAGCGTGCTGGCCGTCCCGATCTGCCTGCTGTTCCTGCTCGCGCTCGCGGTCTGCACGATGAACGACCGGGCCAAGGCCCGGCGCCGCGCCAACGACCCGGACAGCCTGCTCGGCGACGACGAGGCCTCCTCGCTGGACCTCACCCCCTCGGAGTTCTCGGTGGAGGGCGTGACGCCCGATCCGGTGTCCGCCGAGGAGTTCGCCCACGCCGAGCCGATGGTCTACCACCCCGACGAGGAGTCGGCGGGCGTCCCCTCGGCCCGGGGCGAGCAGATGGACGACATCACCTGACGGCCGGTCCGGCTCCCGGCGGGGCGCGCCCCGCCGGGAAAATCACTGGGTCAAGTGTCGGTCCGGGCGGGTAGCCTCTGCTGGAGATGCAGATCCACGATGACCACGACCGAGGCACCGCCAACCGCGCTCCCGTGCGCCCGACCCGGGAGGAAGGTGCCGCGATGACCTCCGCAGCTCCTGATGACCCCGCAGCTGCCCCGCTCGACGACGAGGAGCCGAGCCCCGAGGACCTCAGCCCCGCCGAGCGCTACGCCGCCTCCCGGCGCCTGGCCAAGGAGCAGGCCACCGCCCTGTTCGCGTTCCGTGAGCTGTACGACTTCCCGCTGGATGGCTTCCAGATCGAGGCCTGCGCGGCGCTGGAGGCCGGCTCCGGCGTGCTGGTGGCCGCGCCGACCGGCTCCGGCAAGACCATCGTCGGCGAGTTCGCGGTGCACCTGGCCCTGACCGAGGGCCGCAAGTGCTTCTACACCACGCCGATCAAGGCGCTGTCCAACCAGAAGTTCGCCGACCTGGTGAAGCGCTACGGCGCGGACAAGGTCGGCCTGCTGACCGGCGACAACACGGTCAACAGCGAGGCCCCGGTGGTGGTGATGACCACCGAGGTGCTGCGCAACATGCTCTACGCGGGCTCGCAGACCCTGAACGGCCTCGGCTACGTGGTCATGGACGAGGTGCACTACCTGGCCGACCGCTTCCGCGGCGCGGTCTGGGAGGAAGTGATCATCCACCTCCCCGAGTCGGTCACCCTGGTCTCGCTGTCGGCGACGGTCTCCAACGCCGAGGAGTTCGGCGACTGGCTGGACACCGTCCGCGGCGGCACCAAGGTCATCGTCTCCGAGCACCGCCCGGTCCCGCTGTGGCAGCACGTGCTGGCCGGTCACAAGATGTACGACCTGTTCACCACGCGGGTGGCGGAGGAGCGCGCCTCCGGGCGCAAGCGCGAGGGCGGCGGCCAGCGCGGCGGCGAGGCCGACGTCAACCCGGAGCTGGTCCGGCTGGCCCGCTCCGAGCAGGACCGCAGGGGCGCGGGCCGGGACCGGTTCGAGAAGCGCGGCCGTGGCCGCAGCATGCCGACCGGCCGTCCGGGCCGCGCCTACACCCCCAGCCGGGCCGAGGTGATCGGCCGTCTTGACGACGAGGGGCTGCTGCCCGCGATCACCTTCATCTTCAGCCGGGCCGGCTGCGAGGCCGCGGTGCAGCAGTGCCTGCACTCCGGGCTGCGGCTGAACAACGACAAGGAGCGGGCCCAGGTCCGCGCCCTGGTCGAGTCCCGCACCGCCAGCATCCCGGACGAGGACCTGCACGTTCTCGGCTACTACGAGTGGGTGGACGCGCTGGAGCGCGGCGTCGCCGCGCACCACGCCGGGATGCTGCCGACCTTCAAGGAGGTCGTCGAGGAGCTGTTCCTGCGCGGCCTGGTCAAGGCGGTCTTCGCGACCGAGACGCTGGCGCTGGGCATCAACATGCCGGCCCGCTCGGTGGTGATGGAGAAGCTGGTCAAGTGGAACGGCGAGACCCATGCCGACGTCACTCCCGGCGAGTACACCCAGCTCACCGGGCGCGCCGGGCGGCGCGGCATCGACGTCGAGGGCCACGCGGTGGTGCTCTGGCAGCCCAACCTGGATCCGGCCGCGCTGGCCGGCCTGGCCGGGACCAGGACCTATCCGCTGCGGTCCTCCTTCAAGCCGTCCTACAACATGGCCGTCAACCTGGTCCAGCAGTTCGGCCGGCACAAGTCCCGTGAGCTGCTGGAGACCTCGTTCGCGCAGTTCCAGGCCGACCGCTCGGTGGTCGGCATCGCCCGGCAGGTGCAGCGCAACGAGGAGGGTCTGGAGGGCTACCGCGAGGCGATCAGCTGCCACCTCGGCGACTTCGAGGAGTACTCCGGGCTGCGCCGCGCGCTCAAGGACCGGGAGAACCAGCTGGCCCGCGAGGGCGCCAACCAGCGCCGGGCCAGCGCGGCGGACTCGCTGGAGAAACTGAAGCCGGGGGACGTGATCCACGTCCCGACCGGCCGCTTCGCCGGTCTGGCGCTGGTGCTGGACCCGGGCATCCCGGCGGTCGGCCGACACGGCAGCCGACACGACCGGCAGGACCACAGCGAGGGCCCGCGCCCGGTGGTACTCACCGCCGAACGGCAGGTCAAGCGGCTGGCGATGATCGACTTCCCGGTCCCGGTGGCGGCGATCGAGCGGGTCCGCATCCCGCGCAGCTTCAACCCGCGCAGCCCGCAGTCCCGGCGCGACCTGGCCTCGGCGCTGCGCAGCAAGGCCGGGCACATCGAGCCGGAGCGGCTGCGCCGGGGCCGGGCCGCGGGGGCCGACGACCCGGAGATCACCCGGTTGCGCGCCGCGCTGCGGCAGCACCCCTGCCACGGCTGCGACGAGCGCGAGGACCACGCCCGCTGGGCCGAGCGCTACGAGCGGCTGCACCGCGACACCCAGCAGCTGGAACGCCGGATGCAGTCCCGCACCCACACCATCGCCCGCACCTTCGACCGGGTCTGTGCGCTGCTGACCGACCTCGGCTACCTGCGCGCCGACACGGTCACCGACGACGGCCGCAGGCTCGCCCGGCTCTACGGCGAGCTGGACCTGCTGGCCTCGGAGTGCCTCCGCGAGGAGGTCTGGGAGGGCCTCACCCCGGCCGAGCTGGCGGCCTGCGCCTCGGCCCTGGTGTACGAGTCGCGCCGGGCCGACGACGAGAGCGGCACGCCCAAGCTGCCGGACGGCGCGGCCCGGGAGGCGCTGGGCGAGATGGTCCGGCTCTGGGGCCACCTGGACGCCCTGGAGGAGCAGCACAAGCTCTCCACCGAGGACAACGTCGGCCAGCGCGAGCCCGACCTCGGCTTCGCCTGGACCGCCTACCGCTGGGCCTCCGGCAACGCGCTGGACGCGGTGCTCCGCGAGGCGGACATGCCGGCCGGCGACTTCGTCCGCTGGACCCGTCAGCTGATCGACGTCCTCGGCCAGATCGCCAACGCGGCTCCGGAAGGCGGCACGGTGCGGGCCACCGCCCGCAAGGCGGTGGACGGGATCCGGCGCGGGATCATCGCGTACTCCTCGGTCGGCTGAAAAGACGCGATATAGCGTGTTGACGTCACGACTGTCGCGTCTCTATACTCGGTCACGGATAGTCGGAACCGAGGAGGCGTGATGAGCAGGCGGAAGATGAGCAATCCGCTCGCCCTGGCCGTCCTCGCGACCGTCCGGGAACAGCCGCGCCATCCGTACGAGATCGCCCAAGTGCTCCGCGCCCGCGGCAAGGAGCACAGCATCAAGATCAATTACGGTTCGCTCTACACCGTGGTGCAGAGCCTGGAGCGGCACGGCTTCATCGAGGCCTCGGGCACCGAGCGCGACGGCCGCAGGCCCGAGCGCACGGTCTACCGGGTCACCGAATCCGGCGCGGTGGAGCTGCGCGAGTGGCTCTCCGAGCTGATCGGCACCCCGGTCAAGGAGTACCCGCGGTTCGAGGCCGCGCTCTCGCTCATGGCAGTGCTGCCGCCGGACGAGGTCCGGCAGCTGCTCGAACAGCGGGTCGCGGCCCTCGACGGCCTGCTCGCCGAGCAGCGCGGCACGCTCGCCGAGTACGGCCGACTGCTGCCCCGGGTCTTCCTGATCGAGACCGAGTACAGCGCCGCGATGCTCGCCACCGAGGCGGAGTGGACCCGGCAGCTGGTGAAGGACATGGCCGACGGCTCGCTCACCGGCCTGGACGGCTGGCGGCAGTACCACGCCACCGGCCGGGCCCCCGAGGAGTGGTCGACCCTGCAGGACCAGCGGATCGAGGAGCAGAACAGCTGAACTGAGCAGAAAGGCCCCGCCCCGGTGCGGCAAACACCGGGCGGGGCCGGGAACCTCGGCACCGACCTGCGGCAAACAGGGCTCGGCAGCTACGAGGAACACGCACCCTCATCGTAGCCCGGGTCCCCGTCGTGGATCGGCCGCCGCACACGCGACCAGTGATCGACGCACGAAGGGACACCCCGTCATGAACAGCCCCGCCCCGCCCGTGACCCGGGCCGGCCGCACCACCGCGACACCCGCCGTCCAGACCCTTGACCTGGTGAAGACCTACCAGGTCAAGGGCCGCGACGAGCCGGTCCGCGCGCTCGACGGGCTCAGCATCACCGTCGAGCCCGGCATCGTCTTCGGGCTGCTCGGCCCCAACGGCGCCGGGAAGTCCACCACCGTCAAGATCCTCACCACCCTGGCCGCCGCCGACAGCGGCCGGGCCGCCGTGGCCGGCCTCGACGTGACCGCGGAACCGGCCCGGGTGCGCCGCGCCATCGGCGTGGTCGCCCAGCGCTCCGGCGCCGACCCGGTCGCCACCGGCCGGGAGAACCTGCTGCTGCAGGGCCGCCTCTACGGCATGCGCGGCGCCGAGCTGGGCCGCAGGGCCGATCAGCTGCTCAGCCGCTTCGACCTCACCGACGCCGCGAAGCGCCAGGTCAAGACCTACTCGGGCGGCATGCAGCGGCGGTTGGACGTGGCCCTCGGGCTGGTCCACCGTCCGCAGGTGCTGTTCCTGGACGAGCCGACCACCGGGCTCGACCCGGAGGCCCGTACCGCCATGTGGGAGGAGATCTCCCGGCTGGCCGGGGACGAGGGGCTGACCATCCTGCTCACCACGCACTACCTGGAGGAGGCCGACAAGCTCGCCGCCAGGCTGGCCATCGTCGACCGCGGCCGGATCGTGGCGGAAGGCACCCCGGACGAGCTCAAGGGCGAACTGCACGGCGACGCCGTCCACGTCGAGCTGGTCCGCGCCCCTGAGACCGACGCCCTCGACGTCTACCAGTCGCTGGGCCGGGTGCCCGGCGTCCGCGACATCACCGTGGACGGCCGCCGGGTCAGCGCCCGCGCGGACGACGGCGCCGCCGCCGTGCCCGCGCTGCTGGCCGCGCTGGACCAGGCGGGCAGCCCGGTCGCCGCGGTCACCGTCGCCCGCCCGTCCCTGGACGACGTCTACCTCCGCTATGCCGGACGCAGCTTCGCCGACGCCGAAGGAGCCACCCGATGAGCACCGTCAACACGGCCCCGCCGGTGCCGTCCCCGTCCCCGGTTCCCGCCGCGGCCCGGACCCCGCTCCCGGCGCGCGCGGCCGAGGCCGTCGCGCAGACCTGGTACATGACGCAGCGCCAGTTCATGGCCTTCGCCCGGCAGCCCGCGTACCTGATCATCACTCTGATCCAGCCGGTGATCTGGCTGTTCCTGTTCGGGGCGCTGTTCCGCCGGGTGGTCGAGCTGCCCGGCTTCGGCGGCGGCTCCTACCTCGACTACCTGGTCCCCGGCGTGATCGTGATGAGCGCGGTCTCCGCCAACATGTGGGCCGGGATGGGCACCCTGGAGGAGATCGAGCGCGGCACGCTGAACCGCTTCCTGGTCACCCCGGTCCGCCGCAGCGCGCTGATGAACGCCAATGTGGTGGCCCAGTCGGTCACCACCGCGCTGCAGTCGGTGATCATCATCCTGCTGGGCTGGGCCGGCGGCGCGCACTACCCCGGCGGCTTCCCCGGGCTGCTGATCCTGGTGCTGGTCTCCTCGGCGCTGGGCACGATCTTCGGGGCCTTCTCCAACGCGCTGGGGATGCTGGTCCGCGAACGCGAGTCGATCATCGGCATCAACACCTTCCTGCTGCTGCCGCTGACCTTCCTCTCGTCCGCCTTCATGCCGTCCGGCCTGATGCCGCACTGGATGCAGGTGGTGGCCCGGTTCAACCCGGTCAACTGGGCCCTGGAGACCGGGCGCGCGGCGATGGCCGCGCACCCGGACTGGTGGTCGGTGCTCAGCCACGGCGGCTGGACCCTGCTGCTCGCGGCGTTCGCGGTCTGGCTCTCGCTGCGGACCTTCCGCTCCTACCAGAAGTCCGTCTGACCCGACCGCCTTGGTCCGATCGTCGCCCTGACGGTCCGTCCGCCGGTGCCTCCGCCGCTCTCAGCGACCGGCGGAGGCACTGGCGTTGACGTCGTTGCTGTTGCTGCTGCCGCTGCTGGTCAGGGTGCCGTCGACGATGTTGCCGGCCAGGCCGAGCACCAGGAACAGCACCACCAGGCCCTTGCCGAGACCGCTGAGCAGCAGCGGCCGGGTCGCCGACACCGGCGGCTGCGGGTCGAACGCCGACTCGTCGCCGAACAGCCGCTTGGGATAGGCCGAGGTGAGCAGCAGCATGTAGGCGTTGACCCGCATGACGAAGCGGAGCACCGCCGCGGTCGCCTCGAACAGCGGGCGCGGCATCCGGCCCAGCACCAGCACGATCAGCCAGATGAAGAACGCCGCCACGTACCAGCCGGTGATCAGCAGGCTGTGCACGATCGCCGCCGGGATCACCAGCAGCAGCCGGAAGAACACCGCGATCCGGTTCAGCGCGCCCGGCCGGACCTCGACCCGGACCGGGTAGTCCGGCGGCGGCTGCAGCGCGAACGGCGGATAGCGGTCCACCAGCAGCATCGCGCTGGCGCCCACCCGGGTCTCGTAGCCGAGGAAGGCGCTCAGGTACTCGGCGGCGAAGTCCGGCAGCCGTCCGAGGAACAGGGCGCCGAACCAGCCGATCACCACGACCACCAGCGCCGCGATCCCCAGCAGCCACAGCGCGATGAACTGGGGGACCAGCAGCAGCCAGCGCAGCAGCACGGTGAGCCGCCGTTGCTGGGCCGGCTCGGTGACGTCCAGGGCCGGCAGCCATTCCGCCGGCGCCGTCGGGGGAACCGTGTTCGCCCAGCCGGTCTGCGCCATCCGCCCTGCTCCGTTCAGCCGTCCGACCCCCACTCAGGTCCAGCCTGGCAGCGGCGCCCTGGGCCCGCGCGCCGGGACGCCCGGGTTGACCCGGTCGAGCTACCGGCGGCCCCCGCGGTCGGTCCGACCGGCCGTACCCGACCCCCGTCGTGGTCCGGTGCGGGCGGGGCTGCGAAGCTTGGCGGTGTGGACGAGATGAAGCGGTTCCGCGCGGCCGTCGTCGCCTGGGCGGCGGGCGGTCCCGAGGCGGGGGCCGCCGCCGCGACCGCGGGCGAGCTGGCCGCGGCCGTCGGCCTGCGGGCGGTGGTCCTGGTCGAGGGGGCCAGCGACGTGGCCGCGATCGAGGCGCTCGCGCTGCGCCGGTCCCGTGACCTCGACGCCGAGGGCGTCGCGGTGGTGCCGCTGGGCGGGGCCACCAGCATCGGGCGGTTCCTCGGCCTGGTCGGCCCGCAGGGCCTGGACGTCCCGGTGGCGGGCCTCTGCGACGCGGGGGAGGAGGGCTACTTCCGGCGCAGCCTGGAGCGGGCCGGACTGGGCGCCGACCTCAGCAGGGACGGGATGGAGTCGCTCGGCTTCTACGTCTGCGTGGCGGACCTGGAGCAGGAGCTGATCCGCGCGCTCGGCGTCGCCGGGGTGGAGCAGGTGGTCGAGGCGCAGGGCGACCTGCGGTCGTTCCGCACCTTCCAGAAGCAGCCCGCCCAGCGCGGACGGACGGTGGAACAGCAGCTCAAGCGGTTTATGGGGACGCTGAGCGGTCGCAAGATCCACTACGCGCAGGCGCTGGTCGACGGCCTGGACCTGGCCCGGGTGCCACGACCGCTGGACCGCCTGCTGGCCCACGTCCACCCGGCCCGGCTCTGAAGCCGGGGCCGTCGGCTCAGGGACGGTCCTCGCGCTGGTCACGGTCCTCGTGGTGGTCCTCGTGGTCCGGACGGTTCCGGTCGTGGCCGGGCCGGTCCCAGTCCGGGTCGTCCCAGCGCGGGTCCTCCCACCAGTCGTCGTCGCGGTCCCGGCTGTTGGCGAAGATCGCCGCGCAGGGCGGGATCACCATGGCCACCACGCACATGCCGACCGCCGCGCCGATCGAGTAGAAGCGCACCACTCCCCACGCCAGGACGAACAGTCCTACGCAGACGCTCATCATGACGAAGTACCTGACATGGCGCCGGTGTGCCTGCACCTTTCCAGGCTACGGCTCCGGGCTACGGCCGGTCGAGGTACTCGCCGGCGAGGCGCTTGGGCGCGCGCAGCAGCCAGGCCTCGACGATCAGCTCCTTGAGCTCGGCGACCCCGATCCGCTCCAGCAGGACCAGGATCGCCGGGTATCCGTCGAAGTGCGGGACGGTGAAGAAGACCTCGCCGTCCTCGGCGAGCAGAGCCGCCTTCGCCCCCTCGTCGGCGACCCGCACGGCCAGGATCGGACCGTCCGGCGCCGCGTCGCCCAGGGCCTCCCGATCGGTCCCGCGGAGCGGACGCTCCCAGGCGAAGCTCTTGTCCTTGACCCACCACATGGCGCTCCCGCGCGAGGGGCGCTCTCCCGTCCCGGGAAGCGCCAGCGCGATCCGCCGTACGTCGTTCCACGTCGCCACGCTCGCCAGGGTACGCCCGGCGGGCCCGTCCCGGGCCGTTGAAACCCTGGACAACGGGCAGGTCCTGGTCCAGGCTTCCACCTCATGATCGCACCGCCGCCCGGCACCGCCGTGGATGCCCGCCTGCTCGACGAGATCGCCGCGGTGGCCGCGGAGATCGCCCTGGTTCTGCACCGGTGCGACCGTCCTGACCTGCGGATACCCGGCGCGCTGTGGTCGGTCGGCGAGGCCGCCGCGCACCTGGCGCTGGCGAACGAGCTGATGGCCGACCTCGCCGCGGGCCGCGAGCGCCGCTACGGCGACGGGACCCCGGGCAGCCTCGCCGCGGCCAACGAGGAGTCGCTGGCCGCCTACCCCGAACGCGATCCGACGGTGCTGGCCGAGGCGGTCGTCCGGCACACCCGGGCCTTCGCCGAGGCCGCCGCGAGCCGCCCGGCGGCCGAGCCGCTGCTGAGCCCGCTCGGGCCGATGGACCTGGGCACGCTGGCCTGCTACCTGCTCACCCACATGCTCGGCCACGGCTACGACCTGGCTCGGGCGACCGGGCAGCGGCACATGGTCACCGGTGAGCGGGTCGAGCTGGCGCTGCCGTTCCTCACCGCCGCGATGCCCCGGATCCTAGACTCCCGGGCCGCCGCGGGCCATCGGGCCGGATACGCGATCGGGCTGCGCGGCGGACCGCGCTTCGGGGTGGTCTTCGCCGACGGCGCGGTCACCGTGACCGCGGACCCGCCGCCGCGGCCGGACTGCACCATCGTCTGCGAGCCGGTGGGATTCTTCCTGATGGCGCTGGGACGCCGGGGCCCGTGGTCCGCGCTGGCCCGGGGCGCCGTCCTCGCCTACGGCCGTCGGCCCTGGCTCGCGCCCCGGTTCACCGGGTACTTCACCGCGCCCTGAGCGCCGTGCCCTGAAGCCCGCGGTGAGCGGCCCGCGGTGGGGCGGCCTGGGGTGGGCGGCTCAAGGCCCGGGAGTCACCAGCCGTTCTGCCACTCGTCGACGTCGATGCTGGTGGTGTCGAGCAGCGCGCCGCGGCGGTGCCGGGCGGCGTCCGGGGTGACGGCTGCGGTCAGCGCCAGCTCCCTGGCCTCGTGCGGCCGGGCGACGTCCACGACCCAGATCTGACGTCCGCGCACCAGTTCCGTGCCGGTGTCTCGTACTGTCGCGATGGTGACGTTCCACTGGGACATCGGACTCTCCGTTCCGTCGACCCGGCACAGCGCCCGCGCCCGGCGGACCGCCTTTGGTCTACACCACTTTGTGGTGTAGACCACTCTAGGCACACTCCGGTCGTCAGGGAATATTCCGTTCCCCATTTGTGACTACCGGCGACTGAGGGGGTCCGGGCGGGTCAGCGGGGTCCGGTCAGGAGGGTCCGGTCAGGCGTCCGTGACGTCCTGGAGCAGCCCGTGCACGAAGCAGGCGCGACGGTGGCGCAGACCGCCCTGGCCGTCGGGGACGCCGAAGCGGCTGATCCAGCGGCTGGGCGCGTCCTCGGGCAGATGCCGGACCTCGGGGAACAACCGCTCCAGGTCGCTGACCACATACGCCCAGGGCGCCGGATCGGCGCCAGGGGCCACCGGTGGCGGGCTCGTCTCCGGCGCGCGGACCAGCCACTCCTGCCAAACGCCGCGGTCCGGGCCCTCCACCGCCTCGAAGCGCAGCTCCGGCCACAGCGGCAGGACCCAGTGGTGCAGACGGCAGACCAGGTCGCCGCTGCGCTGCTCGCGGACCGACTCCTGCGGACCGAGCACCGCCCTGAGCCGGGCCACCCCGCGCGGCGCGGACCGCGACCGGACGAAGCGCTGCCAGTCCGCGTTGACCTGCCGCATGTCGCCGACCGAGAACCCCATCCCGCCGCGCGCGTGCTCGACCAGCACCGGCTGGAAGTCGGCCATCCGCCGCAGCAGCACCAGTTGGAATTCCTCGACCCCGAACGTTCCTGTCACCGCGTCAGGGTCTCACGGGCCACTGACAGGCCCGGCCCACTGAGGCTTAAGCCTCCTCCAAGCGGAAGCCGACCTTCAGGCCGACCTGGAACTGGTCCACCGCCCCGTCGGTGATGCTGCCGCGCACCTGGGTCACCTCGAACCAGTCCAGGCCGCGCAGGGTCTGCGACGCCCGGCTGATCCCGTTGCGGATCGCGGCTTCGACGCTCTCGCCGGAGGTCCCGACGATCTCGGTGACCCGGTATGTCCGGTCGCTCATGGCGAGCTCCATTCCTGGGCTGCTGCTGGGGTTTTCCTGCTCCCTCCACCCTGACGCACCGCCCGGCTCCGCGCACCACGGGCGGGCTCAGCCCTGTGCTGGGGAATCAGCCCCCTGCACCGCGATCAGCCCTGCGCCGGTGCGGGTACCGGCACCCGCACCGGCAGGGCCCGTCCGGCCCGTACCGCCCAGGCGAAGACCGCCAGCGACACCGCGGCGACGGCGATCGAGTCGTACGGCGCGGGCAGGTGGCCGGAGCCCTTGAACGAGCCGAGCCAGGACAACAGGGTCAGCACCAGCAGGTACGCCACCAGCCAGGCGCCGCGCAGCAGCTCCGCGCGCAGCGAGGGCTCCTCGCGGTGCTCGGGCCGCAGCAGCAGGAAGATCGGCAGGCCGATCAGCACCAGTGGCAGCGCCAGCCGCAGATCGTGCCAGCCGGACCAGTACACGAACTCGCCGGCCACCACGAAGCTGATCGGGGCGATCCAGGCCAGCCCGGGGATCCACCCGCGCAGCCGCCCGTCCGGACGCCCGCGGAAGACGGCCACGGCGACCGCGGAGGCGGCGTAGATCAGCAGATACATGTCGCCCATCACGCTGACGATCTGCTGCCAGCCGCTGAACGGCAGCAGGAAGACGACGATCACGGCGAGGTTGAGCAGCAGCGCCCGCTGCGGGACCCCGTCGCGTCCGCTGACCCGCATGAAGAAGCGCGGCAGGGTGCCGTTCTTCGCCAGTGCGTAGGTGTGCCGGGCGTCGATCGCGACGCCGACGTAGGCGGAGCCGCCGGGCGAGACCACCGCGTCCACGTAGAGCAGGCTGGACACCCACTGCAGGTTGAGGATCAGCGCGAGCTGGCCGAACGGCGAGTCGAAGTCCACCCCGGACCAGCCGTGGCCGAGCAGCCGCTCCGGGACGGTATAGAGGAAGGCCAGTTGCAGCGCCAGGTAGAGCAGCAGGGCCAGGCCGATCCCGGCCAGCACCGAACCCGGCATGGTGCGGCGCGGGTTGCGGGCCTCGCCGGAGAAGTCCAGCGGGGCCTGGAAGCCGTTGAGCGAGTAGACGATGCCGCCCGCGGCCAGCGCGCTGAGCGCCGCCGTGTATCCGTAGGGCGCGAACCCGCCGTGGGCCGCGGCGGTCAGTCGGCCGGAGTGGAAGCCCGAGGCCAGCAGCGCGACCACGGTGAGCACCGGCACCACGATCTTGAAGACCGACACCAGGTTGTTGAGCCGGGCGAAAAGCTTGACGGCGAACCAGTTCAGCGCGGTGAGCACGGCGCTGAGCGCCAGGGCCACCGCCACGCCCCGGGCGGTCAGGCCGCCGTCCTGGTAGAGCCACGGCAGGTAGTGCCCGGCGTACTGCATGATGGCGCTGATCTCGGCGGCGGTGCCACCGACCGACAGCAGCGTGGACCAGCCGATCAGCGTCCCCACCAGGCGTCCGCTGGCGAACAGCGGCCAGCGGACGGTCCCGCCGCCCTCCGGCCGGGACACCCCGAGCTCCACCATCACCAGCGCGACCAGCGAACACAGCACCCCGGCGCCGAGCCAGGCCAGCAGCGACGCGGGACCGGCGGTCTGCGCCGCGTACATCGCGGCGAACAGCCAGCCCGAGCCGACGATGTTGGAGAAGCCGATCGCGGTGAGCCCCCAGAACCCCAGGTCGCGCCGGAGTCTGCGTTCCTCGGTGGCTACGGAGGAGAGGTTTTGACTATCCGTCATCAGTTGTCGGCTGCGGGTTCGACCAGGGCAACGGCCTCGTCGGCCAGGCCCTCCAGGAAGTCGGCGTGCGGCACGAAGAAGAGGGTCCCGGTGACCGCGGTGGAGAAGTCGAGGATCCGGTCGTGGCTGACCGGCCCGTCACCGAGGAACATGTGCCGCAGCATCTCCTCGGTGACGTCGGGAGTGCGCGCGTAGCCGATGAAGTAGGTGCCGAACTCGCCTTTGCCGGGGCTGCCGAACGGCATGTTGTCGCGGAGGATCTGCCGCTGCTCGCCGTCCGGGCCGGTGATGGTGTTGAGGACGACGTGCGAGCCGGGGGTGTCGGTCTCGATGTTGCTCAGCTTGCGGCGGCCGATGATCTGCTCCTGCTGTTCGACGGTCAGTTGGTTCCACGCGTCGACGTCGTGCAGGTACTTCTGCACGATCACATAGGAGCCCCCGGCGAAGCCCTGGTCCTCGGCGCCGATCAGGACGGCGTCGGCGGCGGCCGGGCCGGTCGGGTTCTCCGTGCCGTCGACGAAGCCGAGCAGGTCGCGCTGGTCGAGGTAGGTGAAGCCGGAGACCTCGTCGGCGACGGCGACCGAGCCGCGCAGCCGGGTCATGATCTCGGCCCCGAGTGCGAAGCAGAGGTCCTGCCGACTGGCCCGGAGGTGGAACAGCAGGTCGCCCGGGGTGGCCGGGGCGTGGTGGCGGGCGCCGCGCAGCTCGGGGAAGGGGTGCAGCTGCGCCGGGCGCGGACCGTCCACCAGCCGGTCCCAGGCGGCGCTGCCGATCCCGGCGACCACGCTGAGCTTTCCGTCCGGGTGGCCGAAACCGACCGACCGCTGGAGCCCGGCGAGGTCCGCGAGCAGTTCCCTGACCACCGGCTCGCCGCCGGTGTCGACGGTGAGGACGAGGAACAGCGAGGCGGTCGTGGTCGGACCGAGCACGGACTGCGGCGTGGGCATGCGCACCATCCTGACACGCGAGTCGGGAACGGGCCCGAGGGCGCGCAGGCCTCCGGCAGGGGTTCCTTGGCAGGGGCTCCTTGGCGGGGCTCTTTGGCGGTGTCGATTGCACAAACTATTGACCGAGCGCATGGTCAGTTATAGCTTTCGCGACAGCCGCCGGGAAGCCCCGCGGCAGTCGACAGGAGGCCGAAATGAACGATCAGACGGAACCGGGGAACGACTCGTCAGACCTGTCCGCCCCTTCCGACCTGTCCGCCCTGTCCGCCGACGAGCGGATCCTGGTGCAGGCGCGGGCCCAGGCCCTCGGCCGTAGGAACTTCCTGGTGGCTGCCGGGCTGACCACGGTCGGCGTGGTGTGGGCCGCCAGCAGCGGCACCGGCCAGGTCGCCCGCGCGGCGACGCCCCGCGCGGTCACGGACCCGTGCACCTCACCGACCCCGACTCCCACCGGCGGGACCGGGGCCGGGACCTTCGTGGTGCCGCTGGACAGCGTGCCGCACACCCGCACCTGGATGGCCTGGCCGGACAGCAAGGCCATCTACAGCGGCCAACTGGCAGGCCTGCAGGCGAATATCGCGCTGATCGCGAACACCATCGCCAGGTACGAGCCGGTGTTCATCCTGGCGAACTCGGCGAGCGCCGCCGCCGCGCGGAAGGCGTGCACCGCGTCCGGCGTGACCGTGATCAGCACGATCCCGGTGGACGACTGCTGGATGCGTGACTCGGGCCCGGTGTTCCGCGCGAACGGCGCGGGCGGCCTGGACACGGTGGGGCTGAACTTCAACGGCTGGGGCAACCACCAGACCCACGCGAACGACGCGCTGGTGGCGTCGCGGGTGGCGGCCTACCTGGGGCTGCCGTTCACGGCCGCGGGCCTGGTCAGCGAGGGTGGCGCGATCGAGGCCGACGGCGTGGGCACGCTGATGGCGACGAAGTCCAGCATCATCGACCCGAAACGCAACCCGGGCATGACGCAGGCTCAGTTGGAGGCCGCGATGTGCGCGGCGTACGGGGCGTCGAAGGTGATCTGGTTCACCGGGATCTCGGGGCAGGACATCACCAACGACCATGTCGACGCGACGTCGCGGTTCCTCGGCACCGGGACGGGCCTGGTGCAGACGCCCAACCCGGCCGACCCGGCGGACATCTGGTCGAACGACGAGAACCAGCAGTACGGCGTGCTGTCGACGGCGACCACCGCGCTGGGCGGCGCCATCAGCGTGACCAAGCTGCAGGCGCCGGACTACAACAAGATCCGGGCGACGAGCGTGGACTTCGTCGACTCCTACGCCAACTACTACGTGTGCAACGGTGCGGTGATCTCGGCGCAGTTCGGCGACAAGACCGCGGACGCGAACGCGAAGGCAGTGCTGACCCGGCTGTTCCCCGGCCGCACGATCGAGCAGCTGAACATCGACAACCTGGGCAACCAGGGCGGCGGCATCCACTGCGTCACCCAGCCGCAACCGGTGCCGTAGTCGCTGTCGCCGTCGCTGTCCATGTCGCAGGCGGATCGGGCCGTCGGGGCCGTCGAGTCCTCGGCCCGGTGCGTCCGGTCCGCCCGCTCCGCTAGATACAGAACGTCGGCTGCGCCGCTGCTCCTTGTCCGCTGTGGAGCTGTCGCCGCCCCGGTGCCCGCCCGTAGCTTCGGGCTCCATCCCCGGTCGAGAGGCGGAACCCCCGGTGAACTGGCTCATCCATGACTACCGCGAGGACGATCTTGCTGCGGTCGTCCATCTGATCGACTCCACCGCCGATCTCGGCCAGGAGTCGGTGTTCTCCCTCGCCGAGTGCATCGGCGCGCTCACCTCGCGGCAGCCGGGCGTCGTCGCCGTCAGCGACGGACAGCCTATCGGCGCCGCACTGGCCTGCCTGGCGGGTGACCGCGCCTGGGTGATGCGGATCGCCATCGCCCCCGCCTGGCGCGGGCGCGGCCTGGCGAGCGCGCTGCTGCGGGAGTTGGAACGTCGGCTGGTCGCCGCGCGGGTCCGCAGGATCGCCTATGTGCTGCCCGAGGAGGAACTGCTGGAGGAAGGGCTGCGCAACGCCGGCTACGCCCGGCGGCCCGCGGTCGCCTACTTCGAGAAGACGGAGCCTGCGGGGGCCTCCGCCACGGCGTCGCTGGACGAGTTGGGCGGGCAACTGCTGCCCGGCGACCTGTGGGGCAAGGTCGCGGGCATGGAGGCGGAGAAGGACGTCATCGAGCGGCGCATCGTGCGACCGCTCGCAGAACCCGAGCGCGCCGCCCGGCACGGCGTCCGTCCGCCCCGCGCTATCACCCTGTTCGGGCCGCCCGGCACCGGCAAGACCACCTTCGCCAGAGCCGTCGCCTCCAGGCTCGGCTGGCCCTTCGTCGAGCTGCTGCCCTCCCGGCTGGCCGACGAGGGCAACCTCGCCGCTGCGCTGCGCACCGCCTTCGCCCGGGTGGGGGAGTTGGAGCGGGTACTGGTCTTCATCGACGAGGTCGAGGAGATCGCCCCGGTGCGCTCGCTGCCCGCGCAGGCGGGGACGGCGGGGGCGCACGGGACGGCGGGGATGCACGGGATGCCAGGGACGACGCACGGCGTCACCAATGAGCTGCTCAAACTCATTCCCCGGTTCCGGGAGGGGGAGGAGCGGCTGCTGGTGTGCGCCACCAACTCGATCCGCTCGCTGGACCCGGCGTTCCTGCGCCCGGGGCGGTTCGACTGCCTGATCCCGATCGGCACCCCGGACGCGGCGGCCCGCTCGGCCATCTGGTCCCGGTACGCGGCACTGCGCCCCGACGTCGACCTGGACGCGCTGGTCGCCGCGAGCGAGCTGCTGACCCCGGCCGACATCGAGCACGTGGCCCGCAGCGCGGCCCAGGCCGCGTTCGAACGCGACCTGGCCGCCGACCCGGGCAGTGGCAGCACCCCGGCGGGCGCGGGGACCGCGGACTACCTCGACGCCCTGGGACGGTGCCGCCCCACGGTCACCCCGGCCATGGTCGAGGAGTTCACCGCGGACATCACCGCCCACGCCCGCCTGTGACCCGGGCGGACCGGAGCACTCCGCGCTACTCGTCCGGCTCCCAGGCACGGAGCAGGTCGAAAACCCGTCCGTCGCCGTCGATGTGGAGCGAGTCCATCGGGACGCGGTCGTAGAAGAAGAGGACCAGTTCATGGGCTGTGCCCCGGACGGAGGCATCGGCTGCGTCCGGGCCCTCGCCGGTGGCGGGCGTGGCTGCTGGCGTGGGGAGACGGCTGGCCCGCGCGCCGTCGGCGGAGAGCGAGAGGCGCCAGGAAAGGCCCTCGACGGCATGGAAGTCGAGGGTCGCGGGCTTGTGCGGCCAGGCGGCCGTCGTCGCGCAGCAGGTGGACAGGAACTCCGCGACACCGTCGCGTGCCACCTCGTCCGGCAGCGGCTGCGGGGCGCCCAGGGTGAGTTGGGCGTCGTAGGTGTGCACCGCGATCTCCTGGAGCTGGTGCCGGGCGACGGCACCGCAGGTCCGCGGCGACTGCGAGCTACCCCACCAGGTCCAGCAGCCGCGGTCCGGCCCGGCCTCCCGCAGCGCGTCCAGCAGTTCCTGTGTCGAGGCGGCCAACCAGGCCAGCAGCGCCGCGCGCTCCCGGGGCGCGGCCGGCGCCCCCTCCGCGGTGGACTTGACCGCGGCGTCGGGCCCCGCGGCGATGGTGGCAGCCCAGGCACGACGCCCTACGCCCAGATGCTGCACCAGCTCGAACAGCGTCCACTCGGGGCAGCTCGGCACCTGCACATCAAGGCTGGGCGCAGCGGCGACCGCAGCCCGGAAGGCAGTTGCCCGCTCGTCGATCAGCCGCAGCAGGTCGGGGAATTCCAGATTCTCTCGCACGCCGACTGTGTATCACCGTGCCTCGGCCGACGGCCAGCGATTTTGTGCTGCGGCATCCGGTGCTGCACCGATCCAGGTCAGTCGGCGTGACGGAGGTCGGTGACGAGGCGGAAGCGTTCCAGAACCGTCAACGTCGTGTCGTCCACGGTGAAATCGGGCTCCGCCAACGCCGCACGCATCTCCTCGCTGTGCCAGAATCGCTCGTGCCCCGCCCGCCACTCAGCGACGCCGGCGTGCCCTTCCCCCTCGTCGACCACATGGGCGAGATCCACCTGTGCCAGCGGGACGACGCGCACGCCGGTCACCTCGATGACCGCCACCGGACGGTCCTGCGAGTCGATGACCACCGAACGGTCCCCGACCTCCGGCAGGGCTTCGCCCTCGTGCTCGTAGTCGACGACGAGCCCCGTCGTGGAGGTCTTGGAACCGTCGAGGATCGCCGCGACGAGGCGGTCACGCAGCGGGCCCGGGAAAGCGAACTCGGCTCTGGGCAGAGAGGCGTGGTCTGCGGATGAGGAGGAGTCAGTCGTCGTCATGCGGTCACCGTAACGACCACTCCAGCTCAAGCGCGCGCCTTTTTGTCAGAGGTAGTAGAGGCGGCTGAGCGAGACCGAGTCGGTGGGGGTGGATTCCAGCGGTTCGCCGTCGAGGGTGACGAGGCCGGTGGTGGGGTTGACGTCGATGGTGCCGGTGCGGTGGTTGTGGATCATGTTGTGGGGGCCGATGGTGCGGGTGTTGTGGAC
>NZ_JBHFAB010000036.1:0-64788 GCF_042510955.1 Streptacidiphilus cavernicola
GGCGCCGGTGGAGTTCAGGGTGACGGCCTTGCGGCCGGAGGCCTCACCGGCCAGGTCGCCGATGGTGCGGTTGGGTCCCACTACCGCGGCCCCGCCGCCGAGCATGCCGTCCTCGGCCTCGTACGCGTCGTAGGGCATGTTCGCCCCACGCCCGACGAAGAACGAGGTGTCGGAGGTGTTGTTGCCCTGCTTGACCGGCACCTCGTTGGCATCGACCGCGACAACGGTGTGCAGGGTGTACTTGCCGTTGACCGCCGTCCAGGTCCCCACTGTGATCGGACCCGACGAGGCACCCGGGGCCAGGGTGCCGGTGTAGGAGCCGGTCATGGTCTTCACGACACTGTTGTTGGAGTCCAGCAGCGTGACCGTGACCCCGTGCGCACCCGACGCGGACGCCACGGTGCCCTGGTTCTTGATGGTCGCGTTGACGGTGACGGTGTTTCCGGCGGCCGGGGTGCTGGGAGACCAGGTGACCGCGGCGGGCACCAGGTCCGAACTCTGCACCGGGGCGACCACCAGGTTGGTGGGGTTGGTGTAGGCGTTGTTCGCGGTGTTCGACTCGATGACGGTGTTGGCCTCGTTCACCTTCGCCGTCAACGCGTAACTACCCGCGCTCTGCGTCCCGATGGACGTGCTGACGGTGGTGGTGCCACCGGCGGCCAGGGCGCCCACGGCGGCGGTGCCGACCTTGGTGGTGCCGAGGTAGAAGTTGACGTTCGTAGCCCCAGCCGCGGCGTTGCCGGTGTTCTTGACCGTGGCCGACACCGTGACCGGGTCGGTCTCGATCGGTGCGGTCGGGGACCAGGTGGAGGAGGTCACCGTCAGGTCCGGGTTCGGCGCCGGAGTCCCGATGACCTGGAACTCGGCGACCTGACCACCGGGGGCACCGGTGTTGGAGGTGATGGACAGTTCCACGTCCGCGACCCGCGCGGACACGGGGATGGTGACGGTGTTGCCGGTGGCGGGGTTGAAGGTGTAGGGCTGGGCGGCCACGATCGTGGACAGCCCGGTCGCGGACTGCTCACGGCCCAGGACCGCGATGGTCTGGGTGCGGGTGCCCCAGGAAGCGTCCGGGTTCAGCTTGACCACCACCGAGGTCACGTCCGCGTTCGCACCCAGCTGCACGGTGGCCTGGGTCGGGTAGCTGGCGCCCTCGAAGTACGTGGTCACATCGTTGTCGTTGGCGTTGCCGACCAGGAACGTGAACGTCGCAGGCGTCCCGGAGATCGGCTTGCCGACCGCCAGGTTCACCCCCGTCCCACCCCCCGACCCGGCCCGGGTGACCGTGTTCGAGGCAGCCGACTGGTTCCCCGCCGCATCATGCGCCTTCACGTAATAGCTGACCGTCGCCGTGTCCGGCTGGGAATCGGTGAACGTCAGACCAGTCACCGTAGTCGCCAGCACCCCGTTGCGGTACACGTCGTAGCCGGTCACACCGACATTGTCCGTCGAAGCAGTCCACGTCAGCGCGATCTGACCCGACGCCGGAGAGGTGTACGCCAAGTTGCCCGGGGCAGTCGGCGGAGTGGTGTCCACCGGGGCCGACCCGGTACGGGTGACCGTGTTGCTGTTGCCCGACTGGTTCCCCGCCGCATCATGCGCCCGCACGTAATACGACACGGTCGCCGTGTCCGGCTGGGAATCGGTGTAAGTCAGCCCGGTCACCGTGGTCGCCAGCACCCCGTTGCGGTACACGTCGTAACCCGTCACCCCCACGTTGTCGGTCGCAGCATTCCAGGTCAGCTTGATCTGACCCGACCCAGGCGAGCTGTACGCCAACCCCGTCGGCGCGCTCGGCGCAGTCGTGTCACCCGCACTGGGGCCATAGACCTCGAACTCCGAGATCTGACCCGCCGGCCACCCCGTGTTCGCCGTGATCAACAACCGCACATACCGCGTCGTCACCGCCGGCACCGCAACCGTGACCGCATTCCCCGTCGACGGATCAAACGTGTACCCCGCCGACGCCACCAACGTACTGAAATTGCTGTTGTCCGTACTCCCCTGCACCGTCAACGTCTCCGTGCGCGTGTTCCACGCCGTGGCCGGTGGGAGCTTGAGGACCAGTTGGTTGATGCTGACCGACGAGCCCAGGTCGACCTGCAGCCACTGCGGGAAGGCGTTGTTGGTGCTCTCCCAGTACGACGACGCGTCACCGTCGTTGGCGTTGCCAGGGCCGTAGTTCTGGCTGACGCCGCTGGACGTCATGGTCTTGCCGAGGGCCAGGTTGGTACCGGCTGCCGAGGCCGAAGCCACGTTCAGCACCGGCACCATGGCGACCAGCAACCCGATCAGTGTCAGGACGACCGTCCTGAATCTCGTGGACCTACCACTACTTCGCATGCTCATCCTCTGCTGGCGTGACTGCGCAAGTGCTGCAGTTCTCTGCTGGGTACGACGGGTGGGTGGTACGGCGGGCAGACGCGCACGCGGGGGGCGGGCGAGCGCGCGCAGGCGGGGTCGACATCACATGGCTCTCCGGGTGGGGGCGGAGATGTAGGGCGCAGAGACCGAGGGCGTGCACTACGCATCGCTAATTGCAGATGGCGGCTTGCCGACTAGCATCTGACTGCGAGGTATTTGCATCTGGCGATCAGGAAGTTACAGAGCCTGTCAGGTTGCGTCAATGGATCGAGCAGAGCCGACTCTCATCCACAGGTGAGCCCCAGAGCGGGCCAGGCCGCGCCAGGGCGCTCGAAGAGACGCCGGTCAGCGCAAGTGACTTGCGAAGTCGCAAACTTGCTGAGCTTACGTCTGCTTTTTGCGCTTCTCCATAGACTTAATGAAACGTAAGCCCTACTCTCACTTCACCCGGCGGAAACACCACCGTCATCCGACGGAAGGCCCGCGCGGTCAGCTCCTCACACCCACCCGTTGCTGCCCATAAGGATGTGGATCAGCCATGCAGACGCCCAAGAGACGTCCGCACCTCTCCCGCGGCATCGCGCTGCTCACCACGGCCGCCCTCGGGTGCGCCGGTCTGGTCGGCGTGATCGCCACAGCCGCACCCGCCAACGCCGCGGGAGGTGTCCCCGCCCTCTCCCCACTGGCCGTCAGCGGCCGTGGGGCCACTGTGCCGTTCATCGAGCAGGAGGCCGAGTACGCGGCCACCAACGGCACGGTCATCGGTCCCGACCGGCTCTACGGGCACCTCGCCTCGGAGGCGTCGGGCCGCCAGGCCGTCACCCTCAGCGCCACCGGGCAGTACGTCGAGTTCACCCTGACCGCGCCGGCCAACTCGATCGACTTCCGCTACAGCATCCCGGACTCGGCGGACGGCAAGGGGCGCGACGCCTCGATCGACCTGCTGCTCAACGGCAGCAAGCTGAAGAGTGTCCCGGTGACGTCCAAGTACAGCTGGTACTACGGGGGTTACCCGTTCAACAACAACCCCGGCGACACCAACCCGCACCACTTCTACGACGAGACCCGGACCATGTTCGGCTCGACCATGCCGATCGGGACCAAGGTCCGGCTGCAGGTCTCCTCCGTCGCGCAGTCGCCGACGTTCACCATCGACCTGGCCGACTTCGAGAACGTCGCGCCGCCGATCGCCAAGCCTGCCGGGGCCATTGACGCCGTGGCAGATTACGGCGTGGACCCGACCGGCGCCACCGACTCCACCGCCGCCCTCCAGGCCGCCGTCAACGCCGGTCAGGCGCAGGGCCGTACGGTGTATCTGCCGCAGGGCAACTACACCCTCTACGACCACGTGATCGTGGACGGGGTGACCCTGGCCGGCGCCGGTCCCTGGTACACCGTGATCGGCGGACGCGACCCGGTGAACCGCAGCCACGCGGCCGGCATCTACGGCAAGTACGTGACCGGCGGCGGCTACGGCGGGGCGATCCGGCCGCAGGAGGCCGGCGGACCCAGCAAGAACGTGGTGCTCAAGGACTTCGCCATCATCGGCGACATCCAGGAGCGGGTGGACGACGACCAGGTGAACGCCATCGGCGGGGCCATGTCCGACTCCACCATCGACGACCTGTGGATCCAGCACACCAAGGTCGGCGCCTGGATGGACGGCCCGATGGACAACTTCACCATCGAGAACAGCCGGATCCTGGACCAGACCGCCGACGGCGTGAACTTCCACACCGGCGTCACCAACTCGACCGTCACCAACACCTTTCTGCGCAACACCGGTGACGACGGGCTGGCCTCCTGGCCGGAGCGGCTGCCCAACGTGGGCGACAGCTTCACCCACAACACCATGGTGCTGCCGATCCTGGCGAACAACATCGTCACCTACGGCGGCAAGAACTTCACCATCTCCGACAACGTGATGGCGGACACCATCACCAACGGCGGCGGCCTGCACATCGCCAACCGCTATCCCGGGGTCACCTCGGGCAACGGAACCGCCGTCGCCGGAACCATCACCGCCGCCCGCAACACCCTGATCCGCACCGGCAACAACGACTTCAACTGGCAGTTCGGAGTCGGCGCGATCTGGTTCGACGGACTGAACGAACCCATATCGGGCGCCACCATCAACGTCACCGACACCGACATCCTGGACAGCTCCTACGAGGCGGTCCAGGCCATCGACGGGCCGGTCAGCGGCATCAACTTCACCAATGTGAACATCGACGGGGCCGGCACCTACGCCATCCAGGCCCAGGTCGCCGCCAACATGACCTTCACCAACGTCAAGGCCAAGAACATCGCCCAGGCGGCGACGCCGATCCACAACTGCGTCGGCTCCGGCTTCGTGATCACCGACGGCGGCGGCAACTCCGGCTGGAACACCGGAACCACCTGCACCGGCACCTGGCCGGACCCGGTCTGGACCTACGGTGGCGTGCCCACCGGCGGCGCCGGCGGCGGATCGACCTCGACCCCGACGCCGACCGCGACCCCCACCCAGACCCCCACGCCCACTCCGACCAGCACCGCGACGCCCACCCAGACGCCGACCGGCCCCAGCTGCCCCACCGGCAGCGGCAACCTGGCCTCCGGCCGTACCGTCATCGCCTCCAGCAGCACCCAGAACTACGGTCCTGGCAACGCCGTCGACAGTGATGCGAGCAGCTACTGGGAGAGCGCCAACAACGCCTTCCCGCAGTGGATCCAGGCCGACCTCGGCTGCGCCACCAGTGTGGACAAGGTGGTCATGAAGCTTCCGCCGGCCACCGCGTGGAACGCCCGCACCGAGACCGTCTCGGTCCAGGGCTCCACCGACGGCAGCAACTTCACCGCGATCAGCGCGCCGGCGGACTACGGCTTCGACCCGGCCACCGGCAACACCGCGACCATCAGCTTCCCGGCGAGCACGGCCCGCTTCCTGCGGCTCACCTTCACCGGCAACACCGCCTGGCCGGCCGCCCAGCTGTCCGACTTCCAGATCTTCGGCGACGGCACGACCTCCACCCCGACGCAGACCCCCACCCCGACCCCGACGCCCACGGTGACCCCCACCCCGACGCCCACGCCCACCCCGACCTGCTCCGCGGGCAGTGGCAACCTGGCCCGGGGCAAGGCCGCCTCCGCCTCCAGCAACACCCAGAACTACGGTCCTGGCAACGCCGTCGACGGTGACGCCAACAGCTACTGGGAGAGCAACAACAACGCCTTCCCGCAGTGGATCCAGGCCGACCTCGGCTGCGCCACCAGCATCGGACGGGTCGTCATGACCCTTCCCCCGGCCACCGCCTGGGCCGCCCGGAGCCAGACCGTGACCGTCCAGGGCTCCACCGACGGCTCGACCTGGTCCACGCTCAAGGCGTCCGCCGCCTACACCTTCGACCCCGCGACCGGGAACACCGTCACGGTGACCTTCCCGGCCGCCTCCACCCGCTACCTGAGGCTGACCTTCACCGCGAACAGCGGCTGGCCGGCCGGTCAGCTCTCCGAGCTGCAGGCCTACTCCTCCTGACCGGTCCCGTCCCGGAACCGCGCCCCGGCCGTCGGCAGACGACCGGGGCGCACCCGCGGATGCTCGACAGATCGACGCACCTGATGGAATCCGATCGATTCAGACCGGATCCGATTCCCCGTTCGCTGCGGCTGGAACGTAGGGTGCTGTGTACAGGACACGGAACAGGAAGCAATCGGGAGGAGTTCCGGCGATGCTCGAACTGTTCCCGCAACCGGATCCGGACGGACGCCCCCGCCGCCAGGCCGCCCCGGACGCCGCGGGTCGCGGCATCGACACCGCCACCCAGCACGCCAGGACCGCCGAGCCCGGTCCGAACGAGCCAGGTCAGGACCGCCGCGGCGAATCCGCGCTGGAACTGGCCGTGGCCCTGCAGCACAGCCTGCTCCCCCGGCTGGCGCCGCGGCTGCCCGGGGTCGAGATCGCCTACCGCTACCTGCCCAGCAACGACGTGATCCAGGTCGGCGGGGACTGGTTCGACGCCATCGTGCTCCCGGGCAAGCGGATAGGCCTGGTCGTCGGCGACGTGATGGGCCACGGCGTCGCGTCCGCGGTGATGATGGGGCAGCTGCGGACCGCGGTGCAGACCCTCGCCGTGCTCGGACTGCCCCCGCACGAGCTGCTCAGGCACCTGGACGAGGCCGCCCGGCGGCTCTCCGACACCCACCTGGCGACCTGCCTCTACGCCGTCTACGACCCCGTCACCGGGCGCTGCACGCTCGCCAACGCAGGCCATCTGCCGCCGGTCCTGGCCCGTCCGGGACGCCCGGGACGGCTGCTGAAGGTGCCCACCGGGGTGCCGATCGGGGTCGGCGGACACGCGTTCGACTCGGTGGAGTTCCAGATCACCGACGGCGAGACCATGGCCCTGTTCACCGACGGCCTGGTGGAGACCCCCAAACGGGACATCGACGACAGCCTGGAGCTGCTCAGGGCCGCTCTGCCGACCGACCGGGTGCCGCTGGACCAGGCCTGCAGCACGATCGTCGACGCGCTGGGCAACGGCGGCACCCGCGAGGACGACGCCGCGCTGCTGATGGCCAGGTTCCACGGCATACCGACCGACAACGTCGCCTCCTGGGCCCTGGAGCCGGTCCCACGGGCGGCGGGGCAGGCCCGGCGGCTGGTGCGCCGCGCCCTGGGCGCCTGGGACCTGGCACACCTCTCGGCCACCGCGGAGCTGCTGGCCAGCGAGCTGGTCAGCAACAGCATCCGGTTCGCCTCCCGTCCGGTCGGGCTACGGCTGCTCTACACCGACACCCTCACCTGCGAGGTCCACGACGACTCGCACACCCTCCCGGTGCCGCGGACCGTGCACGGGCTCAACGAGAGCGGACGCGGGCTGTCGATCATCAGTACGCTGGCGAAGCGCTGGGGGACGAACCGCACCGACACCGGCAAGCTCGTCTGGTTCGAACTCGACCCCGCTCCGAGGGATCCGGTTGATCCCCATGACCCGGCCGGTCCGTCCGGCCGATCCGGCTGAGAGGACGACATGACCGACCAGATGTGGATCCCCGAGGGCGTCGACCCGGAACGGCCCAGCATCGCCCGGATCTACGACTTCTACCTCGGTGGGAACCACAACCTGCCGGCCGACCGCGAGGCGGCCCGCGAGGTCATCGAGACCATGCCGGAACTGCCCGACATCATGCGGATCAACCGCGCCTTCCTGCGGCGCTGCGTGCGGCACCTGGTCGACGTCGGCATCCGCAACTTCCTCGACCTCGGCTCCGGCATCCCCACCGCGGGCAATGTGCACGAGATCGCCCAGGCCGTCGACCCCACCGCGCGGGTGGTCTACGTCGACCGCGACCCGGTCGCGGTCGCGCACAGCAGGGAGATCCTGGCCGGGAACGACCGTGCCATCATCGTCTCGGCCGACCTCAGGGACGCCGCGGCGGTGCTGGGGCACCCGGAGGTCGACCGGCTGCTGCTGCTCGGCCTGGACGAGCCGGTCGCGGTGCTGATGAGCGCGGTGCTGCACTTCGTGCCCGACGACGACGAGGCCGCCGCGCTGGTCGCCGGATACCGTGACGCCATGCCCAGCGGCAGCTATCTGGCGCTCTCGCACGCGAGCACCCGGCAGGAGTCGGCCGAGCGGGTCGGCCGGGCCGCCGAGCAGTACTCGCGCACGGTGGCGCCGATGAAGCTGCGCACCCTGGACGACGTCGCCGGGCTGCTCCAGGGCTTCGAGGTGGTCGATCCCGGCATCGTCTACTGCTCGCAGTGGCGTCCCGATCCGGAGGACGGCCCGGTCGGGGCCGACCCGCTGCCGCAGATCTGCGCACTGGCGCGGAAGCTGTAGGGCCTGCTGCTCTGCGCACTGGCCCGGAAGGTCTGAGCCTCAGTCCGCGGCCGGGCCCCGGCGGCGCAGCACCGCGTAGAGCCAGAGCGCGCGGAGCAGCAGGCCGGGGCGGGCCAGCGCGTGGGGGTGGGCCAGCATCGCGGTGATCCGGGCGAACCTGGCGGCGATCACCCGGTCCGTCACCGCCAACTCGAACAGCACTCCGGCGAACCACTTGGTGAGCCGGTAGCCGCGCGGGTACGGGCCGTCCACATGCGGGAGGTCGAGGTCGGCGAAGGTGGAGACCTGCCAGGCGGCGTCCACCACCACCCGGACCAGGTCGAAGTAGCCGCGGGCCGGATCGCCAATGGAGGTCCCCTCCGCGCGCAGCCAGGAGGACAGGCAGGAGGCGTGCAGGGTGGCCGAGGTCATCCCCTGCCCGTAGACCGGGTTGAAGGAGGCGACCGCGTCGCCCGCGGCGACCAGACCGGCCGGGAGGCGCCGCAGCGCGTGGAAGTCCCGCCGCCTGCTGTCGGCCTGATGGTACGTCACCACTTCGCTGATCATCTCGGCGCGCTCGGCGATGTCGCCGAAGACCTTCGGGAAGTCCTCCCGGCAGCGCCGGAGGTAGTCGTCGGTGTCGCGGCTGGGGCGGTCCTCGCCGTAGCCGGCCACCAGCATCATCCAGCGCTCGCCCTCGACCAGGATGAAGCCGCCGATCCTGGCCGGACGGCCGGCGGCGGGGTCGGCGGAGTCCACCGACACTGCGTTCCAGGCCTCGGTGACGGCCGGGTCGTGCTTGAACAGCGCGGTGGCGTAGGTGAGTCGGATCGGCATCCGGCGGACCGGCGGGCGCTGCCAGCCGCCGTCGCGGAGCCAGTCGCCGAGTCGGCTGGAGCGGCCCATGGCGTCCACCACCAGGTCGGCCTCCACGGTGATCTCGTCCTCGGCGCCGTCCCGGCCCTGCGGCAGGTAGCGCACGCCGGACACCCGCTCGCCCTCGAAGGTGATCCCGTCCGCCCGGCCCGCGACCAGTCGGACGTTGTCCGCCGCCAGGGTCCGGCGGCGGACCAGTGCCTCCAGGAACGGGCGGGTGCTGACCAGGACCGGCCAGTCCTGCGCGACCGGGGCGGTGACCCGGCGGCGGCCGTCGGTGAAGAACCACTCGCGCGAGCCGTCCGGCGGCGGGGTGACCGCGCCGCCTGCCACCGCCTCGGCCACGAAGCCGGGGAACCACCGCTCCAGCTGCAGCGCGCCCGCCCCGAGCAGGGCGTGCACCTGCGCCCCCTGCGGCACCCCGGCCCGGGGGGCGTCGGGCTCGCCGCCGTCCGCCGTGCTGCCGTCGCGCTCGATCAGCACGACCTCCTCGGCGTGCTCGCTGAGCACCCGGGCGGCCATCAGCCCGGCCATGCTGCCGCCGAGCACCACCGCGCGTCCCATGGTGACCCCGCCGCCGGTGGGCGGCAGGGCGGTGCTGATCTCTGCGAACAGACGCGACGGCGAACTCGGCACCTCGTCAACTCCTCACGCTGCTGCTGGAGTTCACCGTCCGCTTGACGGGAACAGACCATGAACGAGGAGGATTCTGCCACCGATCCCGCCCCCACCGGGAGCGGATCAGCGGACGCGCCCACCGGACGCGCCTACCGGGCCGGGCGGTGGGCGTCGCCGATGATGGGCGCTGGTGGCCGCCGTCCGGCGGCCGGTCCCCCGAGGAGGTCCGCGGTGCCGCGCTGGGTGCCCGTTCTGCGCATCGGCTTCGCCGTGCTCACCGGTGTCGCGCTCGGCGTCACCGCCGCGCACGCCCACGCCAACGGCGGCAGCCTGGTCAACTTCTTCAGCTACTTCACCGTGCTCAGCAACTGCGCCGCCACCGTGGTCCTGGGCTACGGCGGCGTGGCGGAGCTGCTGGGCCGCCCGGGTGCGCCCGACCTGGTGCGCGGCGCGGCCACGCTGTACCTGGCGGTCACCGGCCTGGTCTACGCGGTGGCCCTGTCCGGCGCCGAGACCGGGATGCTCGCATGGACCAACGACGTGCTGCACCGGGTGATCCCGCTGGTACTGCTGGCCGACTGGCTGCTGCTGCCGCCGCTGCGGCGGCTGCGCTGGAGCGAGGCGGCGGGCTGGCTGGTGTTCCCGGTGCTGTACCTCGGCTACACGCTGCTGCGCGGACCGCACGCCCGCTGGTACCCGTACCCCTTCCTGGACCCGCGGCAGCACGGCTACGTCCGGGTCGCGGTCTCCTCCGTGCTGGTGACGCTCGCCTTCCTGGCCCTGGGCGCACTGATCGTCTGGGTCGGAAACGCCCGCCGGGCCCAGCTGGACCGCAGGCGGGCGGACCGGTGACGCCGGATCAGTAGCGCTGGGCCTGGGCGACCCTGGGGATCAGCGCGGTCGTGGTGTCCTTGGTGCTGAAGGCCACCGGCTGCGCCTTGGCTCCGGCGGCCAGGTCCGGCGCGGCCACGACGGTGCTGTCGACGACCTTGCCGGAGGCGTCCTCGAAGTTGATCTTCACCGCGTAGGACGCCTTCGCGCCGCTGCGGTTGGTGACGGTGACCACCGCGGCGTTCAGACCGCCGGTGGTGGCGCGGTTGACGCCGGTCAGGCCCACGTCCGCGACCGCGTTGCCCGCACCCGACACCTTCGCCAGCTCGGCCTTGGCCGCCGCCTGGGCCTGCACCGAGGCGGCCGACACCGACGACTCGAACGCGGACGCCGCCGCACGGGCCGAGGAGGCCGTGGCCGAGACCGCGGCCTGGGCCGAGGACGCCAGCGAGGACAGCGCCGACGGCGGCTCCCCGGAGAACTGCGACGGGTTCGGCGAGAACGCCGAGGTGGCGGACAGGGCCGCGTTCGAGCCCGACGAGGAACTGCCGCAGCCCGCGAGGACGACCACCCCGGCCATCCCTCCGGCCAGCAGCCCGCCGGCCGCCAGCAGTCGTCCGGCCCGTGCGTTCACCTGAAAACCGCCCACCGTCGCACCCATCGTCCCGGGCGGGGCTCGGCATCCCGCACCTCCGCCCATCGTCGGGCCCGGCGGCGGATCCGGCGAGCGGTGATGGGCCGTCAGAGCAACCCGGCCACCGCGTCCACGGCCAGGTCGAGCTCGGCCTCGGTGCTGAAGTAGTGCGGGGAGAGCCGGACCAGCGGGTGCGCGTCCCGCTGCCCGGCGTCGAACCGGGTGTCCGCGGGCGCGGTCACGCTGACGTTGACGCCCTTCCTGGCCAGCGCCGCGGCGACCTCCGCCGCGGCCAGCCCGGCGACCCTGGCGGTGACGATGGCGCAGCGCTCGCGTCCCCGGTCGTGGGTGCTGACCCCGGGCAGCGCGTCAAGCTGTTCGCGCAGCCGGGCGCCGAGCGCGGCGCAGCGCCGGCCGATCCGGTCCGGGCCCAGCGCGAGGGCCTGCCGCACGGCCGCGTTCAGCCCGAGGATGTTGGCGGGGCTCCGCTCCCAGGTCTCGAAGCGCTGCGCGCCGGGCTGCCAGGCGAAGCCGCGCCCGCCGTCCCGGACCGCGGACCTGAGCTCGGCGACGGCCGGGTCCAGGTACTCCAGCGCGGCGGTGTCCACCCACAGGAACCCGGTGCCGCGCGGCCCGCGCAGGAACTTGCGGCCGGTGCCGGCCAGCAGGTCGCAGCCGATCGCGGCGACGTCGACCGGGAGCTGTCCGACCGACTGGGTGGCGTCCAGCAGGAACGGCACCCCGGCCGCGCGGGTGATCCGGCCGATCTCGGCCACCGGATTGACCAGGCCGCCGCTGGTCGGGACGTGGCTGACGCCGACCAGCCGGGTCCGCCCGTCGATCAGCCGGGCCAGCGCCGCGGTGTCCAGCTGGCCTGACGCGTCGTCGGGCACGACCACCACCTCGGCCCCGGTGCGTGCGGCGGCCTGGAGGTAGGCCAGCACATTGCTGGCGTACTCGGCCCGGCCGGTGAGGATCCGGTCGCCGGGCCGGAACCGCAGCGCGGAGAAGGCGGCCTGCCAGGCCCGGGTGGCGCCGTCGAACAGCGCCACCTCGTCGGCCCGGCCGCCGAGCAGGGTGGCAATGGCCCGGTAGGTGGAGTCGATCCGCTCCCGCTGCTGCTCGGCGGCCTCGTAGCCGCCGATCGCCGCCTCCAGTTCCAGCTGGCCGACCACGGCCGCCAGCGTCTGCCGGGAGAGCAGGCCCGCGCCCGCGTTGTTCAGGTGCACCCGGTTGGCGCAGCCGGGGGTGTCCCGGCGGAGTGCCTCGATGTCCATCCGACCCCACTGACTCGACCACGCTGCCTCGGCCCCGCTGACTCGACCGCGGCGACCCGGGAGACCCTTCCCCGGAACGCCGTGGTCGAGACCGGTCCACCGCCCGGTTCCCCGGATCAGCCCCTGCCGCTGCCGGGGATTGTGTTCGGCGCCCGGCCGGAGTTACGGTGACGAGGCGGGATGCAAGCGCCAGTTCGAGCCGGGGAGGGGACCGTAGTGCGTCGAGCCATCGGTACCTACTCGCGACGGCACATCGATCTGCAGCGCAGCTCCAGCGCCCTCTGTACGGCTGCCTGAGCCCGCTCCGCCCTTTCGCAGAGCCAGCGCCCTCCTTCTCCCCGACCGTTCCGGGCCGTCCGCCCGACGCGGGCCCCCTTCGTCATGCCCGCGGCACCGGTGCGGCGTCCTCCGCCCGAGCAGGAAGCGACCTCTCCATGCCCCAGCCCCGCTCTGCCCAACACCCCGCCCAACACCCCGCCCTCCACCTCGCCGTCGCCCTCGAAGGCGCGGGCTGGCACCCCGCCGCCTGGCGCGAGCCAGACGCCCGCCCCAAAGAGCTGCTCACCGCGGCCTACTGGGCCGACCTCGTCGCCGAGGCCGAACGCGGCCTGCTGGACTTCGTCACCATCGAGGACTCGCTCGGCCTGCAGTCCGCCGAGCACGGCCGGCCGGACGCGCGCACCGACCAGGTCCGCGGGCGTCTGGACGCGGTCCTGACAGCCGCCAGGATCGCCCCGCTGACCAGGCACATCGGGCTGGTCCCGACCGCCGTGGTGACCCACACCGAACCGTTCCACCTGTCCAAGGCGATCGCCACCCTGGACTACGTCAGCGGCGGTCGGGCCGGGGTGCGGGTGCAGGTCTCGACCCGCGCCGACGAGGCCGAGCTGTTCGGCCGCCGCAGCCTCCCACCGTTCCGTGCCGAGGAGTTCGCCGGGCCGGAGGTCCAGGCGCTGGTCGCCGAGGCCTTCGCGGAGGCCGCCGACTACGTCGAGGTGGTACGGCGGCTCTGGGACAGCTGGGAGGACGACGCCGAGATCCGCGACGCCGGCACCGGCCGGTTCATCGACCGCGACAAGGTGCACTACATCGACTTCGAGGGCCCGCGGTTCGCGGTCAAGGGCCCGTCGATCACCCCGCGCCCGCCGCAGGGGCAGCCGATCGTCGCCGCGCTGGCACACCGGAGCATCCCGTACCGCCTGGTGGCCGGTTCCGCCGATGTCGGCTTCACCACCCCGCGCGACCTGGGCGACGCCCGTGCGATCGTCGCCGAGATCCGTGACGGGCAGTCAGCAGTCGGACGGGAGGCGGAGGCCGTGCATGTCTTCGCCGACCTGGTGGTGTTCCTGGACGACACCGAGCAGGCCGCCGCCGCCCGCAGGGCGCGGCTGGACGAGCGGGCCGGAACCGGGTACGCGAGCGACGCCCCGGTCTTCACCGGGACCCCGGCCGAGCTCGCCGAGCTGCTGCGGGAGTGGCAGGCGGCCGGGCTGACCGGCTTCCGGCTGCGGCCCGCCGCCCTCCCGCACGACCTGGAGCAGATCACCCGCCGCCTGGTGCCGGAACTGCAGCTGCGCGGGCTGTTCCGGACCGGCTACCGGTCGGCCACCCTGCGCGGGCTGCTCGGCCTCCCCCGTCCCGCGAACCGCTACGCGGCACCGGCCGCTGAGAGGACGTCATGAGCAAGCCCGTCAAGCAGATCCACCTCGCCGCGCACTTCCCCGGGGTGAACAACACCACCGTGTGGAGCGATCCGGCCGCCGGCAGCCAGATCGACTTCAGCTCCTTCGTGCATCTGGCGCGGACGGCCGAGCGTGCCAAGTTCGACTTCCTCTTCCTCGCCGAGGGCCTGCGGCTGCGCGAACAGGGCGGCCAGATCTACGACCTGGACGTGGTCGGCCGCCCGGACACCTTCACCGTGCTGGCCGCGCTGGCCGCCGTCACCGACCGGCTCGGCCTGGCCGGGACCATCAACTCCACCTTCAACGAACCCTACGAGGTGGCCCGGCAGTTCGCCACGCTGGACCACCTCTCGGCGGGCCGGGCCGCCTGGAACGTGGTCACCTCCTGGGACGAGTTCACCGGGCAGAACTTCCGCCGCGGCGGCTTCCTGGCCCAGCAGGACCGCTATCAGCGGGCCCGGCAGTTCCTGGACGCCGCAACCGTGCTGTTCGACTCCTGGAAGGGCGACGAGATCGTCGCGGACCAGGACTCCGGCGCCTTCCTCGGCGATCCGGGCGCGGGCCGGTTCGAGCACCGGGTCAGCCAGTTCGACATCCGCGGGCGCTTCAACGTCCCGCGCAGCCCGCAGGGGCGGCCGGTGGTGTTCCAGGCCGGTGACTCCGAGGAGGGACGCGAGTTCGCTGCCGCCTCCGCCGACGCGATCTTCACCCGCTACGGCACGTTGGAGGCCGGGCGGGAGTTCTACGCCGACGTCAAGCGCAGGCTGCCCAGGTACGGGCGCTCGGCCGACCAGCTGAAGATCCTGCCCGGGGTCACCTTCGTGCTCGGCGACACCGACGCCGAGGCCCAGGAGAAGGCACTGCTGATCCGGCGTCAGCAGGTGAGCGGGCAGACCGCGATCAGGTTCCTGGAACAGCTCTGGAACCGCGACCTCAGTGCCCACGACCCGGACGGCCCGCTGCCCGAGGTGGACCCGCTGGTCGGCGAGAACACCATCGCGCAGGGCCGGGCCAGCGTCCGGATGCACCGGGACCCGCTGGCGACCGCCGCGCAGTGGCGCGCGCTCGCCGAGGCGAAGAACCTGAGCACGCGTGAGCTGATCATCGAGGTGACCGGGCGTCAGTCCTTCATCGGGACACCGGCGAAGGTCGCCGAGGCGCTGAACGAGTTCGTCCAGACCGACGCGGGCGACGGCTTCATCCTGGCCCCGCACCTGACCCCGGGCGGCCTCGACGACTTCGCCGACACCGTGGTCCCGCTGCTCCAGGAACGCGGGGTGTTCCGCAGCGAGTACCGGGGGACCACGCTGCGCGACCACCTGGGCCTGAGCCATCCGGACGCGGCGGCCCAAGCCCTCCGACAGGGGGTCTGACCATGTCCGACACCCCGCTCGCGGTCCTGGACCTGGTCCCGGTCAGCTCCGGCTCGTCCGCGTCGCAGGCGCTGCGCAACAGCATCGACCTGGCCCGGCAGACCGAGCGTTTCGGCTACCGCCGCTACTGGTTCGCCGAGCACCACCTCAACCCCGGCGTGGCCGGGACCTCCCCCGCGGTGGTGCTGGCGCTGACCGCCGCGGCCACCTCCAGCATCCGGCTGGACTCCGGCGCGGTGCAGTTGGGCCACCGCACCGCGCTGTCCACGGTCGAGGAGTTCGGGCTGCTGGACGCGCTGCACCCGGGGCGGTTCGACCTCGGCCTCGGCCGCTCCGGCGGCGGGCCGCCCACCGCCACCCGGGCGCCCGCCCTGCTCGGCGGCACCGCCGTGGTCGACGGCCGCACCCCGAACGGGCTGCGGATCCCGGCCCGGTTCGACCCCGCCCCACTGCTGCGCTCGCCGCGCTTCGCGCTGCACAGGAAGCTGCTGCAGCAGCCCCACGCGGAGTCCCAGGACTACGCCGAGCAGGTCGCCGACATCCTCGCGCTGATCGCCGGGAGCTACGCCGTCGACGGCGTCGAGGCCCATGCGGTGCCCGGCGAGGGGGCCGACCTGCAGGTCTGGATCCTCGGCAGCAGCGGCGGCACCAGCGCGGAGACGGCGGGCGCGAACGGGCTGCGCTTCGCGGCCAACTACCACGTCAGCCCAGCCACCGTGGTCGAGGCGGCGGAGGGCTACCGTGCGGCGTTCACCCCGTCGGCCGTGCTCGACCGCCCCTATGTCAGTGTCTCCGCCGACGTCGTGGTGGCCGAGGACGAGGGCACCGCCCGCGAACTGGCCACCGGATACGGCCTGTGGGTGCGCAGCATCCGCAGCGGCGAGGGCGCGATCCCGTTCCCCGCCCCGGAGCAGGCCCGCGCCCACGTCTGGAGCGACCAGGACCGGGCGCTGGTCCAGGACCGGGTGGAAACCCAGTTCACCGGGACCGCGCGGCAGGTCGCCGACCAGCTGGAGACCCTGCGCGACGCCACCGGCGCGGACGAGATCGTGGTCACCACCATCACCCACGACCACGCCGACCGGGTCGCCTCGTACCGGCTGTTGGCCGAGGAGTGGGCCCACCGGGCCTGACGCACAGTCAATCAACGCACGCTGAAAGACAGAGAGCGTCATGAGCGTCACGTCCTGGTCGGCAGCCCCGGAACCGGCTCCGGTCCGGCACGTGACGCCTCCAGGCTAATGACAGGTTCATGGCATATACTCGGACAATGCGGCGCACCAGCACGGTTCCACCACTGCCCAGGAACGGCTTCCTCGATGCCGCCCGCGCCGCACTGCGGACCGGCGCCGGGCTGCGGATCACCGGACCGGCGGGCATCGGCAAGACCACGCTGGTGCGCGCGCTGGCCGAGGACGCCGAGGCGCAGGGCGCGACCGTGCTGCGCTGCGAACCCGGCCGGGACGACGGCCTGCTGCCGTTCGGGGCGCTGCTCGACCTGCTCGCCCCGGTCAGCGACCGGGCCCTCGGCGCACTCCCGGCCGAGCCCAGGGCGGTACTGCGGGACGTGCTGCTCCGCGGCGGCGGTCCGGCCACCGGCCGGGACCAGCTGGCGCTGCGGGTCGCCGTCGCGGAGGTGCTGCACCGGCTGCCCGCGCCGCTGCTGGTGCTGGACGGGGTGCAGTGGCTCGACGGCGCCAGCGCCGAGGTGCTGGCCTACGTCGCCCGCCGGGCCCCGGTACTGGGCCTGCGCATGGTCAGCACCGAGCGCTGCGACGAGCCGGTGCCCGAGCTGCACCCGCCCGGGTCAGCTGAATTGACGGTCCCTCAACTGACCCTGGGCGCCATGGAACAGCTGCTGGCCCGCAGCGGCATCCCGGGGGTGGACGCGCTGCCGGCCAGGCTGCTCCGCCGGCTGCACCAGACCTCCGGCGGAAACCCCTTCTACGCCCTGGAACTGGCCCGCCGCACCACCGAACTCGGCGACACCGAGCGGGTGCTGCTGCCGCCCGCGCTGCGCGAAGCGCTGCTGGCCCCCGCCTCCGCACTGCCGCCGCCGACCCGCTCCGCGCTGCTGCTCGCGGCCACCGCGGCCGAACCCAGCCTCGGCCTGCTGCGGGCCGCGGGCGTCGCCGAACCGGCCGAGCTGCTGGCCGAGCCGGAACGGCTGGCCCTGGTCGGGACCGCCCCCGACGGCGCGCTGCGGTTCCGGCACCCGATGCTGCGGGCCGCGCTGCTGGCCGACGCCGGCACCGGCGAGCGGCTGTCCGCGCACGCCGTGCTGGCGGCGCTGGTGACCGATCCGGTCGAACGGTCCCGGCACCTCGCGCTGGCCCGCCCCTACCCCGACGCTGCCGTGGCCACCCTGCTCACCGAGGCGGCCGGCTCCGCCAGGGCCGCTGGAAGCCCGGACAGCGCCTACGAGTTGGCGGTGCTGGCGGCCGAACGCACGCCGGCCGGGCAGCCCGCGCACCGGTTCGAACGGCTGCTCGACGCGGCCGGGGCCGCCGCCGACGCGGGCATGCACGAGGAGGCCCGGCAGGCCGCCGAGGCAGTGCTCGGCGATCCGGCGCAGCTACCAGGATCCGACCCCGGGCAGCGGGTCAGGGCCCGGCTGGTGCTGCTGGAGACCGCGGGCCAGGCCCTGGGCGACGCCCGGGGCCTGATCGAGGCCGGTCTCGCCGACGCGGTCGGCAACGCCGGCCTGGAGGCCAGGCTGCGGCTCTGGGCCGCGGTCCGCGCCCTGCTCGGCGGCAGCACCGCCGAGGCCGCCCGGCAGGCCGGACGCGCCGCCGAGCTGGCCGACCCGGCCGAGGACCGGGCCACCCGGGTCTCCGCGCTCGGCCTGCTCGGCACCGTCCAGGCCATGCGCGGCGCCCCGGCCGAGGCCGGGCAGACCCTCGGCCTCGCCCTGCGGGCCGCCGAGGAGAGCCTCGCCGCCTCGGCCGACGACCGCAGCCTGATGCGCCGTCAGGCCCTGGCCGAGCTGGACGGCGACCAGGTCGCGGCGGCGCACGCGCGGATCACCGCGCTGCTGGAGCCGAGCCGGGCCAGGATCGGCGTCGAGGACTCCATGGCCACCCTGGTCGCCCTGGTCCGGGTCCAGGTCCGCCGGGGCGAGTGCGTCCCGGCACTGGCCACCGCCGAGCGCTGCACCCGGCTGCTCTCCGACGCCGACCTGCCGTCGCCGCTGGGCGCCTACGCCGCGGCGCTGGCCGAGACCGTCGCCGGGACGCCGGACCGGGCCTGCGCGCTGGCGCAGGCCGCGGTGGACGGCTCGGCGGCCGACGGCGACCGGCTGTTCCTGATCCGCGCGCTCGGCGTGCTCGGCACCGCGCAACTGCTGACCGGCCACCCGAGCGGCGCGGCGGCAGCCGCCGAGTCGCTCCAGCGGGCCCGCGAACTCGGCGCGGCGATGGAACTGGCCGACCCGGACACGGTACGGCGGCTGGCCGACCTGGCCGAGGCGCTGGCGCAGTCGGGCGAGACCGACGAGGCACGGCAGGTGCTGGCCGAGGCCCGGTCGCTGACGGCCGGGTGGAGCCCCCCGTGGGGCGGCAGTGCCCTGGGCGCGCTGGAGCGGGCCGAGGGCCTGGTCGAGGCCGCCCTCGGCCGGATCGAGTCGGCCGCCGCCGCGCTGGCCGCCTCGGCCGAACGGCTGCGCGGGCTGCCGCTGCCGCTGGAGCTGGTGCGCACCCTGATCGCCTGGGGCGGGGCCGAACGCCGGGCCCGGCACCGGGTGGTGGCCCGCGGCGCGCTCACCGAGGCGGCTGCGCTCTGCCGCTCGCTGGGCGCGGTGCCGCTGCTGCGCCGCGCCGAGGAGGAGCTGGACCGGCTGGCCCCGGCCGAACGCGTGGACACCGCAAGGGAACTGACGGCCAGTGAGCGCCGGGTGGCGGAGATGGTGGCCCGCGGCGCCACCAACCGGGAGGTGGCCGCCGCGCTGTTCGTCAGCGTCAAGACGGTGGAGGGGACCCTGTCCCGGGTCTACCGCAAGCTCGGCGTGCGATCGCGGACCGCACTGGCCCGCGCCGTCGACATCAGGGGACACGCGGTGTTCACCGACCCGGCAAGGGATACCCCTCTTATGAGGGGCGTCACGACTTCCTAGCGTGGATCACGACCGCACTCCCCCGCCGTCCCAGGAGGACGTTCGTGAAGCTTCCCATCCGACCCGTCATCGGAGTGCTCGCAGCGCCGCTGCCGATCCTCGCCATGGTCGCCGGCCCGGCCGCGGCCGCCTCCCGGCCCGCCGCCCTGCCGCTGCGCGGCGACGTGGTGCAGGCGGTCGGCCACTCCACCCGGGTCGGCTCGGTCCCGGCCGGGCGCTCGATAACCGTCACCGTCAGCCTGGCCGGGCAGGACTCGGCCGGCCTCGCCGACTTCCTCCGGCAGGTCGCCGACCCCGCCTCGGCCCAGTACAAGCACTATCTGACGGTCAAGCAGTTCGCGGACCGGTTCGGCGCCTCCCCGGCCGCCGTCGCCGCGGTCAGCTCCTACCTCAGGGGGCAGGGCCTGTCCGTCGCCGAGCCCACCGCCAACCGGCTGTCGCTGCAGGCCACCGGCAGCGCGGCGCAGCTGCAGAAGGCGTTCGGCACCAGCCTGGCGACCTACCACGACGCCACGGCCAAGCGTGACTTCTACGCCAACAGCGCGGCCCCGGTGCTCCCGGCCGCCATCGCCTCCGCCGTCACCGACGTCTCCGGCCTGTCCGACTACGCAAGCTACGACCACTTCGACACCCGCCGGGCGACCCCGGACGCCAGCAGGGCGGTGACCGGCCTCACCCCGGCCAAGGCCCGCACCGGCTACAACGTCGCCTCCGCGATCAGCGCCGGCTACACCGGCACCGGCCAGACCGTCGCGCTGCTGGAGTTCTCCGCCTTCAAGCAGAGCAACATCACCACCTACGACAAGTACTTCTCGCTCACCCCGCCCACCCCCGCGGTGGTCAAGGCGGGCGGCGGCACCACCGACCTCTCCGGTGAGGACGAGGTGGAGCTGGACATCGAGGTGGTGCAGGCGCTGGCCCCCGGCGCGGCCGTCAAGGTCTACGAGGCGCCCAACAGCGACGCCGGGGAGATCGCCCTCTACTCCTCGGTGGTCAGCAACGACGTGCCGATCATCTCCACCAGCTGGGGCATCGACGAGGCCGACGAGACCGCGTCCAACCGGACCGCGCTGAACACCGACTTCCAGGAGGCCGCCGCGCAGGGCCAGTCCATCTACGCGGCCTCCGGCGACAGCGGCTCCGACGACGCGGGCAACGGCGGCACCTCGGTCGACTTCCCGGCCAGCGACCCGTACGTCACCGGCACCGGCGGCACCGCGCTGACGCTGACCTCGGCGGGCGCCTGGAGCAAGGAGACCGCCTGGAACGGCAGCGGCGGCGGGGTCTCCTCCTACTTCGCCACCCCCTCGTTCCAGACCGGGGTGAACTCCGGCAGCAAGCGCTCGGTGCCGGACGTGGCGGCCGACGCCAGCCCCAGCACCGGCTGGGCGGTCTACTCCGAGGGTTCCTGGGCCGAGTTCGGCGGGACCAGCGCCGCCGCGCCCAACTGGGCCGCCTTCACCGCGATCTACGACAACGAGGCGAAGTCCAAGTCCAAGCCGGCCCTCGGCTACGCCAACGCCTCGATCTACGCGCTGGCGGCCTCGTCCAACTACAGCACCGCCTTCCACGACATCAAGACCGGCAGCAACGGCGCCTACAGCGCCGGGACCGGCTACGACAAGGTGACCGGCTGGGGCTCCTACAACGGCGCCGGGTTCCTGTCCGCCGAGCTGGGCTGACCGGGGTGGGCTGACCGACCGGCCGGGCCGACCGACCGCGCATGGCACAGGGGGACCGGGCCGCCGCCCGGTCCCCCTTCCGCTGCCCCGTGCGGCACTGCGGTCACCCCGGGTGACTGTTCGGACACCCGTCCGATACTGCTGGTTTCCTGGGAATCCCTTGCCCGTACCCTTACCTGGTGCGAAGGTGCCGGGGGAGCACGGCTCCTGGAGGCGGGGAGGTGACCGTGGAACCGCAGGGACTGGCTCGACAGCCGCTTCTGGTAGGGCTGCCGTTTGTGATGATGGCCGCGGTCGTCTCGATCGACCTCGGCAGCGGGCCCGACGCGGGCTTCCTCGCGCTGTTCTCGCTGGGCCCCGCCTTCGCCTGCGTGACCGGGTCGATCCGCCGCGCGCTGCTGGTCGGAGTGGTGGCCCTGCTGCTCTGCCTCGGCACCTCCTGGCACGACCACCTGCTGGCCACGCACCGGTCGATGGTCGCGATGCTGTCCGTGACCGGGGCGACCGCCGCCGCCGCGCTGGCCGCGACCATCCGGCGGCGGTACGAGCGCGAGCTGGCCAATATGCGCTCGGTGGCGGAGGCCGCCCAGCGGGTGCTGCTGCGTCCGGTCCCGCTGCGGGCCGGACGGATGCGCATCGCCGTCTCCTACACCTCCGCCGACGCCTCGGCCCGGATCGGCGGCGACCTCTACGAGGTGGTGCCGACCCCGCACGGGACCCGGGTGATCGTCGGCGACGTCCAGGGCAAGGGCCTGCAGGCGGTGGAGACCGCCGCGGTGGTGCTCGGCGCGTTCCGCGAGTCCGCACCCGACGCCAAGGACCTGGAGGAGGTCGGCGAACGGCTGGAACGGGCGCTCAACCGCCGGCTCAGCGGGGAGGAGTTCGTCACCGCCGTGCTGGCCGAGATCGACGACGACCACACCATGACCCTGCTCAACTACGGCCACCCGGCGCCACTGCTGCTGCGCTCCAACGGCGCGGTGGAGTTCGCCGAACCCGCGCTCACCGCCCCGCCGCTGGGCCTGGCCATCCTCGGCCCCGAGGGCCCGGTCGCGCACCAGGTGGACCTGGGGCCCGGCGACCAGATGCTCTTCTACACCGACGGCGTCACCGAGGCCAGGAACACCGCCCGGTCCTTCTACCCGCTGGCCGACCGCGCCTTCCTGCTCGACCAGGAGGACCCGGACGAGGCGCTGGAGACCCTGCGCGAGGACCTGGTGACGCACACCGGCGGGCCGCTGCACGACGACGCCGCGATGCTGCTGCTCCGCTACCGCGGCGAGCCCGGGTCGCTCGGCGGGTAGCCGCCCTCAGTAGACGTCGCGGACGTAACGGCGTTCCGCGGCAAGCTGCTTGAGGTAGGCGGCGGCCCGCTCCCGGTCCATGCCGCCGTGCGCCACGGCGATGTCGCGCAGGGCCCGGTCGACGTCGGTGGCCATCCGGGCGGCGTCGCCGCAGACGTAGAGGTGCGCGCCGTTCTGCAGCCAGTCCCAGAGCCGGGGGCCGTGCTCGCGCATCCGGTCCTGGACGTAGACCTTGGCCCGCTGGTCCCGGGAGAAGGCCAGGTCGAGCCGGTCCAGGCCGCCGGACTCACGGAAGGCCTCCAGCTCCTCGCGGTAGTAGAAGTCGGTGGCCTGCCGCTGCTCGCCGAAGAACAGCCAGTTGCGGCCGGTGTCCCCGCGCGCCTGCCGCTCCTCCAGGAATCCCAGGAACGGGGCCACCCCGGTGCCGGGACCGACCATCACCATCGGCGCCCGCGGATCGGACGGCGGCCGGAACCGCGGCGACCGCCGTACGAACACCGGGACCGGGCCGTCGTCCGCGGCGTCGGCCAGGTAGGCCGAGCACACTCCCGTGCGCGGGCTGCCGTCCTGGCCGCCGTAGCGGACCACAGAGACGGTCAGCCGCACCTGGTCGGGGTGGGCGAGCGGGCTGGAGGAGATCGAGTAGAGCCGCGGCTGCAGATCGCTGAGCACCCCGGCCCACTCCGCCGCGGAGGCCCGGACCGGGTGCGCGGCCACCACGTCCACCGCCTGGCGGCCCCAACTCCACTTGGCCAGTTCGCCCTTGTTGTCCGGGCGGAGCAGCTGCCGCAGCTCCCGGTTCCCGCTGCGCTCGGCGACGAAGCGGAGCAGGCCGGGGGTGATCCTGGCGATCTCCAACCGGGTGCGCAGCGCCTCGCCGAACGGGACGTCGCCCCACTCCGGCACCGGGACCGGCAGCTCCGGGTCGAGCCGGGTCACCGCGAGCCATTCGGCCACCAGTCGGCGGGAGTTGGCGGGCCAGACGCCGAGCGCGTCACCGGCCTCGTAGCGGAGGTCGCCGTGCTCGCCGCCGCGGGTGTCGAAGGCGAACTGGCGGACCTCCTTGGCGGATCCGGGCAGGCTGAGCAGCCGGTTGCCGACCAGCAGGGTGGCGAAGGGCGAGGCCTTGCTGAACTCGGTGCCGGGAGCCGGGGCGTGCTTGGCCTCGGCTATCCGAACCTGCTTGTCCTGAGCTGTTGGTGACGTGGCGTCAACTTCGGCCAGTGCCGTGAGCACCTGGCCGATCCACTGTTCGGCCGCCTGTTCGTAGCCCGGTTCGCAGTCGGCGCGCGGCGCCAGCCGGGTCGCGCCCAGTTCGCCGAGGCGCTGGTCGATGCGTCGGCCGTGGCCGCAGAAGTCGTCGTAGCTGGAGTCGCCGAGGGCCAGCACCGAGTAGCGCAGGCCGCGGACGCCGGGATGGTCGCCGGGCGCGCTCAGCGCCTCCCAGAACGCGGTGCCGTTGTCCGGGGCCTCGCCGTCACCGAAGGTGCTGGTGATGAAGAGGACGGCGGCGCCGGGCCGCAGCGACTCCGGGGTGCAGTCGGCCATGTCGAGCAGCCGCGGCTGCCAGCCCGCCTCGGCCAGCCGCCGGACGGTGACCGAGGCGGCCTCCTCGGCGTTGCCGGTCTGCGAGGCCCACAGCACGGTCACCTCCTCCCCGGTCGGCGCGGTGGCGTCCGGGGAGGAGGCGACCGTCGAGGCGGCGTCCGCGACCGGGGCGCCGGTCCGCGAGAACAGCCCGGCCAGCAGGCCGTTCACCCAGTCGGCCCGGTCCGGCGCGAGCGGCGACCGGGCCGGGAGCACGGGTACCGCGGTGGACGTGGCCGAGGTCGCCAGTCCGGCCAGGAAACCGGACAGGTACCGGCGTTCGTCGCCGGAGAACACCGGCGGCGCGAGGTCGGCGACCCCGAGCACCCCGGCCAACTGCGCCACCGCACCCGCACTCGCACTCGCACCGACCGTCACGCCGACGCCCGCGCCCACCGGCTCGCTCGCGGCAGCGACGGCCGCTGCCTCCACCGCGACCCGGGTCAGCGTCACCGCGCAGAACTTGAACCCGGGCTGGAACGAGACCGGGTCGACGTCGTCGCTGGTCACCGCGTTGACGCTGAGATACTCGCCGAACAGGTCGTTCCAGTGGAACGGCGCGAAGCAGTTCCCCGGCCGGACCCGGTCGGTGATCACCGCCGGGAGCACCGCCCTCCCCCGCCGGGAGGCGATCTCGACCTGCTCCCCCTCGGCGATGCCCAGCCCCGCCGCGTCCTCGGGGTGGATCTCCACGAACGGGCCCGGGTTCAGCCGGTTGAGCTTGGCGACCTTCCCGGTCTTGGTCATGGTGTGCCACTGGTGCTGCAGCCGCCCGGTGTTGAGCACGAACGGGAAGTCGTCGTCCGGCAGCTCGGCCGGGGCCAGCTGCGGCCGGGGGAAGAACGCCGCCCGGCCGCTCGCGGTGGGGAAGACCATCCGGGGGCGGGTCCCGTCGGCCCGTTCCAGCACCGGCTGCCGCGTGCCGTCGTTGAGGTAGCGGATCGGGTTGCGGTCCGCGCCGTCCGCCGTCGCGCTGGGCCACTGCACCGGGGTCCCGCGCAGCCGCCGGTAGCTGACGCCGCGCAGGTCGTAGCCGGTGGCCGGGTTCCAGGCCTGCTTGATCTCCTCGAACACCTCCTCGGCGCAGCTGTAGTCGAAGGCCTCGGCGAAGCCCATCTCGCTCGCCACCCGGGCGATGATCCTCCAGTCGGGCAGCGCCTCCCCCGGGGCGTCCGCCGCCTGCTGGAGCAGGGTCAGACTGCGTTCGGAGTTGACCATCACCCCGTCCGTCTCGGCCCACATCGCCGCGGGCAGCACCACGTCCGCGTAGGCGTTGGTCTCGGTCCCGGCGAAGACGTCCTGGGTGACCACGAACTCGGCGGCTTCGAGTCCGGCGATGACGGTCCGTCTGTTGGCCACCGAGGCGACCGGGTTGGTGCAGATGATCCAGCAGGCCTTGATCTCCCCGTCCGCCATCCGCTCGAACATCTCGACCGTGCCCCGGCCCGACTCGGCGCGCAGGGTTCCGGCCGGAACGCCCCAGAGCCGCTCGGTGAAGTCCCGGTCGGCTGCGACCAGGGCCGACCGCTGTCCGGGCAGACCCGGCCCCATGTAGCCCATCTCCCGGCCGCCCATGGCGTTGGGCTGGCCGGTCAGCGAGAACGGGCCGCTGCCGGGGCGGCCGATCGCGCCGGTGGCGAGGTGCAGATTGCACAGGGCGTTGGTGTTCCAGGTGCCGTGGGTGCTCTGGTTCAGGCCCATGGTCCAGCAGCTGGTCCACTCCCCCGCGGCGCCGATCCACTCGGCCGCCCGGAGCAGGTCCGCCTCCGCGAGGCCGGTCAGCTCGGCGACGGCGGCGGGCGGGTAGTCCGCCAGGAACTCCGGCATCGCCTCCCAGCCCTCGGTGCACTCGGCGACGAACCGGGTGTCGGTGTGCCCGTCCCGGACCAGCAGGTGCAGCAGCCCGTTCAGCAGGGCCAGGTCGGTGCCCGGCTTGAGCTGCAGGAAGAGGTCGGCCTTGGCGGCGGTGGCGGTGCGCCGGGGATCCACCACGATCAGCTTGGCACCGGCCTTGACCCGCTCCATCATCCGCAGGAAGAGGATGGGGTGGCAGTCGGCCATATTGGCGCCGATCACCAGGAAGACGTCCGCGTGCTCGAAGTCCTGGTAGGAGCCGGGCGGCCCGTCCGCGCCCAGCGACAGTTTGTAGCCGCTGCCCGCGCTGGCCATGCACAGACGGGAGTTGGACTCGATCCTGCTGGTCCTGACGAAGCCCTTGGCCAGCTTGTTCGCCAGGTACTGCGCCTCCAGCGTCATCTGCCCGGAGACGTAGAAGGCCAGCGCGTCCGGCCCGTGCGCGTCGAGGATCTCGCGCAGCCGCCGCGCGGTGGTGCTGATCGCCGCGTCCACGCCGCTCGGCTCCGGCTCCGCACCCCGCTCGGGACGCACCAGCGCCGTGCCCAGCCGCCCGGCCGCGGCCAGCAGGTCGGCGCTGGTCGCGCCCTTGGTGCAGAGCCGCCCGGCGTTGGCCGGGTGCCGCTTGTCGCCGGAGGCCCCGACCACGCTGCGCCGCCCGGTGCCGCCGTCCGTGGCCACCTCCAGGACCAGGCCGCAGCCGACCCCGCAGTACGAGCAGACGGTCCGCACCGCGGTGGTGGGCTCCGGAGCTGTCGCCGTCACGGGCGGGCTCCTCTCTCTTCGGTGGTCCGGCCACGGTAGGAAGCACCCGTTGCGCCGAGGTCACACCGGCCGACCGCAGGGGGTTACATCGGACTCACCCGCACCGACCGCCCCTGTGAGAGCCCGCTCAGGACGCCAGCGCCAGCCGGTAGCCGCGCTTGGGGACGGTGTGCACCAGCGCCGCGTGCCGCCCCAGCGCGCCGCGCAGCCGGGCCACCGCCACCTCCACCGCGTGCTCGTCCGCGGTGCTGCCGACCCAGACCCGGCGCAGCAGCTCCACCCGGCTGAGCACCCGGCCCGGCTGGTCGGACAGCGCGCGCAGCAGCGCGGCCTGGATCGGGGACAGCCAGAGGCACTCCCCGGCGTCCAGCACGGCGCTGCCCTGGAGCACCAACCGGTGCTCCCCCAGCCGCAGTTCGCGGTTCCCGGTGGGCAGCGTCTCGGCGATGGTGCGGACCATGGAGCCGAGCCGGCCCCGGTCCGGCTGGACCGCGTGGATGCCGTGCTCCTCCAGCGGCCGGGCGCAGACCGGGCCGACGCACACCGGCAGTACCCCGCCGCCGGCCGCCCCGACCCGCAGCGCGGCCAGCACCTCGGCGTGCAGGCCCTGGGTCAGCGCCGAGTCCAGGAAGCCGGTGATGGCCGGGGCGCTGGTGAAGGCGATGGCCTGGACCTCGCGCCGGACCGTCTGCTCGACCAGCCGCCGCACCGCCTCCGGGTCCTCCGGCAGGCCCCAGCGGTAGACCGGGACGGCGATGACGTCCGCCCCCCGTTCCCGCAGCGCGGCGACGAAGGCGTCCAGCGGCGCGCCGTGCTCCTGCACCGCGATCCGGCGTCCGCGCAGGTCGCGGGCCAGTAGCCAGGTCAGCAGCTCGTCGTTGGCCTCGCTCTCCGGCGAGAAGCTCTCGCCCAGGCCGCTGGCCCGGACCGCGCCGGTGGCCTTGGGCCCGCGGCTGATCACCACCGCGTCCCGGCACATCGCGGCCAGCTGTCTGCCGTGGCCCCAGCCGTCGGCGGCGCTCATCCAGCCGCGCCAGCCGACCCCGGTGGTGGCGACCACGTAGTCCAGCGGGGCGGCCAGGCAGCGCTCGGTGGCGTCGCGCAGCGCGGTGTCGTCCTCCAGCGGGAGGATCCGCACGGTGGGCGCCTCGACCACCCGGGCGCCGCGGCGGCGCAGCATCGCGGTCAGCTCGTCCCGGCGGCGCGCGGCGGTCACGCCGACGGTGAAACCGGTGAGCGGGCCGAGCAGGGTCCCGTCACCCGGAGCGTCCCCCTCGGGGGGCGTCGGCGGGCCGGTGTCGGAGGCGTGGCCAGTCGTCATGCTGTGAAGGCTCCAGCAGCGGGGTTACGCGGCTGTTGCGCGGCGATCACGCCGCCGTTAGCTGACGGCGTCACGGGTTACCCCGGATGTCCTTACGGTCACCTTTGGCCCCTCCCGGTGTGAGGCACCTGTACCCCGGCGGCAACACGGCCGACCCGGACGCGTAACCGGCCCCGTTGACGCTCGGTGACATGGATCGCCGTCGTACGCACCGCCCCAGTCCCCGAGGAGTCCGCCCATGACACCGCAGCACCTGGTCCTTGTCGGACACGGGATGGTCGGCCAGCGCTTCCTGGAGGCGCTGGCCGAGCACGGCCCGGCGGTCCCGTGGCGGATCACCGTGCTCGCCGAGGAGCCGCGGCCCGCCTACGACCGGGTCCATCTGACCTCCTGGTTCTCCGGCACCGGCGCGGACGAGCTGGCGCTCTGCCCGCCGGAGTTCCTGGAGCGGCTGGCCCTGGCCGGGCACCGCCTGGACCTGCGGCTCGGCGATCCGGCCGTCGCCGTGGACCGGGCCGCCCGGACCGTCACCGCCGCCTCGGGACACACCGTCCGGTACGACGCGCTGGTGCTGGCCACCGGCTCGTACCCGTTCGTGCCGCCGGTCCCCGGGCACGACGCGGCGGGCTGCCACGTCTACCGCACCATCGAGGACCTGGAGGCGATCCGCGACCGCGCGGCGGGGGCCGGGGTCGGCGCGGTGGTCGGCGGCGGGCTGCTCGGCCTGGAGGCGGCCGGGGCGCTGCGGGCGCTGGGCCTGGAGACGCACGTGGTGGAGTTCGCACCGCGGCTGATGGCGCTTCAGGTGGACCAGGGCGGCGGCGAGGTGCTGCGCCGCAAGATCGAGGAACTGGACGTGCGGGTGCACACCGGCGCCGGGACCGAGCGGATCGACACCGGCCCCGACGGCGCGGTCCGCGCGATGACCCTGTCCGACGGCACCGTGCTGGAGGTCGACCTGGTGGTCTTCTCGGCCGGCATCCGCCCCAGGGACCAGCTGGCCAGGGACTGCGGCCTGCCGGTCGGCGAACGCGGCGGGATCGTCGTGGACGAGCACTGCCGCACCGCCGACCCGCAGGTGTGGGCGATCGGCGAGTGCGCCCTGGCCGCCGACGGCCGGGTGTACGGGCTGGTCGCCCCCGGCTACGCGATGGCCGAGACCGCGGCCCGGCAGCTGACCGGCACAGCCGGCAGCTTCACCGGCGCCGACACCTCCACCAAGCTGAAGCTGCTGGGCGTGGACGTGGCCAGCTTCGGCGACGCACACGGAGCAACCGCGGGCGCCCAGGACGTCGTCTACACCAGCGGCCGGACCGGGATCTACCGCAAGCTGGTGGTCGGCCCGGACGGGCGGCTGCTCGGCGGCGTCCTGGTCGGCGACACCGGCTCCTACGACGCGCTGCGCCCGCTGGCGCTCAGCGGTGCGGCCCTGCCGGCCAGCCCCGAGCAGCTGGTCCTGCCGACCGGCCTCGGCGCGCCGCTCGGCCCGCTGGCGCTGCCGGACGACGCTGTGGTCTGCTCCTGCCACAACGTCACCAAGGCGGCCATCGCCGAAGCCGTGCGCGACGGCGGCTGCGGCAGCGTCCCCGAGGTGAAGAAGTGCACCAGGGCCGGGACCGGCTGCGGCAGCTGCGTGAAGATGGTGGAGACCATCGTCAAGGAGGAGCTGACCGCCGCCGGGGTCGAGATCGCCCACGGGCTGTGCGAGCACTTCGCCCACACCAGGGCCGAGCTGTACGAGATCGTCCGGGTCAAGGGCATCGGCAGCTTCTCCCGGCTGCTGGACGAGCACGGCAGCGGCGAGGGCTGCGAGGTCTGCAAGCCGACCGTGGCCTCGATCCTGGCCAGCCTGGACCAGGGGCACATCCTGGACGGCGAGCAGGGCGCGCTGCAGGACACCAACGACCACCACCTCGGCAACCTGCAGCGCAACGGCTCCTACTCGGTGGTGCCGCGGATCCCCGGCGGCGAGATCACCCCGGAGGGCCTGATCACCATCGGCCGGATCGCCCGCGACTTCGGCCTCTACACCAAGATCACCGGCGGTCAGCGGATCGACCTCTTCGGCGCCAGGGTGGACCAGCTGCCGCTGATCTGGACCCGGCTCGTGGACGCCGGGTTCGAGTCCGGGCACGCCTACGGAAAGGCCCTACGGACCGTCAAGTCCTGTGTCGGGCAGACCTGGTGCCGCTACGGGGTGCAGGACTCGGTGGCGCTGGCGATCGAGCTGGAGCTGCGCTACCGGGGGCTGCGCGCCCCGCACAAGCTGAAGTCGGCGGTGTCCGGCTGCGCCCGGGAGTGCGCCGAGGCGCAGAGCAAGGACTTCGGGATCATCGCCACCGCCGAGGGCTGGAACCTCTACGTCGGCGGCAACGGCGGCATGACGCCCCGTCATGCTGACCTGCTGGCACAGGACCTGGACCACGACACGCTGATCCGCACCATCGACCGCTTCCTGATGTTCTACATCCGCACCGCCGACCGGCTGGAGCGCACCGCGCCCTGGCTGGCCCGGCTCGAAGGCGGCCTGGACCACCTGCGCGCGGTGGTGCTGGCGGACTCGCTCGGCATCTGCGCCGACCTGGACGAGCTGATGGCCCGTCATGTCGAGACCTACCAGGACGAGTGGGCCGCCACCCTGGCCGACCCGGAGCGGCTGCGCCGCTTCGTCTCCTTCGCCAACGCCCCGGACACCCCCGACCCGACCGTCCGCTTCGTCCCCGAGCGGGACCAGATCCGCCCGGCCCGCCCGGACGAGGACGGGCTGACCCTGCCGCTGCCGCCGGTGATCGCCGGCGCTTCCCTGGAGGTACGCACCCGATGACCCTGACCCTCACCGAGCAGCCCGCCGCCGCGCAGTCCACCGGCGTGGTCGAGATCCACGACGGCCGCGCCTGGCTGGCCGTCTGCGGCCTCGACGACCTGGTCCCCGGCCGGGGCGTCGCGCTGCTGGTCGACGGACGGCAGGTGGCCGCCTTCCGCGACCGCTCCGGCGCGCTGTACACGCTCGACAACCGGGACCCGTTCAGCGGCGCCCACGTGCTCTCCCGGGGGCTGCTCGGCAGCCGCGGCCCGGTCCCGGTGCTGATCTCGCCGATGTACAAGCAGGCCTTCGACCTCCGCACCGGCGTCTGCCTGGACGAGGAGACCGGGCCCGACGGCGGCTGCACCACCCTGCGCACCTGGCCGATCCGGCTCCGCCCCTCACAGCGCCCCGCGGCCGACGTGCGCAGGACGTAGCGCGCCGGTGCGCCGCACGTACGGGTGACGAAACGTCGGCTGCCTAGCTTCGCCTGTCAACACCTCCCGTATCCCCACGACCGAGGCAGGTCAACATGAGCGCGACCGTCCACGATCCGGCCACCGGCACCGCCCCAGCACGCGAGCGGTCCCGGCGGCTCACCGACTGGCAGCCCGAGGACCCGGCCTTCTGGGAGGCCACCGGGGCCCGGGTGGCCCGGCGCAACCTGGTCTTCTCCGTCCTGTCCGAACACATCGGCTTCTCGGTGTGGAGCCTGTGGTCGGTGCTGGTTCTCTTCCTCGGGCCGCAGTACCACATCGACCCGGCCGGGAAGTTCCTGCTCACCGCCGTCCCCACCGCCGTCGGCTCGGTGCTGCGGCTGCCCTACACCACCGCGGTGGCCCGGTTCGGCGGCCGCAACTGGACCGTCTTCAGCGCGCTGCTGCTGCTGGCGCCGACCCTGCTGGCCGGAATCCTGCTCAAGCCGGGCGTCTCCTACAGCACGCTGCTGCTGCTCGCGGCGGTGGCCGGGGTCGGCGGCGGCAACTTCGCCTCCTCGATGGCCAACATCAACTCCTTCTACCCGCAGCGGCTCAAGGGCTGGGCACTGGGGATCAACGCGGGCGGCGGCAATGTCGGCGTCGCCTCGGTGCAGTTGGTCGGCCTGCTGATCCTGGCCACCGCGGGCGCGGCCCACCCGCGGCTGCTGCCGCTGGTCTACGTGCCGCTGATCGTGCTGGCCGCCCTGGGCGCGGCGTTGCGGATGGACAACTTCGACGCGCCGCGGGACCGCGGGCACGCGCTGCGGGACGTCTGCCGGGAGTCGCACACCTGGGTGATGTCGCTGCTCTACGTCGGCACCTTCGGCTCCTTCATCGGCTTCGGCTTCGCCTTCGGGCAGGTGCTGCAGGTGCAGTTCCAGCAGCAGTTCGACACCCCGATCAAGGCCGCCTACCTGACCTTCCTCGGCCCGCTGCTGGGCTCGCTGGTCCGGCCGGTCGGGGGCAGGATGGCCGACCGCTGGGGCGGGGCCCGGGTGACCGCCTGGAACTTCGCCGCGATGGCGGTCGGCGCCGGAGTCGTGCTGACCGCCTCCGAGCAGCACTCGCTGGCGCTGTTCGTGGCCGGGTTCATCGCCCTGTTCGTGTTCAGCGGCATCGGCAACGGCTCCACCTACAAGATGATCCCGGCGATCTTCCGGGCCGAGGCGGACGCCGCGGTCCTGGCCGGCGCCGACCCGGTGGCGGCGGAGCGGACCTCGCAGCGCAAGGCCACCGCGCTGATCGGGGTGGCCGGGGCGGTCGGCGCGTTCGGCGGGGTGCTGGTGAACCTCGCCATCCGGCAGTCCTTCCTCAGCGTCCACAACGGCAACGGTGCCTACCTGGCCTTCCTGATCGGCTACGGGCTCTGCCTGCTGCTCACCTGGGCCGTCTACGGCCGTCGGGGCACCGCTGCCTGATCCGCCGCCGCCTGCCTGACCTTCCGTCAGCTCAGACCAGTTGCAGCATCGCCCACAGCGCGGTGGTCGCGGCGAGCAGGGTGGCCGGGACGGTGCAGAGCCCGAGCAGCGAGAAGGTCCGCAGATCGGCGTCGGTGTCGTGCTCGTGCAGGATCCGCCGCCAGAGCAGCGTGGCCAGCGATCCCGCGTAGCTGAGGTTGGGGCCGAGGTTCACCCCGATCAGCGCGGCCAGCACCGGTCCCGGCCCGCTCCCGGCCAGCACCGGGAGCAGGGCCAGGATGGCCGGCAGGTTGTTGATCACATTGGCCAGCACCGCCGCCACCGCGGCTACCGCGAGCAGGGCCGGCAGGCTGCCGCCGTCCGGGACGATCCGCCCGGCGGCGGTGCCCAGGCCGTTGTCGACCACGGCCTTGACCACCACCCCCAGCGCCAGCACGAACAGGCAGAACAGCGGGGCGGCCGCACCGGCCAGCTCCCGGACCGTGGTCCGGCGCCGGGCCAGCTCCCGGCCGCCGAGCACCAGCACCCCGCCGAGCGCGGCCCAGGCCGGATTCAGCCCGGCCAGCGAGGTGACCGCGAAGCCGGCCAGCGTCAGCGCCAGCAGCACCAGGGTGAACCGCGGCATCGGCAGCGGATCGGCCCGCTCCGGGGTCCGGCCGGGGGCGGCCAGGTCGGCCCGGAAGAAGCGCCGGAACACCGCGTACTCCAGCCCGATCACCAGCAGCCAGGCCGGGGCCATCAGGGCCGCGAAGCGGGTGAAGGTCAGCCCGCTGGCGGTGAAGGCCAGCAGATTGGTCAGGTTGGAGACCGGCAGCAGCAGCGAGGCGCTGTTCGCCAGGTGCGCGGTGGCGTAGACGTGCGGACGGGCCCGAGCGCCGACCCGGGCCGCCGAGGCGAAGATCACCGGCGTCAGCAGCACCACGGTCGCGTCCAGGCTGAGCACCGCGGTGGTCACCGCGGCCACCGCGAAGACCCCGCCGAGCAGCCGCACCGGGCTGCCCTGGCAGGCGCGGGCGACCAGGTCGCCCGCCGCGGTGAACAGCCCGTCGTCGGCGCAGAGCTGCGCCAGCACCAGCACCGCTGCCAGGAAGCCGACCACCGGCAGCAGGGTCCTGGTCTGCTGCCAGGCCTCGCTCGGCGACACCGCGCCCAGCCCCACCAGCAGCGCCGCCGCCGGGACGGCCGCCGCCGCCTCCGGCCAGCCCTTGGGCCGGGTCACCGCGAAGCCGAGCACCCCCAGCAGCAGGACCAGGGACAGCGCCTCGGCGAGAGCGGTGTTCAGGGTGGTTCTCCTCAGTTTGCTGCCCGGCCGAGATCGACGCAGCTCAGCCTAAGGGCAGGGGGTGAAGACCGGCGAAGCGGGCCTCACCCCCCGGGTCAGGTCACGCGGCGGCCGGGCCCAGGCCGCAGCCGGCGCCCGAGGAGCTGAACGAGGGCGGCGGGTTGGAGACCAGGCCGAGCGGGTCCAGCCCGGAGATACCGGTGGCGAAGAAGTCAGCCAGCCCGTTGCTCAGCACCATGCTCCCGAACTCGCTCTCGACGTTGGACGCCATGCCCGCTCCCCATGCTCCGCCGCCGAATCCGACTCCGGCCCCGATCAGCCCCTCGACCCCCGCGTGCGCATAGTCCACATGGCCCCAGCCGTTGTCGTTCGCCTGGGTGAGGACGCTTGAGGCGAAGGATCCCACGCCGTTGGCCGCGGCGTCGGTCATCGCCGTCGCACCGATGCCGCACTCCGGACCGCAGAGTCCACTGGCGCCGCCGGCGACGGCGCCGGTCACCGAGTCGATCATCACGTCCTTGAGATTGAGATTGCCGTTGATGACGCCGTTCACGATGCCTCCGGCCGCGCCGCCGACCGCCCCGAGGACCGCGCCGATGACGATCGTGCAGAGCGGCCAGCACAGCCCGCTCCGGTCGGTCACGTTGCCCGGGTTGTCCTGGGCGTACCCGTAGGCCGACCGACTGAGGTCGATGGCGGGGTCACGGGTCAGGAACTGGGCGGTGGCGGGGTCGTAGTACCGCGCCTGGAGGTAGAGCAGCCCCGATTCGGCGTCCTGGTAGCCGCCGGTGAACCTCAGCGGCGTGGTCGCCGACCCCGTGGTCGCGGTGGTCCGTCCGTAGGAGTCGTAGCCGAAGCTGGCCGCGACCGCTCCCGTGCCGTCCACGAGTGCCTTGGGCGATCCCAGCGCGTCGTGCAGGTACCAGTAGCCGGTGCTCCCGGCGAGTTGCTCGACGGCGCCGGCCGGCCCGTAGAGATAGCTCGTGGTGCCGTCGCTGAGCAGGTCGGCGGTCTCGGCGTCGTTCCAGGTGAACCTGGTGGTCACGCCGCCCGTCGTGGTGCTCGCCCGCAGCCCTGCCCCGTCGTAGGCGTAGGAGGCGCTGCCCGAGGGCCCGGTGAAGCCGGTGAGCCGGTCGGCCTGGTCGTAGCCGAAGGTGCTGGCCGTTCCCGAGGCCGGCTGGGTCTTCGCGCGGTCGCCGACCGCGCTGTAGGTGTAGCTGGTGGCTCCGGTGGGCGGCGAGGCGCACGGCGAGCTGTTCGTCGCCGTCCCCGGGAGGGTCCAGCACAGCTGGGACGCCGCGTCGAAGCCCTGCGCGCTGCCGGCGACCGTGGTCGGGCTGCCGGCCGGATCGTAGCCGTACGACGACGTGCTGGTACCGCTCGCGGACGTCAGCTGCCCGGTGGCGGAGTAGCCGAAGGTCTGGGCCGGGTCCGGCAGGCCGGTCGGTGTGCTGGTCAGGACCTGGCCGGCGCCGTCCCTGGTGTACGCCATCGCGGCCAGGGTGCTCGTGCCGTGGCTGAGCACAGTGCCCGCCGACTGGTCGGCGCCGTCGACGGTGCTCGTCACGGTGTCGCCGTCCGGGTAGGCGGTCGAGGTCAGGTTCCCGTCGTTGTCGTACCCGAACCGCGTGGTGGCGGCGTTCCAGTCGGTGACGGTGGACTGCCTCCCGGCCTTGTCAAAGGTCTGCAGGACGGTCTGGCTCGGGCCGCCGGGATAGCTGATCGAGGTCTGGTGCCCGTCGTTGTCGTAGCCGTAGCCGACCACCGCACCCGCGCCGTTCGTCTTCGACACGATCTCGCCGAACGCGTCGTAGGACCAGGTCGTGGTGCCGGTGCCGTCGGTCATCGCGGTGCGCGCGCCCCCGCTGTTGTACCGGTAGGCGACGTTCGGCGTGACACCGTCGGAGTAGCTGGTCGACGTCGGATGGCCGGCCGCGTCGTAGCCGTCGGTGACCGTCTGGTCGGCGGCGTTGACGCTGGTCAGCACATGCCCGTCGGCGTCGTAGGTGTAGCTCGTCCTCCGGTTGTCGGGATCCGTTCGGCTGGTCAGCCGGCCCTGGCTGTCGTACCCGTACAGCGTCTTGGCGTTGTCGGCGTCCACGGTGTCCGCGGTGGTGCCGTCCGGGTTGTAGTCGGACCTGGTCCGGGTGCTGTCCGGGTTGGTGGTGACGGTCAGCCGGTTCGCCGGGTCGTAGCCGTAGGTCGTCGTCCGGTTGTCGCCGTCGGTGCTCGACGTGCGGTTTCCGTCGGCGTCGTAGACCGCCGAGGTCGCATGGCCGAGCGGGTCGGTGGTCCTGACGACGTGTCCCCAGGCGTCGTAGGCGTAGCTGGTGCATCCCTCGGCGGGCGGTGTGCACCCGGGGACCGTCCCGGCGGCGGTGCCGTTCGGGCTGACCGCCGAGGTCAACCGCCCGGTTCCGGCGTCGTAGCCGTAACGGGACACGTCCCCCATCGCGTCTGTCTTACTGAGGGCTTCCCCACTGCTGTTGAACGTCGCGGAGGAGGTGTAGCCGTTCGCGTCGACGACGCGGGTCTCGTCGCCCGGGTGGGCGGCGTCGTCGTAGAAGAAGGCGGTTGTCCGCGTCGGCGGAGCGGCCGGGTTGCTGTCGACGATCTCGGCGGACTGCTGCGGCTGGCTGACGGTGATGCTCGTCGGCAGGCCGAAGGTGAGTGCCCCGTTGTTCGTCCCTCCGCTCACCGCGATGTGCCCCGCCTGATCGTACCCGTAGCTGGTCAGCACACCCAGCGGGCTGATGGTCGAGGTCAGGTCGTCGAGGGCGTCGTAGGTGGAGGCGGTGGTGTTCCCGAGTCCGTCGCTGGCCGAGATCCTGTTGCCGTGCTCGTCGTAGGCGAAGGTCTGCACATGGCCGAGCGGGTCGGTCGCGGTCGTCACGCCGAGGCTCACCGGGTCGTAGGTGTAGGACGACGTGCTCGGCGTGCTGCTGCCGTACCCCTTCGTCTCGGAGACCAGCAGGCCGTTCTGGTAGGTGTCCAGGACCTGGTGTCCGGCGGGGTCGGTGACCAGCGTCTGGCCCGCGACCAGGGACGGGCTGCTGCTCGGACCGTAGCTGAAGGTGGTGGTGTGACCGGTCGGGTCGGTCTGCCTGATGACGCGTTCCGACGCGTCGTAGACCATGCTGGTCACCGGTGCCGGGCTGGTCGTGGTGTCCCCGAAGAACGCTGCCTGGCGCCATGAGGTGAGCAGGTGCGAGGCCGTGCTGTAGCCGTAGACGGTGTGGTCGTCGTCCTGCGGGGTCGGGTTCCGGGTCGTTCCGACACCGTAGACGTCGGTCAGGTCGCCGGAGCTGTCGTAGGCGTAGCCGACCTGGCGGCCGGCGGTGTCGCTCAGGCTGGTGATGTGCCCGCCGCTCCAGCCGAGGGTGTACACGTGCCCGGCCGGATCCGTGATGGTCGACAACTGGCCGCCGCTGTAGCCGAGGGTGGTCGCATAGGGGGTGGTGGCGTGCGCGCCGGCCTGGTCCGTCTCGGAGAGCAGGTGGCCGGTGGCGGTGTCGAAGGTGTAGATCTGCTTGCCCTTGCGGGTGAGGATGTAGCTGGAGCCGTTCTTGGTGAGAGTGGCGTCGTACCGCGGCGCCGACGGCGTGTAGCTGCCGGACGTGTCGACGAACGTCAGCTGGGATCCGTCCTCCTGCCGGATCGTCACGTTGCCCGTGCTGCCGTCGGTGGTCGCGGAGAGGTTGTAGGAGAAGGTCCAGCCGTAGCCGAACGGCCCGTTGACCGCATTCGCCCCGCCCGGTCCGGCGGGATCGGCCAGCGCCGAGTCGTAGCTGCGGGTGAAGGACAGCGGCATGCCCCGGCCCGGCGTGGACAGGTCGGCGACGGTCTCGCCGTAGTAGCCGGTCGCCGTGTCGACCGGGTCGCCGGCCGTACGGGTCGCGCAGCCGCACTGGACCCAGGCGGGGTTGCTGCCGGCGGGCGCGTCGGTGATGCCGGGCGGTCCGCCGATCGGCGTACCCGGGGTACCGCCCTGGGGGAGGAAGGCCACGGCGTCGTAGCCGACGTCGTAGCCGCCCGGTGTCATCGCGCTCTGGTTCGACAACGAGACGGTTCCGCCGGGGGACATCGCGAAGGTCCCGATGGTGACCCACTGGTCGGAACCCCAGGCCTGGTTGACCCGGATCTTCCACGGGCTCGCGCCGCCGCCCGGGTTGACGGCGTAGACGACGTCGGTGGCCCGAGCCCCGGTCGCCGGTATATGGATCTTGACCTTGTAGTACTGGACCGACGGCAGGGTCGGGGTCCAGGTCCCGGTGTTGACGACGGCCGGTTCACCGCCGCTCTGGGTGTGGTCGAACATGATGTACCCGCCGAAGCCCGCGCCCAGCTGGTGGGTGTCGATCGCACCGGTCGGGTCGCCGGCGGCATCGGTGCCGTAGGCCATCGTGAAGGTTCCGCCGTTGGACCAGTTCGAGGTCGCCGGGCAGCCGGCGATGTTCAGCGGGGTCCTGCCCGCCGCCAGTCCGACCTGCGCCGCGACGATGACCGGCGGCCCGTTGGAGGTGGTCGGCACGACGCCGGTGTCCAGGCTGCAGACCGGTGGGTGCGGATCGGTGACCGGTGGCTCGGTGGAGCCGGAACCGACCGTGTAGGGGCTGGTCGAGCAGGCCGTCGAGCAGGTGGGGATCCAGCTGACCGGCGCATGCCACCAGCACTCCAGGTCGGCCAGGGTGCAGTTGCCCGACTGGTTGGCGGCGCCCGGCGTGCAGAGGTCGTCGGCCGTGGTGCAGAAGGTGTTGAAGGCGGGGATGTCCAGCCAGTTGCTGCCGCCGTTGAAGGTCGCCTGGGCGTACGCGCGGGTTCCCAGGCGCACCAGCGGGGTGCCCATCCAGCCGAGGACCCGCTCCTGGTACGGCCAGCTGGCCGGGTGCGCCGCGTCGGCGTAGGTGTAGGCCAGGTACGGGGCGCGGTTCGGCGGGTAGCTCGGGTTGGCGGGGTTGTTCGCCCAGCCCAGGCCCCAGGTGCCGTCCGCGCCGACGCAGCCGGGACCGGGGGTGCAGCCGGTGGTGTTGCCGTGCTTGGCGTCCGGCTCGATGCCGGTGTTGTACGCCCAGATCGCGAAGTACCAGTTCTCCAGGTACCGCGGGTCGCCGCCGTTGGCGGTGATCCCGGCGCTGTACAGGGAGTTCCAGGTCCGCTCCAGGATCTGCAGGCCGGCCGCGATGTTCTCCTGGTAGTCCACCGCGATCTTCCACTGGCCGTGGGCCGAGTACTGCTGGCCGGTCTGGCTGGCGAACATCCCGGTCGTCACCTGGGAGATGCCGTAGCCGCAGTCGGCGGCGGCGTAGTCGATGGTGTCGACCGTCCCCGCGGCGCCGTAGTAGTCGGCGATCACCGGGTTGCCGGGGATCCCCGGCAGGGCGTGCCAGGACGCCTGGTCCCAGTTGGACTCCTGCGCCATGATCGCCTCGAAGACCGAGCGCGGGACCGTGCTCCAGGTGTCGCTCGACGGGTGCAGCAGCGGCACGGCCGCGAAGTCGCTGTTGGGCGAGTAGGAGACCAGCCCCATGTTGTCGAAGTTCGCGGGACGGGCGTAGGCCGAGCCTGTCAGCAGGTTCTGCTCGGCCATCTGGGCGGCCCAGTCGATCTGGCTCGATCCCTGCTGCATCGTCTGGAAGGTCGGGCTGTTCCGGGGGACCGAGCAGGCCGGGGTCTGCGCCGCTGCGGACGCGGTCCTCGCGGACGCGGTCCCCGCCGGGGCGGCGGAGGCCGACGGGTCCGCGTTCAGGGCGTTCCTCCGCACCCCCGCGGGGACGAAGGCCGAGGTCGCCGTGGTGGCCGCGGCCGGGGTCGCGCTGTCGAAGGGCTGGGTGACGAGCCTTCCGGTGCGGGTGGCGAGAACGGTCGAGGCCTGGGCCGCGCCCGCGTCCTTCTTCTGCTGCTGCCCGCCGAAGACCGCGTCGCCACCCAGCGAGACGGTCAGCGGGTCGGTGATCGACTTCGTGTCGACCGCGCGGACCGAGGCGCCCGCGCCCACGTGGTCGGCCCCCGTCACGATGTTGTGTCCTCCGCGCCCCGAGAACAGGCTGAGCCGTGAGGTGCTCCCGCTCCCCGAGTCGGTGACGGCGCCGCCGCGCTCGTGCTGGAGCCGGGCGGTGCCCGAGCCCGCCGCGGCGACCAGGAAGTCCACGCCCCCGTCGGCCGCCGGGCGCAGGTCGTAGGCCTGGCCGGGGACGGTGGCCACGGTCCGGGGGAGGCCGGCCCGCGGTCCGGACTCGGGCAGCGACACCAGCCGGTCGCCGAGCACCCCGATCACCCCGCTCGCGGTGGGGACCACCGACGTCAGCTGGCCGGCGACCCTGCTGGTGTGCTCGACCCGGCCCGACCCGAGATCGGCCGAGACGATCTCGGTGGTCTGCTCGTCGTCGCCCAGCATGACGGTGAACTCCGCCGTGTCGCCGGTTCCGCATCCGGGCGAGTGGTAGACGAGGGCCACACCGCTGGCGATCGTCCGGACCCGGCCGGTGGCCAGGTCGACGGAGTACGCGAAGGCGCCGTGGCCGCGTCCCGCGGTCGAGTTGGCGGCCGAGGCGGGCGCCACCGCCACCGCCTCGTAGCGGCCGTCACCCGACGTGCACTGGTACCCCGTCCACGACGACTCGTCCAGGCCGCCGGGGTGCAGCAGGGCTGCCTCGTGCCACGCGAAGCCCGAACTCTCGTGCGCCACCTGGATGTGGTAGCCGTCGCCGTCACCCGATCCGGAGACCGCGAGGTCGTGCGAGGAGGACGCGGCTGTGCCGAAGTCGGCCGAGCCGCCCTGCCGCGGCGGTGCGCTCGCCCGGCTCGGCGCGGCGAACGCGGTGGCCGCGGCCGCTCCGTTGGCGACCAGGCTCAGGCAGAGCGCGACGACGATCCGCCGCTTCCAGTCGAGCTTCCCGAAGCGTGGCGGACGGGTTCTGTACACTCCGGCGCGCATGACGTCTCCCTGGGTCCCTGGATCGCCGTGGTTCAGCGTGGTGCGGCCTGAGCCGCGGTGATGACCTGCTCCGCCTTGCGGAGCCGGGCGTCGAGTTGCTGCTTGAAGAGGGCGAGTGCCGCCGCGTGCGACCGGATGTACTGGTCGTCGTACGCGGTCTCGACCGCGACCGCGACGCCGATGAGGTTCGTGGACTGCTTGCAGGCCAGGTCGGCGGCCGCGGTGGCGACCTCCAGCGGCGTGTGCAGTTGCGGCGCGGTGGTCGACCCCTTCGGCCTGGTCCGCCACTTCGGGTCGAGGTAGGCCGCCCACGGTGACGCGTAGTCGAAGCCCCTGGACTTCATGCAGGCGCTCCACTTGGCGTTGACGTCGACCATCCGCGGATCGTCCGCCGGGACGGTCGGCCCGCCGTCCGGAAGCGGGCCGGAGTCCGCGGGCATCGGCGCGGCGCCGATCTCCGCCCTGCCCTTGCCCAGGCACCCGTGCGCGGGCACGGACTTGCCGTCATAGGCGGCGACGGGCTTGTTCGTCGCCCGGTCGACGCCGTCGAGCACCGTGTACTGCGCGTCGGACAGGACCGGCTCGGCGCCGGCCGCCTCGACGCCCACCGCGTCGTAGCCCTTGCCCGGGGACGCGGACGGATCGAAGAACCCGTAGACCACGGAGCGTTCCTTGAGCTGCTGCGGCGTGTCGCTGAACGCGTCGTCCCACTGCGGGGCCGGATAGGACAGGCTGTAACTCCGCACGCACTGCTGGGTCACCACCGTGGCGGCCTGGAACAGCGTCCTGGTCTGGGCGACGGTGACCTCGTAGGAGTCGATCGGCCGGGTGATCTGGTCGATCGACGTGATCACCGGGACCGGGCCCAGCGGCGGCGGCGCACCGCCGGACCGCGTCGCCGAGCCGTGCCCGCACGACGTGGTGACGATCGCCGTCGCCAGAACTGCCGCTGCCCTCAGGCCCTTGCCGCGCACCACGCAACCTCGCTTGCTCTCGGTCGTCCCGGTCGGTGGCGGCGGCCACCCGGAACCGGTGGCCGCCGCAGAGGGGTCCGCTACTTGGTGATGTAGATCCACGAGGTCGTCCACAGGCAGCCGGACCCGCAGTCCGGCATGACGACCCCCCAGCCCGGAGCGAAGTGGACCGGGGCCCAGCCGCTCGCGTCGGTGACATAGCCGGTGTTGACGACGCTGCCCACGCCCCACGTGTTCGGGATGTCGGCCCAGCCGGGGCCGGTGTTCCCGTCCGCGCGCAGCCCGTAGCAGAAGTCGGGACCACCGCTGTACACCGTCACGCCCTTGGTCGGGCAGGAGAGTTGGACCACCGTGGCGCTGGCCGGCGCGGCCACCGCGACACCACTGCCGAGAACGCCGCCGACCATGGCGATCGCCGCGAGATTCCTTCGGAATTTCACCATCGTGCTCCTCCGTCGCTGCTGGACGCGACCGGGTGAGGCCGCGTTGTCCACCTGTGCAGACGCTAGGCAGGCGGGTCCTTCGACCGTCCTACGTCCGTCCTAACTCGCCGACGGCGTCCCCAGCAGGCAGGCAGTGGATGTGAGTTGATTGTTGGTCAGGAACGTTGACAGCAGGCCGTCAAGGGCGTAGACATCAGTCCCGTGAGAGCGCTCTCACGCCCCTTCAGGACTCCGCGCGGACCTCCCACCCAGGTCAGGAGAACCCCCTTGACGCCCAGCAGCACAGCCCTGCCGGCACCCCGGCCGCCGTCGCACTCGCGGCGCACCTCGCTCCTCGTCGTCACCGTCGTCGCCGCGCTGCTCGCGGCACTGACCCTCGTCGTCACCCAGTCCCCCGCCCGCGCGGCAAGCACGCTGCTGTCCCAGGGCAAACCCGCCACCGCGTCCTCCACCGAGAACGCGGGCACCCCGGCCAGTGCCGCGTTCGACGGCAACACCGGGACCCGCTGGTCCAGTGCGTTCAGCGACCCGCAGTGGATCCAGGTGGACCTCGGCGCCAGTTCGTCGATCAGCCAGGTCGTGCTGCAGTGGGAGGCCGCCTACGCCACCGCGTTCCAGATCCAGACCTCCCCCGACGGAACCACCTGGACCTCCGTCTACTCCACCACCACCGGCACCGGCGGCACCCAGACCCTCAACGTCACCGGAACCGGCCGCTACGTCCGGATGTACGGCACCACCCGGGCCACCCAGTACGGCTACTCGCTCTGGGAGTTCCAGGTCTACGGCTCACCGGCCGGCGGCAGTGGCTGCGGCACCGCCAACGCCGCGCAGGGCAAGCCGGCCACCGCGTCCTCCACCGAGAACGCCGGCACCCCGGCCAGTGCGGCCTTCGACGGCGACCCGGGGACCCGCTGGTCCAGTGCGTTCAGCGACCCGCAGTGGGTCCAGGTGGACCTCGGCTCCTCGCAGCAGATCTGCCAGGTGGTGCTGCAGTGGGAGGCCGCCTACGCCACCGCGTTCCAGATCCAGACCTCCCCCGACGGAACCACCTGGACCTCCGTCTACTCCACCACCACCGGCACCGGCGGCACCCAGACCCTCAACGTCACCGGAACCGGCCGCTACCTGCGGATGTACGGCACCACCCGGGCCACCCAGTACGGCTACTCGCTCTGGGAGTTCCAGGTGCACACGGTCGGCTCCGGCAGCCCGTCCACCAGCGCCAGCGCCAGCCCGAGCAGTTCGGCCAGCACCGACCCCAACGGCTTCTGGGGCGACACCAGCACCATCCCGGCCGCGCAGAACGTGGTGGAGGTGAAGATCCTCAACCGCACCAACGGCAAGTACCCGGACAGCCAGGTGTACTGGAGCTTCAACGGGCAGACCCACTCCATCGCGGACCAGCCCTACCTGGACATGCCCGCCAACTCGGCCGGGCGGATGTACTTCTACCTCGGCTCGCCGACCAGCCCGTACTACGACTTCATCGAGTTCACCGTCGGCGCCAACGTCTTCAACGGCAACACCACCCGGGTGGACGCCTTCGGGCTGAAGCTCGCGATGCGGCTGCACGCCAAGGACGGCTACGACGTCCAGGTCGGTGAGACCCAGTCGGTCTTCGCCGAGGACCGCTCGGTCACCTTCCAGCGGTTCATCGACGCGGTGCCGCAGCAGTTCAAGGTGCTGGCGCAGACCCAGGCGCCGTACCGGATCATCGCCCCCGGCAGCGACCCCAGCTTCCAGACCGGCGGAGCGAACGCCAACTACTTCACCTCCTATGCCAGTTCGGCCGGGATCAACGAGTCCACCTCCAACATCTTCGGATGCGCGGGGACCCTGGCCGGCGATCCCAACGACTGCGCCGCGCTCAACCGGCACGTGGCCGGGCTGACCGCGGCCCAGCAGGCCGACCCCACCCAGTACTACAAGGCCGCCCCGGCCAACTACTACGCGAAGTTCTGGCACGACAACGACATCAACGGGCTCGCCTACGGCTTCCCCTACGACGACGTGGCCGGCCAGTCCTCGTTCATCTCGCACAGCGACCCGCAGTGGCTGGAGGTCGCCGTCGGCTGGTAGCCGCCGGGAACACCGGAGCGGCCCCGTTCCCCCGGGTGCGGGGAGCGGGGCCGCTGCGCTAGTCGACGACTGGTCAGCAAGCGCCCTTGTAGAGGTACTTGGCGACCGCCGGGTCGTCGATGTTCTGCGAGGTGATGGCCACCATGGTGGTGCCGATCGAGGGGGTGACCGGCTTGCCCTGGAACGCGTTCACCAGCTGGTCCACCGCCTGGGTGCCGATCGCCGCCGGGTCCTGGGCGACCAGGACCTGGATGGTGTTCGCCTTGAGCGCGGTCACCTCGTCCGGCTCGGCGTCGAAGGCCACCACCTTGACCGCGCCCTGCTTGTTCGCCTGCTTCAGCCCGGTGGCGATGCCCTGCGCGGTGTTGGTGTTCCCGGCGAAGACCCCGCCCAGGTCCGGGTGCGCGGCCAGGGTGGACTGGATCTGCGAGGCCGCGGTGGCCGGCAGGTCGTCGTCGTAGAGGGTGGGGACCACCTTGATGTTCGGGTACTTCGCCATCTCCTGGGTGAAGCCCTTGATCCGGTCGTCGGTGGTGGAGACGCCCGGCTTGACGCTGATCACGATCACCGAGCCCTTCTCCCCCATCTCCTTGGCCAGGGCGTCCGCGGCGACCTGACCGCCCTTCACATTGTCCGAGGAGATCCGGGTGACACCGACCGACGTGTCCGTCACCGAGGTGTCGACCAGGGCGACCTTGGTCCCCGAGGACTGGATCTGCTTCAGCGAGGGGGTCAGCGCCGCGGTGTCCACCGGCGAGATCATCAGGCCGGACGGCCGGGCCGCGGCCACCGAGTCGATCAGCGGGCGCTGCACCGAGACGTCCCACTGCGCCGAGCCGTCGGCGGTGAACTTGATCCCCTTCGCCTTGGCCTCGGCCTGCGCGGCGCAGGTCATGGTGATGTAGAAGGGGTCGCTCTTCACCCCGGTGATCAGGGTGATGCTCTTGCCCGCGAGCCCGGATCCGCCGCTCGCCGAGCCGGACCCCGAGGCCGACCCCGATCCGGAACTACAGCCCGCCACCGCGAGCGGAACCACCGCCCCGAGGACCAGCAGGGCTCTCGCGGTTCTACGGTCAGTACCTCGTGCCATCGCCTTCATTCTGCTCATTTCCCTTCCGTCGCTGTCCCGTTGTACGTACGTCAGATCCGCTCGCGGCCCTGCTTGCGGATCTGGTCCAGGTAGACCGCGCCGACCAGCACCGCGCCCACTGCCACGTCCTGCCAGTACTGCTGGACGCCGACCACGATCAGGCCGGTGGTCAGCACCGCCGGGATGAACACCCCGATGACCGTGCCGAGGACCGAGCCGCGCCCGCCGAACAGGCTGGTGCCGCCGAGCACCACGGCGGTGATGACCTTGAGGTTGTCGGTCGAGTGCCCGGCGATCGAGGTGGTGCCGTAAGAGGCCAGCCACATCACCGCGCCAAGCCCGGCCAGCAGGCCCATCAGCGCGTACACCTTCACCAGGTGCCGCCCGACCGGGATGCCGGCCCGGCGCGCGGCGGCCGGGTTGGAGCCGATGGCGAAGGTGTGCACGCCGAACCGGGTGCCGCCGAGCAGCAGTCCGAACACCACGGTGACCACCGCGGCCAGCACCACCAGCCAGGGGATGCCGAGCAGCTTCCCGTAGCCGAGGCTGTTCTGCAGGTGCGCGGAGACGGCGCCGGACGGGTCCTGGCCGCCGGTGGCGATCTCGGCCAGGCCGAGCGCCGCGCCGAGCCCGCCGAGGGTGACGATCAGCGCCGGGATCTTGCCGGTGGCGACCAGCGCCCCCTGCAACGCGCCCCAGGCCGCGCCGACCGCCAACGCGATCACGATGGCGACCGCGACGGTGAACCAGCCCGCGTCGGCCGCGCCGTGGTGGATGTTGTACTCACCGGCCGCGACCGCGGCCAGCACCAGCACCGAGCCGATGGACAGGTCGATCCCGGCGGTGATGATCACATAGGTCATGCCGACGCCGAGCACCAGGTAGATCGCCGCGTTCACGGCGATCTGGGTGATGTCGTAGACGGTGAGGAACTTGCCCGGCGCGGATATCGAGAAGTAGGCGACCAGGGCCACCAGGATCGCGAAGGTCCAGGTCTCGTTGCGGCGCAGCACCCGGCGCGCCCAGTCCGGCACCCGCGGGGCGGGGGCCTCGGCGACGGCGGGACTGCTCTGCTGCTCCACCGAGGTCATCAGGCGCTCCTCTGCTCGTCCAGGGAACCGGTCATCGCGCCGACCAGCTCCTCGATGGAGGTATCCGCCGCGGTGAAGGAGGCCACTCTGCGACCGAGCCTCAGCACCTCCACCCGGTCCGCCACCGACAGCACCTCCGGCATGTTGTGGCTGATCAGGACCACGCTCACGCCCCGGTCGCGGACCCGGCGCACGGTGTCCAGCACCCGGCCCCGCTGGACCACCCCGAGCGCGGCCGTGGGCTCGTCCATGAAGATCACCTTCCGGGCGAAGGCCACCGCTCGGGCCACCGCGACCGACTGCCGCTGGCCGCCCGAGAGCGAGCCCACCGGCGCGTTCACATCCAGCAGCTTCACCCCGAGCTCGGCGAAGGCCTCGACCGCGGCCCGGCGCATGGCCGGGCGGTCCAGCGCGTGGAAGGGGCGCAGAACGCCGCCCCGGAACAGCTCCCGGCCGAGGTAGAGGTTGGCCGCGGCGTCCAGGTGCGGGGCCAGCGAGAGGTCCTGGTAGACCGTCTCCACCCCGTGCCGCTGCGCGTCCATCGGCCCGTCGAAGCGCACCGGCTCGCCGTCCAGCAGGATCTCGCCGCCGTCCGGCGGGACCACCCCCGACAGCACGTTCACCAGGGTCGACTTCCCCGCCCCGTTGTCGCCGATCAGCGCGACCACCTCGCCGGGGTAGGCGGTGAAGTCCGCCCCCTGCAGGGCCTGGACGTGCCCGAACCGCTTCACCACCCCGCGGGCCGCGAGCAGTGGTTGTCTTTCCGCAATAGACATCGTTGTCATCCCGTCGGCGACTGGGCCGCTTGGTATCGTTAACAGGTCTCCGATGGTCGACCCTGGATTGAGCCACCGTCAAGAGGCTTGCAGACGTTGTCTTGCGTTGTATCGTTACCACTCGACGGACGCCGCCTGCGTCGGAGGGGGGCCCGGAGCGTGATCGCCCGGCCTACGATGAAGGACGTTGCCCAACGGGCCGGCGTCAGTCCGATGACCGTGTCCCGGGTGGTGAACGGCGAGGCCGGGGTGATGCCCGAGACCGCCGCCAGGGTGCACCGCGCCATCCGCGTCCTCGGCTACCAACGCGACGATGTGGCGCGGCAGTTGAGACGCAAGGGGCAGATCAGCCAGACCGTCGGGATCCTGGTCGACAATGTCGCCGACCCGTTCATGGCGGCGCTGGCCTCGGCCGCCGAGGACGTCGCCCGGCAGCAGGGCAGCGTGGTCCTGATCGGCTCCTCCCGGGACGACCTGCACCGGGAGCGCGAGGTGGTCTCCGCGTTCACCTCGCGCCGGGTGGACGGGCTGATCCTGATCCCGGTCTCCGGCAGCCACCGCTTCCTGCGCAACGCCATGGCCACCGGGACCAGGGTGGTCTGCGCCGACCGCCCGGCCGCCGGGCTGCGCACCGACGCCGTGGTGGTCGACAACCACGGTGCGGCGCACGGCGCCATCGCCCATCTGATCGCCCACGGGCACCGCCGGATCGCCTACCTGGGCGACCGGTTGGACATCTCCACGATCGAGGAGCGCTACGCCGGCTACCTGGCCGCGCTGGCCGGCGCGGGCATCCCGGCCGACCAGGCGATCGTCCGGCACGGCCTGCGGCTGGGCGCCGACGCCGCCGAGGCGGTGACCGGGATGCTGGCCCACCCGGACCCGCCCACCGCCGTGCTGGCCAGCAACGGCATCGTCGGGCTCGGCGTGCGGGCCGCGCTGCCGCCGGGGACGGCGCTGGTCGGCTTCGACGACTTCCACCTGGCGGCGCAGCTGGACCCGCCGGTGACGGTGATCGCCCAGGACCCGGTGGCCATGGGCAGCACCGCGGCGCACCTGCTGTTCGCGAGGATCCACGGCGACGGCTCGCCGCCGCGCACGGTGGTGCTACCGACCCGGCTGATCGCCCGCGGCTCGGGCGAGATCCCCGGACCGTACGGACGGCAGCCGCTGGTGTGAAGTGTCTTGACAGCGGCCCGCATTGGGGTCAGCTTGTTGTCATGTTCCGAGCGTAGACAACGTTGTCAGGAAGGAACGATCCAACGATGCCACGACTTCGTGGAAAGCACCGGACCTTACCCGCCCTGCTCGCCGCAACCGCCCTGATCGGGTACGGGGCGGGCGCCACTCCAGCATTCGCCGCACCGTCCCCCAGGGCTGCGGCCCTGGTCACCGCACCCGCCTCGCTGGTGAACCCGTTCATCGGCACCTCCAACGCGGCGGACGACTTCCCCGGCGCCGACGTCCCGTTCGGCATGGTGCAGTGGAGCCCTGACACCCCGTCACGTCCGGACGGCGGCGGCTACGAGTACAAGGACTCGTCCATCACCGGCTTCAGCCTGACCCACATCGCCGGGCCCGGCTGCGGGGCCGGCGGCGACATCCCGGTGCTGCCCACCGTCGGCGCGGTCAACACCGGCGCGACCGACGCCTTCTCGCACAGCAACGAGTCGGCCACGCCCGGCTCGTACACCGTCGCGCTGAACAACGGCGTGAAGACCGAGCTGGCCGCGACCACCCGCAGCGGGATGGCCCGGTTCACCTTCCCGTCCAGCACCCAGGCCAACCTGGTCTTCAAGCTGGCGGGCAGTCAGAACGGCGACTCCAACACCCAGTTCAACGTGGTCAGCAACACCGAGGTGAGCGGCCAGGTCACCAGCGGCAAGTTCTGCGGCGCGGGCAACTCCTACACCGTCTACTTCGACATGGTCTTCGACCAGCCGTTCGCCACCAACGGGACGGCGGCGGTGAAGGCCGCCACGCCGACCGCCGCCGCGAAGACCGGCGTCGCGCCGAGCGCGCCCGAGGCGAAGAACAAGCCCACCCTGCACGGGAAGGCGGTGACGCCCAAGGCGGTCACTCCCAAGGCGGTCACGCCGCAGGTCGCGGCCAGCGACGGGTACGTCACCTTCAACACCACCAGCAACCCGGTGGTGCAGGCCAAGGTCGGCATCTCCTACGTCTCCACCGCCAACGCGGTCGCCAACCGCACCGCGGAGAACCCGAACTGGAACTTCGGCGCCACCCAGAGCGCCGCCCTGGGCGCCTGGAACACCGTGCTCGGACGGGTCGCCACGGCCGGCGGCACCGCGGCGCAGCAGGCGGTCTTCTACACCGCGCTCTACCACTCGCTGCTGCACCCCAACATCATCAGCGACAGCAACGGCCAGTACTACGGCTTCGACGGCAAGACCCACACCGTCGACTCCGGCCACCAGGCCGCCTACGCCAACTACTCGGGCTGGGACATCTACCGCTCGCAGGCCCAACTGGAGGCACTGGTAGCCCCGCAGGCCGCCTCGGACACCGCGCAGTCGATGGTCGACGACTACGCGCAGACCGGCCAGTTCCCCAAGTGGTCGGAGGACAACGGCGAGAGCTATGTGATGGTCGGCGACCCGGCCGACGAGATCCTGGCCGACTACCACGCCTTCGGCGCCACCGGCTTCGACAGCGCCACCGCGCTGACCGACATGGTGGCCGAGGGCACCAACGCCAACAACAACCGGCCCGGACTCAACTACCTGGAGCAGCTGGGCTACCTGCCCAGCGACGGCAGCTACGGCTGCTGCAACTTCTACGGCCCGGCATCCACCACGCTGGAGTACGACTCGGCCGACTTCGCCATCTCGGCGCTGGCCGGGGCGCTGGGCGACACCGCACACCAGACCTCCTTCGCCAACCGGGCGCAGGACTGGAGCAACCTGTTCGACTACAGCAGCGGCTTCATCCAGCCGCGTGACTTCCGCGGCCCGTGGACCTCGGGCTTCTCGGCCACCTCGGGCAGCAACTTCGTCGAGGGCGACTCCTGGCAGTACACCCCGATGGTGCCGTTCAACGTGCACGGCCTGGCCACCGCGATGGGCGGGAACAGCAAGCTGGCGTCCTTCCTGGACACCGACCTGTCCTCGCTCACCGGCGCCAACGGCTACACCGACCTGGGCAACGAGCCCAGCCTCAACATCCCCTGGGAGTACGACTACGTCGGCCAGCCGTACAAGACCCAGAAGGTGGTCCGGCAGGTCCAGGACCAGATCTGGACCGACGCCCCCGGCGGCCTGGCCGGGAACGACGACCTGGGCGAGATGAGCTCCTGGTACGTCTGGTCCGCGCTGGGCATGTACCCGGAGACCCCGGGCACCGCCGACCTGGCGCTGGGCTCGCCGATGTTCACCCAGGCCGTGGTCACCCTGCCGTCCGGCAAGACGCTGACCGTCAACGGCAGCGGCGCGGCCGACAACGCCCCGTACGTGCAGTCCGCCACCTGGAACGGCGCGGCCTGGAACAACGCCTACGCCCCGGCCGGGGCGATCAGCGGCGGCGGGACCCTGGGCTTCACCCTGGGCACCACCGCCAACACCTCCTGGGCCTCGGCCGCCTCGTCCGCGCCGCCGTCCTACGCCGGGAACCCGACCTACACCGACATCGGGATCTCCGCCGACTCGGCCTCCTCCTCGGCGAACTTCGACGGCGGCGGCTGGAGCTACTCCGCCACCGCGCTGGCCGCGGCCGGGGTCAACCCGGGCGGGACGGTGAGCGCCGGCGGGGTGTCCTACACCTGGCCCAATGTCGCCGCGGGTCAGCCGGACAACTACCTGGCGAACGGTCAGACCGTCCCGGCGTCCGGCTCCGGGGCGATCTCCTTCCTCGGGTCGGCGAGCAACGGGCCCTCCTCGGGGACGGCGACGGTGAACTTCACCGACGGCAGCACCCAGTCCGTGCCGCTGGCCTTCTCCGACTGGACCCTCAACGGCGGCTCGGCGACCGCGCTGGCCGGGAGCACGGTCGCGGCCACGGTGGCCTACCGGAACCAGGCGGGCGCCGGCTCCGACACCGTCAAGACCTACCTGTTCGCCAGCGCCCCGGTCACCCTGACCGCGGGGAAGACGGTGGCGAGCGTGCGGCTGCCGTCGGCGGTGAGCACCGGGGCGCTGCATGTCTTCGCCGTCGGCTTCGGCGCCAACGGCGGGAGCGGCGGCGGAACTCCGGTGACCGGGCCGATCACCTCCGGCGTCGGCAGCGGCCTGTGCGCCGACGACCTGCACAGCGTCGCCGCCACCGGCAACCCGATCGACCTCTACACCTGCAACGGCACCACCGCCCAGGTCTGGACGGTCGGCACCGACGGCACCCTCCAGGTGCTCGGCGGCTGCCTGGACGTCAGCAACAGCGGCACCGCGGACGGCACCAAGGTGCAGTGGTGGACCTGCAACGGATCCGGGGCGCAGCAGTGGCAGACCGGCGCGAACGGCTCGCTGGTGAACCCCGAGTCCGGCAAGTGCCTGGACGACCCGGGTTCCACCACGGTCACCGGGACGCAACTGCAGATCTACACCTGCAACGGCAGCGCCGCCCAGAAGTGGACGCTGCCCTGAGCCGGACCCTGAGCCGGTGACCCCTGCCGCCCCGGCGCACACCCTGCCGGGGCGGCAGGGTCTGTCCGGGCGCTCAGCAGTCGCGGAACTCCGGTGACTGGTCAAGCAGTTGCGAGCGCACTGGGTCGCCCGGCGCCGGGCGCGCTGTTCGCGGAACGGTCAAGCTGCTTGCACGATCTCCGAAGCGCGTGCGGCGGCGGCAGGCATGGCGTCGGCGGCGGCGCGAAAGAGCTGGGCCTGTTCGGCCGCGTCCAGGCGCAGCGTCTCGGCCAGCAGTTCGGCCAGGGCGGACGACGGGCGGTGGGTGCCGGTCTCCAGCTGGACCAGGTGCAGATGGAGGATGCCGATCAGGCGGGCCGCCTCCCGGCCGCGGAGCCCGGCCCGCATCCTGGCCGCGGCGAGCATCGGGCCGAGCCCGGCCGCCGGGGCCCACTGCTCCCGCACCACAGGCATGTCCACGGCTTCCTCCTTCTCAGGCGATCCGTTGACTGTTCCCGGCCCCACTTGAGGAATGCACGGAGTCACCTTGATGGCGCACCCCCCGGCCCGCTACGCCCGGTGCGCACCGGCGGCACCACGGACGGCGGCGAGCAGTCGGGCGTGGTGGCCCAGACGGCGATGGTGCGCCGGGACGGCCCGTCGGCGATCTGGACCCACCACAGGCTCGGGAAGCTCCGCCCGCAGATCGCTCAGACCCGGCGCGGCACGGGCGCCTTCGGCGCAAGGTGCTTGAGCAGGGCCGGAGGCAGCCGCGGCAACGCGGACGGCGGCGTGACGGGCGGCAGCGGCACCGGCGGCGGTGCCGACGGCAGCGCCTGCACCGCATCGACCGGAGCCGCCGACTCCCAGGTCAGCACCCCCTTGACCAGGCCCCGGAAGTCATGACCGCACTTCGCGCAGGTGACCAGCACCGACTCCTTCCGAAGGTCCCCGCACCCGGGGCAGAAGGTCACCGGCTGCTCGTCCGCCTCGGTGCTCTCGCAGCGCCCGCAGACGTAGTCCGGGTCGAGCTTGGCCTGCCGGAACACCGATCCGAAGACCGTGAACGGATTGGGGTCGCCGTGCCCGGCCGACATCCCGACCACCGAGGCCAGCATCTTCAGGTTGCGGTTCTTCTCGCGCAGCCGCTGCAGGTCCAGGTTCACCACCTTGGGGTGCCGGCAGTCCCGGCAGACGCACAGCGTCCGCACCGGCAGGCGCGACCGGATCCCCAGTTGCTGGTGCAGGAACTCCAAGGTCTTCCGCTGGTCCTCGGGGAGCTGCACCAGCACCCGCCCCCGGCCTCCGGAGTTGAGCCGCCCCTCGATCAACGCCGCGAGCTGCTCCACCTTCGCCGCCAGCGCAGGCGGCAGCGAGCTGGGCTGCGAGATGATCATCACCGGGATGGCCAGCAGAGTCCGCGCGGTCGGCATGTCCAGCGTCACCGAACCGGCCGACGACGTAACCACCAGACCGTCGTAGCCGCTCCAGCCGGAGGGCCCGGTGAAGGGGGGCCGCCGGACAGCCGTTCCGAGATCCGCGCCGCCGCTCCCCCGATCAGCCGCTGGCCCGCCGCGTGGCCGCGCTCCAGCGCCTCGACGTTGCGGCCGCGGACCCACCAGCGCGGCTCGGCGAACCCCAGAGCCGCGGCCTTGGGGTCGAGCCCGCCGAGCGCCTGGTCGAACGCGGTCAGCAGGCCCTGGAAGGCGGCCTGGTAGGGGCCCTGCACCCCGAGCGCCACCGCCGACACCGCACGGTCGGTCAGATGCAGCGAGCAGGAGCAGCCGCCCGGCTCGGCGGTGAGCTGCAGCCTGACGCCGACCGGGACCTGATCCAGCATCAGCATCGTCGAGGCGCACTGCGGAACCGCGCTGCGCCTCGACGACCGTGGCCATCTCCGAGGTGACCCGGAAGCCGAGCCGCCGCAGCACGTCGACGGCCGCGACGCGGACCAGTCCGGTGTCGGCGGCAACGCGGCGTTCGGCGTCGAGGATCGAGGGCAAGGCCCCTCCATGGTGGAGGCGGACTTCAACAACCGGAAGGATTCAGTAGGAAAGATCGTCGGCCGCGTCGGAGACGTAGTCGTCAGCCGCCGCGGACTCGTCCAACGCGGAGTCCGCGTAGTCGAGCGAGGTGCCCGCGTCCTCGGCCGCCTCCGAGTAGTCCGGCTCGTCACCGGTGATGTAAGTGTCGAAGTTGGCCTCCTGGACGTCCTCCGACGCCCAGTTGGCGTAGAAGTCGGACATTCCCGCGTCCTGATCCGCGTAGTCCTCCTACACGGCGGCGTTGCCCAGATCCACCTCGGCGTCGCTCACCTGCTCCGCCGTCACGTCACCCGGCACCAGATAGTCGTCCCAGCTGTCCATGGTCCCCCCACGAGCTCGCAAGCCACGCCGAACGGGCAGCAGTCGACGTCCCCTTGGACAGCGTAGCGAGGATGGACGGTTCCGCACCTGTCCGGCTCGTTTCGTAACGTCGCCGGAACGTTAGATGCCAGGTACCCATGGGGGGACTTCAGGACTTGGATAAGCGAGATCGGCCAGTTCATCGTCCTCGCCGAACATGACCCCCATAAGAAATGGAACGATTCCCGGGTCGTATCGCCGCCACGGATCATCGGGAAACCTACCTCTATCCCACACAACAATAGGCCACGTATCCGGATTCTCGCCTTCGGTTAGCCAGAAGCAGTGATCACCATTTTGATTGCTCGCCCAGGCCAGAATTCCGCCCGCTTCGGGATATACCGCATACGGGCAGAGATCAGGGGATTCACTTCTCATTTCCACGAAAGCCGGGCCAACTTGGCCCGCCGTATATTCGGCGAACACATGAAACCCACCAGACCTATACGAGCTTTCCCCCATCGGCCAGGGGGAAATGATTGCCAGATCACCTCTCACGGATCCGGGGCCGACCGCATCGAGAAGATCCCTATAATCAGAGGGGAATCTTATGCCAATCAGTCTATGGGATTCCCACCAGGGAGCCGAGGCCCCGGATTCCCTGGCATCAATCCCAAGTCGTGCAGCGAATCTTCTTACATCGTCCCGCATGAAAATCCCTTAGCTATTGCTTCCATCTAGATTATACCCGTCCTTGCTATTAAAAATCTCATCTTCATAGGTATTGACCAATCGGCCATCCCTAGTGTATACATCCACGTCGTAACGATAATAGAGCGGGATGGCACCCGTGGCGTATGAATAGTATGGCTTGGCGCGCATTTCTACTACATAATCCCTCATCTTCAAGTTCGCAGCAACGAAAGATTGTATTTTCGTCATATCCCCCACATTTATGGGAGTAGCCCAGCAGGGAGTCGTGTTGGCTTGAACTCCCCGCCCACCCAGGGCTTTAGGGATCAGATGGCAGCTGTTCACGAGAGTAGAAGCCGCGTTAGGGAAAAGGCTTTTTGCTCGTTCTTTCGCCTCACTCATTCCTGGGCTATTTGGATTCGCCTTGGTCCCGCCAGAAGTGTCGAGTTCCATACACGCGACAGCACCCTCTGCCCGACCGTCGGGGCCAGTCGGCGCATAGTAGGTCCAACCTTCCTGAGAGCCGTTGCTTTCAGCACCAGGGGGACGTTGGGCCAAACATGTCTTCCTGCGCTCCTGCTCATCCTTCGGCTTGCGTGGCGGCAGTGGGCCAGGGTCAGGCTCCGGATCGGGCATCGGAGTCGGCTGGGGATCGGAGGTCAGGTCGGTGAGGATGTCGCCGATCACGGCCGTGCCGGTTCCCACAACCAAGGTGCCGACCGCCCCCACCCCGGTTGCGGTGAAGCCTACGACTCCCTTGGCGAGGCCGGTGAGGATGCCGACTCCGGTATGGGTGACGGCTTTCTTGATCCAGCTGAGCGGGTCGCTGTGGATGTGAGGACGTTTGTTGACCGGGGCGGGATTGAAAACCGGTAGCAGCGGAACACCAGGGCTGTCGGTGCGCCTGGTGAGACTGTATCTTCCGGATCCTGACGTGACACCGTAACCAGTGGTGGTGCTACCGCCTCCGTAACCGGGGTCGCACAGCCCGGGATCGATGAAGCAGTTGGCTGAGGTCCTGCTGTAGTACTGGTTCCACTGGATGCTTCCCGGACACATGTTGACGCCGTTCAAGGCCGGGCAGGTGTCTTCGGGCTGCATCTGGGTCGGGAAGATGATCGGGCACAGCACCAAGCCGACGAGGGTCTCCCAGACCGCGTCGCAGATGGCGTTGTGACCGCTGGGGTCGGATTGGTCGAGCGGATCGTCGTTCCCGTAGCTGTACCGGTTCGACTGCGCAGCCGGGCCGGAGTCGGCCGTGGCGGAGTCGCGGCTGGTGAAGGTGCCCGAGCTGGGCTGGTACCAGCGAGCCGACATGTTCACCTGGCCCGTGGCGGGGTCGGTCCAACCACCTTGGTAGCCGAGGTTTCCGCTTGCTCCACCGCTGCTCGCGACACGTTGCCCGAAGGGGTCGTAGTCGGTCGAGCCGGTCAGTGAGCTACTAGTGGGGCTGAGATCGGCGACGACGTCACCATGCAGGTCGGCGATGCTGAGTTGGGGGTCGGTCGCAGTGGTTCCACTGAGCCCGGCGCTGGCCACGAGTGTGCCGTCCGGCTGTCGGCTGTAGAGCGCGAGGCCGTCGCTGACGAGATTGTCGGAGCCTCCGTCGTACGTGAAGTTTCGGCCGACGGTCTGGGCGATCCGGTCCAGAGAGTCATAACTGTACGTCACCGATCCTTCGGCGATCATACGGTCGAAGCTGTCGTACTGCGACTGCGTGGTGCTACCGCCCTGTGTGGTGCTGCTGCTGAGGGTTCCCCGTGCGGTGTAGGTGTAACTGGTGGTGCCGTCAGTGAGCAGTTCGTCGCGGGCGTCGTAGGTGGCGGCCTGGCCGCCCGCACTGGTGCGGTTGCCTGCCGCGTCCCAGGTGTAGGCAGTGGTGCTGGTTCCGTTGTTCCACGAGGTGAGCCGACCGGCGAGGTCGTAGCCGTAGGTGTTCGCGGCGGCGCCGGCCGTACCGGTGGTGGTCTTGCCGGTTACCTGATCATCAGTGTTGTAGCCGTAGCCGATCGAGGAGATCGCCGAACCCGCGGGATTCTTGACCGTGTCGGTCTTCAGTCGGCCGAGAGTGTCGTACGCGAAGGCGCGGCTGCCACCGCCCGTGCCGAACTGCTCGGACTGGAGTCGCCCGGCACCGTCGTAGCCGTACTGGATGTCCGCACCAGTGAGCGGATCGGTCATGCCGGTGAGCTGATCACCGGCGTTGTAGGTGAAGCCGGAGGTTCCCGCCGCGTCGGTGCGTTGAACCATGTTGCCGTCCGCGTCGTAACCGTAGCCGGACGAACCGCCGGGACCGGCGCTCTGCAGAAGAAGCCCGCGGTCGTCGTACTGGTACGTGTCGGCGACGCCGCTGGGAGTGCTGACACTGGTGAGGTTGCCGTCCTGATCATACGTCAGGCTGCGTTGAGTGGCGGGTCCGTCGCCACCGGACGCACTCTCTCCGGTCAGGTCGCCCAGACTGTCGTAGCTGGTCTGCCGTACCACGCCACCCGGCTCCACGTTGGAGGTGGCTTCTCCCAGCGCGTCGTAACCGGTGGTGAAGGTGCCGTCAGCCGGTGCGGGGTGGGCTGCGGTGGGCGGGTCGATGGTCGATTCGCCCAGCCCCATGCTGTTGTACGTGAAGTACGTGCTGTTACCGTCGCCGTTGGTCTCGCGGGTCCGGTTGCCGTCCGCGTCGTACCCGAAACTGGTGGTGATGCTGCTGCCCGCTGACACGGGTTCGGTCTGCGAAGTGGTCCGGCCGAGCGCGTCCACGACGAAGGTGGTGGTGTGCGCCGCGGCATCGGCAGGGCTGGCGACGGCATCTGTACTGCTGACGGTGTTGCCGTCCAGGTCGTAGCCGGTGTAAGCGGTCCGGGCGAGCACTCCGGTAGTGTCGATCTCTCCTGCCGAAACCTGCTGGTCGAGCGCGTTGTAGCCGGCCGTGATCGTGGTCCCGTCGGGCTCGGCGACACTGACCGCGCGACCCAGCCCGTCGTAGGAGGTCCTGGTGGTGTGCTGGGTCGGATCGGTGACGCTAAGAACCTCCCCGGCCGCATCGTACGATGCGACCGTGGTACCGCCGCCCGGCTCCACCGAGGACACCTCGTCACCTGCGTCGTCCCAGGTGTACCGGGTCGTCAGCGCCTGTGGAGCGGGATAGCGCTCCACAGCGGTACTCGTGATCCGGCGGCCCAGGTCGTCATAGGTGGCCTGGGCGACGGCCCCGGTGGCGCTGGTGTTCGAGAGCTGCTCGCCGTCCAGGTCGTAGCTGGACGTCTCGGTCGTGGCCTTGCCGTTCAGATCCGGCAGGCTGATCGACACCACGTTGCCGAGCTGATCGTAGGTGTCCTTGATCGTCTGGTTCAGGCCGGTCGGATCCTCGGTCTGGTAAACCGGGTGTCCGAGTGCGTCGTAGCCGGTTGTGGAAACAGGATGGACGGTGGTGCCGGTGATCGGGTTGGTGTAGGCCGGTTCGGCGACGGCTACCGGCTCGCCGTCCAGGTCGTAGGTGGTGGTGGTGATCCGGTTCTGCGGGCCGGACGAGGTCAGCACACCTTGCGGGTCCTTCACCGATGTCGCATCGCCGAAGGTGTCGTAGCCCGTGTAGGCGATCGGTGAAACCTGCTGCACCGTGTCACTGTGCGACGCCGGGTCGTAGATCTCGGTACCGACGGGCGGCAGAACAGTGGTGGTCAGCTGTCCGGCAGCGTCGTAGGCGTAGTAGGTCGTGTGTGCGGAGGCCGTCCCTCCGGGTGCGTTGCCGTCCGGTGACACCGAACTGGTGGGCAGACCGAATTGGTTGAACTGGACTGTGGTGATGTGGTTGCCGGTGGCCTCCTTCACATTCGTACTGTCGACAGCGCCGAGGGCTGTGTAGGCATAGCCCGTGGACTGGCTGACACCGCCTCCGGTCTGGATCGTGCCGCTGACCTGACCGTTCAGGTTGTAGCTGTACGTAGTGGTTCGAGCCAGGCCGCCGGGGTCGAGCGTGGTGCCTGCCGTCCTTCCGTCCACGTCATAGGTGAGGTCGGTCGTCGACTTGCCACCACCGCTGGACTGGCTGATGAGATTGCCCGCGGCGTCGTACCGGTCCGTTTCCTCGACAACGTCACGGGTGGTTCCGTTCGCGTTGTGGAACCCGTCCAGATCCACCTCGGCGACGGTGCCGTCGTCGTTGTAATACGTGTGGGTGGTCCGGCCCATCGCGTCGGTCTCAGTCGCGAGACGGCCCGCCGGATCGTAGGCCCGCGAGTCGAGCACCTGCGTCCTCGCCGAGACGGGGCTGTTCGGGTCACCTGTGAAGTTGCTGATCGCGGTCTGCTGCAACTGCCCCATTGGCGAGTAGGCGTATGTGTACCGCGTCCCGGCGGCGTCGGTCTGCGAGGTGACCCTGCCGTACGCGTCGTATGTGTAGCTGACACTGCGCCCGAGCGGATCGGTTGCCTTGAGCACATGGTCGTCTGCAGCGTCGTACACCCAACTGGTTCCGCGCGGGGTGTCGCCACCCGTCAGGTCGCTGAAGATCTGGCTGGTCTGCTCGCCGTCCAGGTCGTACATGTAGCTGGTCCGCATGGTGTGGATCGCCCCGGTCACGGCGTCGGTGGTCGCCGGATCCGTCTGGCTGAGCAGATTGCTCTGCCCGTCCCAGGTGTAGTCGGTCACCGTCGTCGACAATGCCGCAGCACAGTTGCCGCAGGTCACGGTCTTCTTGGTGATCCGCCCCAGATTGTCGTAGCCGTAGTTCGTGACCAGCCCCGACGGATTCGTCGTGGAAGCGAGGTCACCGTCGCTGAAGTAGCTGTAAGCGGTGACGTCGCCCATTGCATCCGTTGTACTCGCCAGCAGTCCGGGCGGTGGGGAGCCGCCGCCCGGAGCCGACTCGGTACCGCCCGTGTAGGCCCGGTGGGTCGTACTTCCGTCCGGTTGCCGAGTGTCCGTCAGATCACCGACGGTGTTGTACGTGTAGCCGGTCTGATAGGTGGTGTCGGAACTACTGCTGGAACGGGCGTCCGAACTGGTCAGTTTCTCGCCGTTGCGCGGGTCGAGGGAGTTGACCGTGTTCAGGTAGTAGGTGGCGAAACTGGTGTGGCAGGAGGAGGTGTCCGTGCATGTGGTGCTGGACACGACATTCCCCTGGGCGTCGTGTCCGTTGGTGGTGGTGTGTCCGTCGGGGTCGGTGACGGTGTCGAGGTAACCGGAGGTGTCGTAGCCGTAGCGGGTGGTGTCGCCGTAGGCATCTGTGGTGGCGAGCAGGCGTCCACCGTTGTCGGTGTCGTACTGGTAGGTGAGGGTGTTGCCGCCAGGGTCGGTGACCGTCGCCGTGGTCACGGGCGTGGGGTTCGCGGACGAGGCCATGGCCTGGAAGTGGGCGGCGACGGTGGCGGCGTCCAGGGTGGAGGGGTAGTAGGAGGCCTCGGCGATCGAACCCTTGAAGTAGCTGGTGGAGGTGGAATCGCCGGCGGGGGCATCCGGCCAGGCACTGACGACACCGCCGGCACCGAGGTAGACGTACGGGCCGCCGTTGTACTGCAGGGTGCCTGACGATTCGGCGCCCTGCTTCCTCCCGTCCAGGTACAGGGTCTCGGTGGTGCCGGTGGCCGTGAGCGCTGCCTGGTGCCAGGTGTTGTCGTTGACGGTTCCGGTACTGGTCAACGAGTCGCTGGGATGGCCCGCGATGTCCAGGAACAGCCCGTGCAGCTTGCCGTCGGTCCCGACGTACAGGGCCGGGTTCCAGTTGACGGCAGCACCTCCCAGCGGAGTGGACTGGTAGGAGTACAGGACACCCGCGGTGCTGGTCTTGAACCACAGCTCCATACTGGCCGGCCCGGAGGTGGGCGCGGCTGAGGCGGGCAAGGCGACGCTGGAGTCGGTTCCGTTGAACGTCGCTCCGCTCTCGTCAGGGTTGCCGGACGGACCCGTGCCGCTCTCAGTGGTGTCGTTGTAGGTCCCCGCATAGGGGTCCGGGAGGGCGGTTCCCAGTTCGTCCTGTGCGACTGAGGACCCCTCAGGGTCATCCAGGCGCCAGTAGTCGTCGGGTGCGCCCTGGACGATCTGGGTCCGGTAGGCAGTGGCCGCGTCCGTGCCCGTCCCGTTGTCGGCGGTCGTCGCCGCGCTGTAGTGCCCGGCGACGGCGCTCGGGGTCAGGGCGTAGTCGTAGGAGGCGAAATCCGTCAGCGCACCGTTGAAGTGTCCGCTGGCGTCTGTGGGCACAGGTTGGCCGAACATCATGTCGTCCGTGCCGGCCCCCAGGTAGACGTAGCTCGACTTGGCGGGCAGGAAGCCGTCGGTGCTGGTCTTGGGTGTGCCGGAGGGTTGGCCGTCCAGGTAGAGCTGCTGGCTACCGCCGGAGACCACCAAGGCTGCCATGTGCCATTTACCGTCCATGGGAGTACCGCTGGAGACCACCCCCGGTCCCTCACCCGGCATCAACTGCCCGTGCAGGAGATGGTCGGTACCGATGTACAGAGCCGGATTCCAGGAATCCGCGAAGTTGGCAATCGTGTGCCCCGCCCCCAGAGGGAAGGACTGGTAGGAGTACAGGACGCCGGGGCTGGTGGTCTTGAACCAGACCTCCACACTCGCGGAGCTGCCGGTGGGTGCGACGGTGGGCGGCAGTTGGACGTAGGAATCGGTTCCGTCGAAGCCCGTCGCGGTGGTACTGCCCGAGGTCCAGGGGCCGGGGACGCCGCCGGTGGTGTTGGTGTAATGACCCTGGTTCTGCTGCGCGGCTATGGAGGAGACCATGTCGGCCGCCTGGTTGCCGCTGGTGTCGTCCAGCGGCCAGTAGCCCGTCGGGTGTGCGTCGGTGATCGCCGAGTCGTAGGTGACGACCTCCGCGCTGCGCTGGTTGTTCAGGAACTGGATGGTGGCGGTGGTCAATGCCTGCGGAAAGACGGCGACCTTGGCGATCTGCCCGTTGAAGTGCCCGTCAGGGTCAGTGGGAGCGGACGGCCAGGAGCCACCGGTGGCACCGGCTCCGACATAGGCGTAGGCGGTGCCGTTCGGGCTGATCGTGCCGGCCAGTGGCCCGGCGGTCTGGTTTCCGTCCAGGTACAGGACTTGGGAGGTGGTGGAGGTGGCATTCAGGACCGCGAAGTGCCAGTTGCCGTCGTTGACCTTGGTGCTGGAGACCATGGCGGCACCGCCGTTGCCCATCCACATCTCGCCGTGCAGGTAGCCGTCGGTGCCGACGTACAGGGCCGGATTCCAGGAGTCGACGCCGACGGCGGGAGCGGACCCGATGGGGAAGGACTGGTAGGAGAACAGCACTCCGGCCGTGGTGGTCTTGAACCACAGGCTGATCGATCCCGGGCCCTGGTGGGGCACATTCGCCGCAGGCAGTTGCAGGGACGAGGTACTGCCGTCGAACGTCGCCGAGCAGCACACCGTGGTGCCTTCGCCGTCGTGGTCCGGGAACGGGCCGAGTGCCCGCAGGCCCACATTGCTGTAGGTGCCGTTGTTGGGGGTGGGACGAGGATTGTAGATCTGGTTCGCAGCCTGGGTCCCTGAGCTGTCCGAGAGGTTCCAGTATCCGGAGGGGCGCGAGGCCAGCACCGCACCGCGGTACTCCTGGGTGGAGCCGGACACGGCGGAGCCGTTGAGCTTCCAGGTCCCACCGTTGGCATCGGTCAGTTGGGAAGCCCGATCATTGACCGGATCGTAGGTCACAGCCAGCCTGGTCTTGCCCAGAGGCGAGTCGCTACCGGTCAGTTCGGTGGCCGCGTGGGTGGCGGCCTGCCATTGCTGGGCCACAGTCGGCACCCCCAGAGCATGGTCGTAGACCGCGACCTCGGCAATCTGGCCAGCAAACCGGTTGTTGCCGTCGCTGCCCGCGACGGGGGCGTTGGGCCAGGGAAGGTTCTTGGTGTACCCGGCGCCGATACTGGCGTAGGTCTGGCTGTTGATCGCGATCTGGCCCAGCAGCGGACTCCCAACGGCCGCACCGTCCAGGTACAGAGTCTGGGTGTTCCCGGCCGCGGACAGCACCGCGTAGTGCCACTTGCCGTCGTCGACCGCGCTGGACGTGGTGATCGGGTGAATGCCGACAGCCGTGCCGTAGAACTCCCCGCGCAGGTCGCCGTTGGTGTCGATGTACAGCGGGTCGACGGCGAAACCGGGGGCGGTCTTCGAGCCCAGCGGCTGGTTCTGATAGCTCACCAGCACCCCGGGTTTGGTGGTCTTGAACCACAGCCCCACCGAGGTGTAGGTGTCCTTGAACAGATCGTCGGGCAAAGTGATCTGGGAACTGGTGCCGTTGAAGGTCGCCGAAGTGGTCGGCGACCCGAACGCGGACAGCGGACCCGCGTCGCCGCCCAGAGCGACGCCGGTGTACGTAGCGGCGTCGGTACCCTCGTTCGCGAGAACCTCACTGGCCGCACTGGCGCTGTTCAGCGGATCATCGAGCCGCCAGTAGGAGACCGGGGAGGCGTCCATCACCGTGGAGCGGTAGTGCGACCCGGAGGAGGAGCCTGAGGTGTAGCTGTAGGTCATGCACGAGCGCGCGGTGTTGCCGCCGGTCGGCGGGGCACAGACCTGGTCGAGTTCGTCGGGCGCGCCGCTGTCATAGACGTAGGTCCAGGTCAAAACGGTGGACTGGTCAGAACCGGCGACTGGCCCGGTGGACACCGAGGCGATATGGGTATCGCTGCTGTTCCAAGTGAAGTTCAAAGCCCTGCCACTGGCCGTGTCCGTGGCCGACGCGAGAGTTCCATTCGCATTGTAGGCCAAGTGCTGGGTACGACCGTCCTTGTCAGCGATCGCGGACAAACGCCACGGCGCCGACGCCGGTGCTCCCGGGAGTTGGGCGAAGGTGTACACCACGCCTGAGCTCTCCCTCAGCACCCAGGTACCGTCGGCCTGGTGGGCCAGCAGCTCCGAGCCGCCGGCCGGAGAGGTGTACAGGTCCATACCCGTGGCGCTGCGCCCGTTGGCGGCAAAGCTCCCGGTGGAGTGGTAGAGCCACTGCATACCGGTCGCCTTGTCGACCGCGACCAGGTCAGTGCCGCTGTCGCCGGGGATGCCGTTGACTGCGGTCAGGTTGTTCATGGGCGCCCAACCTGTCGCCAGAACCTGTCGGGCTGAAAGGGTCGACGTCCCCAGCGTGGTTCCGCCGCTGCTCGGATACACCACGAGCTGACCGGTGGAGCCCACGATGCCGGCCACGCCGGTCTTGCCGTTGAAGGTGCCGCCGGTCAGCTCCGACACGCTGTTCCAACCGGTACCGAGCTCGACGCGGGTGCCCAGCGTGCCGTCCGTGTTGATCGGGTAGGCGTACATCAGGCCGGTCGCTGTCTCCACAGCGACCAGGTCCCTCGTGGTCCCCCCAGCCAGCGGCGGAGTGATGGTCAGATTCGCCATCGTGCGCCAATCGGTGGACGAATCACTCTGCGAGGCCCCACCGGTGAATGGAGCGCCCGGCTGGAACGAACTGTGCAGGCAAACGGTGGGTGCCCGGAGCGCACACAGGGACCACGTAGTCGCCTGCGGCTTTCCGGGGAACTCCAGAAGCTGCCCGGTCGACGAGTCGACCGCGAGGAGAACGTCGGTCCCGGTTCCGGTGATGTCCCCACCGGTGAAATCCGTCAGCCCGGTCCAGGGCGAGCCCGGAGGACGAAGGGGTGTGAACGACGGCGGTTTTCCCCAGGGGTGGTGTCGGCGTAATTCTCCAACCCCTGGGGCCGCCGCAGTCAGGCTGCGGACTGCTGGCTGATCTTCTCGGTGGGGGTCCTCGGTCGCTTGT
>NZ_JBHFAB010000037.1:0-55396 GCF_042510955.1 Streptacidiphilus cavernicola
CCCGCGGAGCGGGTAAGAACGTCGCTGCGCGACGTTCTAGCCGAATCGCCGTCGCTTCGCTCCGGCGTTCGAGCGAAGGTGCTTCGCACCTCGCGAAGAAGTGACCCGCCGTCGCTTCGCTCCGGAGCCTTCCGCTTCGCTCCAAAGATTGATCCGCGTTGCGGATCAGCTAGGCCTATGACTCTCTCCGCTTCGCTCCGAGAGTCTGCAACTGGGCATGGGGGCGGCGGGCATCGAGGGGTCCTCTTCGATCCCTGGGAGTCGAACGAGGGTGACGGCTCCGAATGAGGCGCATCCCATGGCGGGCACTGCCCGGTGCGGAGCAATGGGAGACCTGACTCACAATCAGTTTGCTCGTCTTGGCTCGGACACTAGCGTCAGCGAGAACGGTTCGCTACTGGGTGGGTCCTTCTTGAAAATCGTCGGATCCCTGGATTTTCAGTGTGCCCCTTTCTTGCTGTGATCGCGGGGCGGGGGTGGCGTGTTCGTCGTGCCATCCGGGTCCGAAGTGATCCTCCATCAACTGGCGCTGTTGCGGGGTGAGCGGGATCTCGCTGCGGTCCTTCACCTTCATCTTGCAGAACCAGGCGCCGATCTGAACGCTCTCGCCGTTGACGGTGACGGGGTCACGCTTGCTGGGGAAACGCCGGTTGGCCTCGGTGAACAGGCGCAGGATCTCGATGCTCTGCTCGAAGGTGCGGCGCGGGGCCTTGGGGCTGCGGACGGGACCGTCCTGCGGGCTGAGTCGGACCTGGGCCAGCAGGTCGCGCTGGGCTGCGGTCAGTTGGTCCCACAGAGTGTGCTGGCGTTGCAGCCAGCCGGTGGCGTTGACTCCGTCAAGATCCAGAGGGCCGGTGAGGAGAAGTTGGGGGTCGCCGGCGGAGTGGAGGTAGGTGCGGATGAGGTGGTACTTGCGGGTCCAGTCGGGGCCGTGGGGCAGGCGCCAATCTGGGTCGATGCGATCGAGGTCAGCAGCTCGTTCCCGAGGAAGGGTTCCGTGGGCGTCGAGGCTGCGGTGCTCTTTGAGGAAGTCGCCACCGGGTTCGCCGGCCTTGATAGCGGTGTGGCCGTGGATGTCGTAGTAGTCCTGGATCTGGGCGAGATGGCCAGCGAGGATCGCCTCGTTGATGTTCCAGACCATGCCCAAGGCTTCGAGCTCGGCGATCCAGTCAGGGTCGAGTTGGCCGCGCCGGTAGGCGGTGCGCTGGGTGTCGAGGTAGGTGAAAAGCCGGAACCCGAACTCGTCCTCGTAGTCGGGCGGCAGGTTCAGGTGGCCGTGGGCGTCGTGGAAGCGCTGGGCGCAGGCCAGGGCGCGGCGGCGCAGTTGTCGGGCGATGCCGCCGGGGTGGAAGCTGGTGACGTCCATGGCGCGGGCGATGTGTTCGGGGTCGAGGTCGAAGTCCCAGTGCCAGCGGCGGACCAGGTCCCCGCGGGTCTCGGTGGCCAGGCGTTTGCTTCTGTTGGGCAGGCGGTCCTTGATGTGGATGTCGTCCTGGGCGAGGGCTTGGGCCATGAGCCAGACCGGGTCGTAGGCGGTGCCTAGGATGTCGTGGGGGTGGGCTTCGGGGGGTACGTAGACGGGGATCAGCAGGTAGGCGAGCTTGTGCGGGTTCTCGGGGTTCAGTCGTACCGCGCGGCCCAGGGCCTGCTGGCCGCGCACCACGCTGCTGGTGGGGTCGGCGAACGCCACCGCGTCGATGTCGTTGATGTTGATGCCCTCGCCGATCAGCTTGGCGTTGGCCAGGATCGCACGGGGGGCGCTGGCGTAGTCGGCCAGGATGTCGCGGCGTTCCTCGGGGGTGTTGTCGCCGTGGATGCACAAGGTGACGGGGGTCGTCTCGGGCCGGTACTCGGACGGGAGGCTGCGCAGGGTCTGCGGGAACTCTGCCGTGAAGCGCTCGGCGTCGGCGACGGTGTTGAAGAAGACCACGATCCGGCGCAGCCCGAAGCGTCGCATGGCCATCGCGATTGTCAGGTGTAGGGCGGTGGTCCTGCGGGCTTCCCTGCGGACGGGGTGGTTGAGGGCCGCGCGGAGCAGTGCGTCGGTCAGGGTCGAGACCACGACGCGGTAGTCGGCGACGACGCCGTCCTTGATGGCCTGGGCCAGCTCGTAGGTGACGGCGGGTCCGAATACGGACGGGTCGCTCATCGACAAGGGCTTCGCGAGTTGGTTGGAGCCCGGGGAGCGGGTGCGGCGGCGTGGTGCGGGGCCGTCCGGGTCCTCGGTCAGGGCCGGGGCTTCCCAATCGCGGGGCGTGGCGGACAGGTACAGCCTGCGGTGCGCGCGGATGCGGCGGTTGCTGTGGACCTGGGCCCAGGTCTTGTCCGCGTGCCCGGACACCCGGTGGGCCTCGTCCGCGATGACCAGGTCGAAGGCGGGGACCTGTTCGTAGGAGGTCTGGGCCTGCCGGATCTTGTCCAGGGACTGGTAGGTGATGAAGACGGTGAGCTCGGTCTCGGCGATCATGATCTCGGCCAGGACGCCCGGGTCGCTGGTGACGCGTACACCGGTGGCAACCAACTCCGGATAGGCCGCCAGGTCGGCCGAGCAGACCGCCAGCATCGGCTCCGTTCGGCCGTCTTGGCGCCAAGACTTCATCGTCTGGATCAGCAGGTCCAGCGTCGGCACCACCACCGCGGTCCTGCGCACCCCCAGCCGCTCCACGACAAGGATCGAGGTATGGGTCTTCCCGGTACCGCACGCAGCCGCATACAACGCCCGCGAACCGGGACGGCGCAGCAGGGCGGTGAGCTTGTCGGCGTCCCGGTGCTGGTGCGGGCGAGGAGGGCGGCGGGATGCGGGGCGGGGCTCAAGTTCGATCACGGTGTTCCCCGGTCCGTCGCGGTGGTCGTGGACCATATTGCCGCAAACCGGTCCGCGTGCGGAACGGATCACGGAGGAGGAGGTGCACAGCACGGTGAGGTGGTAGGGCTCCTTACATCTACTACGGGACCTATCGGCCGAGCTCGTGGCGGTGGGAGCACGGATGGTATGAGGGAAGGTGTCGAGGTCGATCTGTGTCGCACGACTGTCGCTCCAGTCCAGCCCCCTGCGTCTTCCAGGTCCTCGGCCTGCGTGACCATGCGGTGGCGGGTTGCAGGTCGACCAGTTTGGTGCGCAGGCGCGGTCTCGCCTGCAGGACGATCCGTCGGCCCTCGGGGGGGGCTGCTCACGCTGCGCGTAGCGGCTCGTGCAGTGGCCGCAGCCGTGCTGGTCCGCGCCATCCGCCGGGTGCCGATGCCCGGCTTCACTGGGGCCCGGGCCGCCGGCGCCCACGGGCGCGCCGCTCCCCCGCGGCTGGCACCTCAGTTCTCCTGCGGGGGCTCGCGTACAGGGACCACGGGCGTGACGTGCCGGTGGTGGGCGAACGGGTCGAAGGGCTCCCAGGCGGTCACCGCGATGTCCGCGGCCCGGGAGTCGGCGTGGAAGGTGCAGTGCTGGGCGCGCCAGCGCAACTGGCTGGGATAGGGCAGCGCGGTCAGGTCGTACACGGCCATGGAGGTGCCGGTCAGATGGTCCGTCAGCTCCCGCTGCCGGCCTGGGCGGCAGCCCGGCGGGACGGGCACGACGGTCCACCAGCCCACGTCCCGGGCCCGGTGGGCCAGCGCGTTGGAGCAGCGGGTGCGGCGGACCGTCAGCGCCACGCATGGTGTGGCCTCCGCCGCCCCTGGGGCCAGGTACAGGGAGTGGAACAGGTACACCACGTCGCGCCTGGCCTCGGGGCGGCTCAGGGCGGGTCCGGAGCCGGGCGGCGAGGCCGGTGCTCCCGGCGGAGTGAAGCGGCCGCTGTCCTGCAGGCGGCGGGTGTTGACCGCCAGTTGGCGGCGCAGCCCCACGAGCGGGCCCTGGGCGGGGGCCGGCCCCTCGATCGCGGGGCACAGCGCGCGGTGGGGCACGCGGCACCAGGCGGTGCCGTCCGGGCCGTGGTGGGCGACGCCCTCGAAGACGTGCCAGCGGTGCTCCTCGGGTACGGCGGCCAGGGGCAGTTCGCGCGGGTGCAGCGGGAGGGGGCGGCCGTTGTCGCGGTAGTACCACTCCAGGGTGTTGCCGCAGTCGGTGCAGGGTTTGAGCTGGGCTGCGCGCAGCAGCCGGGTGGGGGCGTCGGGGTGCAGCCGCAGGGCGCGCCGGAAGGGCCGGCCGCCGGGGCGGGAGCCGTCCCAGCGGGTGCCGCCGGGCTCGTCAGGGGGGCAGGAGCGCATGGCGCGGCACTGTGCCAGCAGTGGGGACCGGTGGCGGGCGCGGCGGGGCGGCGGTGTCGCCCGCATGGCCGCATCGGTCGAATGCGCTGACGGTATTTCGGCCGTGGGTTCGATGCCGCAGGCTCGTTAGGGTGATCTCCGGTCGGCGCCTCGCCGCTGGGCCGCGGGGGTCAGCGGGCGGCGGCGGGCGGTTCGTGGCCTTGGCACAGGGTGTCGATGAGGGTGGCGATGGGCACGTCGAAGGCGTGGGCCAGGGCGTGCCAGGTGGCCAGGGACCCGGTGGAGCGGCCCTGCTCGATGTCGATCAGGGTGCGGCGGGACAGGCCGGTGCGCTCGGCGAGCTGGTCGTAGCTCCAGCCGTGCCGGGCCCGCAGCCGTCCCACTTCCAGGGGCAGGGCTTTGAAGTTCGGGTCCGGCGGCAAGATCGTCACTCGACCATGGCACGGTGCAGAACCCTGCCCTGTCAGTGCAGGATCCTGCCCTACTTGCCCGGCTGCGGTCCCGGCGGGAAGTGCAGATATCTGCACTAGGGTGTGCGCCGCTCCCCGCCGCGCCCCGGCGACCGGTCCCGGGGGCACCGCGACTGCCGATTGGAAGGACACCGATGGTGGAACGGGCATATCCGCAGGCCATGCGCTCCGCCGCCCGACGGGCCTGGCAGGTGACCATCGACCCCCAGGCACGCCGCCTGGCCTGTACCGCCCCCGGCTGCCCGGGACCTGCTCCCACCGGTGCCGCCGGGCAGCCGGCCCAGCAGGTCGCCCTGGCCCACCTGGCCGCGCACGCTCAGTTCGAGCCCCTCGACAGCCACCTGCGCACCTGCCGCTGCCACGCCCACGGCTGCACCTGGCACCCGCGCCACCGCGGCTGCACCGGCCCCATCCAGCTCACCGTCTTCCGCGAACACCGCGGCCGCAGTTGGCACCTCGCCGACACCTGTACCGGCTGCGCCCACCTCATCCCTCACGCCGCCCCCGTCCCCGACCCCGACCCCTCCGCAACCACCGGTCCCGCGCCCGCTCTCCCCGGCTGCCTGGAACCGGCCGGTGCCACCGGGCGGCAGGCCGCGCCGGCGCCGGCCCGCGTGCAGGCCGCGCTGCCGGCGCTGCTGCAGTACCTGGCGGCGGCCCTGGGCGGCCGGGTCCCACCAGGGGCCGCGCTCCTGGCCCTGTGCTGCCTGCTGCGGGCCGATGCCCGCGGGACCACGCACCTGCCCGCGGGGCTCCTGCGCGCCCTGCGCCTGAACCACGACCGCGACCGTCTGGTCGACGCACTGGCCTACGAGCGCTGGCTGCGACGCGAGGCGCCCTGCGCCGGCGTGTCCCCGACCGGTGCGCTGACGGTGCGGATCGCCGACCCCGCGGCCGCCCACGCCCTGGCCGCGCTGGGCCGCCGCGAGCGCCGCGCCCTGTCCAAAGCCACCGTGCGCCTGCTGACCCACCGCCAACTGCGCGCCCTGCCCGACGGCGCCCGCCTGACAGCGCTGCACCAGATGACCTCGCCCGCCGGCACCGTCCCACCGGCGCGCATGCGCCGAGAACGCCGGGCACGTCCTGCCACCCCGCGCCCAGGCGCCGCCGCGGGGCCGTGCCGGTGCACCGCCGCGACCGCCGACAGCCGGGAGTCCGCATGAGATGCACCGTCCCGCAGCCCGGCGGCACCGTCCCGCTGACCTGGGCCCGCGCCAACCTTGGCCCCCTGGTCCGCTGGACCCACACCACCGGTGAGCGCACCACCATCACCGACCGCCACGGCGCCACCGCCGTCCTCATCAGCGCCGGGGAACTCGCCAAACTCCAGGGCCCGCAAGCGGCCGCCTGCGGGGAGCCCACGCACTGCCCGGAGCCCGGCCACCGGCGCCAGACCAGGTGAATGTGCTGCAGCAGGGCGAGGACGCCGGTGGCGACCAGAGCGCCGGTCACTGCATAGAACAGTGCTCCCGCACAGCTGACCGGGTCGGGCAAACGCGGAGGCTGGCTCACGGTGGGACCTTTCTCGGGATAATCCTGAGCCTCGCGCTCACGGAGGGCTTGAAGACAGGCACTCAGCTCAGCGCGCGGGCCGGGCGAGCGTTGCGAGCCACATCTGCCACGTTCCCCAGGTCAGTGGGCGGGACTGTCCGATAGATCGTGGGTTTGGGCTGATGCGGGTGGTTGTTGGTTAGTTCTGGGTGACGCGGTCGCCGTAGTAGCCGGCGAGGCTGTTGATGGCCTGTTTCCAGGCCGGGGTGCGGCCGGTGACGTTGGCCCGGTTCTTGATCGGGTTGCGGATCACCAGATAGAGGACCTTCAACGCGGCGTCGTCGTCGGGGAAGTGCCCGCGGCGGCGGGTGGCCTGCCGGAAGCGGGAGTTCAACGACTCGATCATGTTCGTGGTGTAGACGACGCGGCGGATCGGGGCGGGGAACCGCATGAAGACGATGACGTGCTCCCAGTTGCGGCGCCAGGTGTCGACCACGGCCGGGTAGCGCTCGCCCCAGTCGTCTTCGAAGCGGGTGAACCGCTGCTCGGCCTCGTCCGCGGTCTTGGCCGTGTAGACCTCCCGCAGGTCGCGGGCGATGACCGCCCAGTGCTGCTTGGCCGCGTATCGCAAGCTCGTTCGAACGAGGTGGACGACGCAGAGCTGGACCTCGGCCTGCGGCCAGACCTGCTGGACCGAGTCCGGCAAGCCCTTCAAGCCGTCGCAGCAGGCGATCAGGACGTCGGCGACACCACGGTTGCGCAGCTCGGTCAGCCAGGTCATCCACTGCTTGGCGCCCTCGCCGCCGGTGCCGACCCACATGCCCAGCACGTCGCGGTCGCCGTCCAGGTTGATGCCCACCGCGATGTACACGGGCTTGTTCGCCACAGCGCCGTCACGGATCTTGATGTAGATGCAGTCGATCAGCAGGACCGCGTAGACACGGTCAAGCGGCCGGGTCCGCCAGGCGGCCATCTCCTGCGCGACCTGCGAGGTGGCCCGGGAGACCAGGTCCCGGGAAACGTCCACGTCGTAGACCTCCGCCAGGTGGGCCTGGATCTCCCCGGTGGTCAGGCCCTTCGCGTACAGGGACACGATCGTCTCGGAGAACCCGTCGACGCGGCGGGCGTGCTTGGGCACGATCTGCGGCTCGAAGGTCCCGGCCCGGTCCCTGGGCACGTCGATCGTCACCGGCCCGACCTGCGACAGGACCGTCTTACGCCCGACCCCGTTGCGGTGGTTGACCGGCCCCGCAGCAGCCGGCTCGCCCTTCTCGTACCCGAGGTGCTCGGCCATCTCGGCCTCCAGGGCGCCCTCCAGGACCAGCTTCACCAGCCCGGCCAGCAACCCGTTCTCCCCGACCAACTGCAGCCCGTCCCGGCGGGCCCGCTCGACGAGTTCCTCGGCCAGTCCCCGGTTATTCTCCACAGCGGCCTGCGCCAACTCCGCTCCCGTTCGCAGCTCGTACCCGTCCCGCGAGGACCGACCCCGTCCGTGATGCCCATCGTGATCCTTCCCGGCATGGACCCACATCCATGCCAAACGGTTCACATCAGGCCAAACACACGGACTTCGTGACAGCCCCCTCTGTTCCGTAGTCGGTGGTGACGCTGGGTACTTGACTGTCATCATGGGGTGTGAATGAACCCAACTTTCTTATAGATGTGTTGTTTTCCGGGCTTTCGGCGCTGGTCGTCGAGGAGGCGTCCGACGGAGGCGAGGAAGTCCGGGTGAGTGCCAGGACTCGGGATGTCCCGGTTCCGTGCCCGCTGTGCGGGACCCCGACTGCGAAGGTGCACGGATATCACTGGCGGACGGTGGCGGATGTGCCGATGGACGGCCGCCGGGTGGTCCGGCTGAGGGTGAGGCGGTTGGCCTGCCCGGTGTTGGGGTGTCGGCGCCAGACCTTCCGTGAGCAGGTCCCGGGACTGCTGGAGCTGCGGTGCTCCGGGCGCAAAGACCCGGTGACCGTGCTGCTGGCGCCGGGCAGTGCGGAGCAGACCGCGGCGTGGGCCGATGAGCTGCTCGGGCTGATCGAGACGCACACCCGGCGCAAGGACGGGACCCTGCTGGTGTGTTCGAGCCCGCCGGCGGGGACGCCGACACCTGGGCGTAGCCCCGGGCCTGCGGGCCCGGCTGCGGGCGGGCGAGGCTGGGCTCATGGATCAGCGGAGCGCGGTGATGCTGCGGCCGCCGGTCGAGGTCGTGCGTCCCGACGCTGCCGAGCGGCCCCGAGTGGATCTTCCAGCCGAAACTGGACGCGCTTCGCGGGTGCCTGTTCGTGCTGGAGGGCGACCGGGTGACGCTGCAGAGCCGGGCCGGGCGCACCCTGTCGCCGGACTTCCCCGATCTGGCGGAGTCACCGCGCTCGTAGCGGCCCCGGACGCACGGGCCAAGGTCCTGCCCGCGGGGCGGTTCAGCTTGTCGCCAGCAGCAGAATGCCGAGTCGTAGCGCGACGGCCGCGCACAGTGCGTCGGTGGCGTCGAGTTCGGCGCCGCCGGGTCGCGGGCGGCGGTGATCAGCTCCAGGGCAGTGACGGTGTCCTCGGCAAGCTCGGCATGCCCGCCGCCGGGTGCCTCGGTCGCCGGGCCCACTACATCGCGATCGTCAGCTACGTCTTCACCCGGCCCGACGGCAACCCGATCGAGGGCGCCACCCTCACCCGGCACTTCAACACCCTGCTCCGCCGAGCCACACTCCGCCGCATCCGGTTTCACGATCTCAGGCACTCGGCGGCGACCCTCCTCCTGGAGCAGGGTGTCGAACTCGTCGTCATCAAGGAACTGTTGGGCCATGCCCACATCGGCGTGACCGCCACGGTGTACGCCCACGTCCGACTCCGCCTCCAACGCCACGCCATAGACCTCCTCGGCAACGCCCTCCGCAACCCCGCCCAGCCCACCACCCGGCCCGACGACGGCGACGAACCACCCGTTCGTGCAGCACCCGTCCGCTGACGTTGCCGTCAACTACTGCCGTCAAGCCGCTGGCGAGGCCCCATTGGGAGCAATTCCAATGGGGCCTTCCCCATGCGTTCTACATCTTCCTTCGAGCGACCGATAGTGCCCATTCAACGAATTCGGCAGACACACTCTCAACCTTCGGACTGATGCTCACCTGCGCATCCGACCAACCATCTCCGGAACTATATACAGCAAGAATAGTTCCACTTTCATCGATAGCCGGATCGACAAATTCGATCACATGCTCCCCATTTGTGTCATCAATGTCGATAACCTGAATGCGGCGATCCCGGAATACTTCGTACCTCACAAAGGAACCTCCTCTTAGTCTAGGAACCCCGAGAAGTTTCCACCGAGGTCAAACCGTGCCCCCAGCCCACTGGGGAGACGAACGTCGAGCGTATCCTGCCAAGTTCCGCCGACGCGCCCATACCCAAGATGCGCAACCGAATCAGGGCTGGTGAGTATATCGTCAAGCATATTCTGGCCAGCTTCATTCCAACCCGTAGGGTTCTCCCTGCCGGTCGGCCTCGGCCAGTTCCCGCCGGTTCCCGGGCGATCCGCATGCTTTTGCAGTGCGCGACCGGCAGGAGAGTATCCACCCTTACCCGGAGCAGCTCCAGACTTAGATGCAGCCTCTAGGTCGATAAGGCCATCCGGTCCAGTTCCGCAATTATGAACCAGGATCGGCGTGGTCCCGGCGAGTACATAGTACGTGTGGAGTTGCTGGACGGTCAGGTTCCAGCGGTTGGCTGTGCCCGGGGTGGTCTTGGTGTTGATGACGGTGGGGTGTTGGCCGTTGGTGCTGGCGAGTTGGTGGCCGGTTTTGAGGTGGTCGGCGCGGACCCAGGTGCGGGTGGTGTCGTCCCAGAAGGGGTGGTTGGCGGTGGTGTGGAGGACTGCGGTGTGACCTTGGCCAGTGGCGACGGTGACGTCGAGGAGATCGGTGTCGTGGTTGACCCAGATGTTTTGGACGGTGCGGCCGCCCTCGTCCTTGCCGGTGGCGGGGTCGGCTGATTCAACCTTGTCGCCCACCTTCAGCTTGCCAATGGGCCGTGTCTTGCCGCTGGCGAGTAGTACTGGGGTCTTCGGGTCGAAGCTGAAGCAGCCGCCAGTGGCACCTGATCCCGGTTCCTCTGCCCCCGGGTCGACTCCGGGTGCGTCGCCGAGCATGAAGTTGTTCAGCATGCTGGCCCAGAGTTTCTTGGCTGAGCTGTAGTCCTCGCTCTGGTGGCCGCAGTCGTTCCATACGCAGTAGAACGCGGCGATCTGCTTGGCGCCTTGGACGTCGCCGGTCTGGGTGAGGTAGCTGAAAGCTTTGCCGCATGCGGTGCGGCCGAAGCAGATCGCCTGTGTCTGTCCGTCTTCGCCGACGGTTGCTCCGGTCCAGAAGTCTCCGGACAGGTTGCCTCCGGCGGCCCAGGCGTAGTGGCCCAGCCACATCGCGTAGGTGTTCGCGTTGTCGGTTTTCGGACTGTACTTGTGGAGCCAGGCGTCGGTGAACGTCTGGTGCACCAGTGCCACGGCCTGGTTGACGAGGTCTTGGAGGACTTCGCGCTTGTGGTGCTGCTGGTAGGCGTCGACCTGTGCGCCGTTGCCGTAGCCGCGTCCGGTGGTGTCGTCGTAGACCGCCTGACCGGAGGGGTCGCTCTGGCTGACGGGGTTGTCGGCGGCGTAGGTGTAGCCGTTGAGCTGCTGGCTGCTGGTGGCTTCGAAGAGGGGGTCCAGGCTGATGAAACGGCCCAGGGTGGGGTCGTACTGGCGGGCGCCGACGATGGTCAGGCCGGTGCTGGCGTCGGTGGGCTTGTTGAGGAAGCCGTGGTTGTCGTCCCAGTTGACGGCTTGGCCGCGGGTGCCGCCGTAGGGGGTGAACTGGCGCCAGGTGGGGGTTTGGGCCGTGCTGTCGAGCATCAGCGCGTTGGTGCCGTGCAGGTCGCTGATCTCGAAGGTGGTGACGGGTGCGGTGGTGCCGCTGCTGGTGATGGTGGCGGTGCTGACGGCGGTGCCACCGCCCGGCAGCGGGACGTAGCGGGTGCCGGTGATGGTGCCGGTGGCGGTGTTGAGGGCGAGTTGCTCGCCGGGGAGGTAGAGGGTGGTGGTGCCGGGGTCGCGCTGCAGGAGCAGGGTGCCGTCGGCGTCGTAGAGGTAGTGGCTGTCGCCGGGTGTGCCGCCGGTGACGTCGGTGAGTTGTCCCGCGTCGTTCCAGGTCAGGCTCTGGGTGCCGGTGGCGGGGGTGGTGCGGGTGGTCATGTTGCCGGCGGTGTCGTAGGCGTAGCTGGTGCCGCCTGTGGTGGCGCCGGTGGTGGAGGTGAGGGTGTGGGGCTGGTTTTTGCCGTTCTGGTTGTACTGGTCGGTGGTGGTGGTGTCGGCGCCGCCGGTGGTGGAGTAGTCGGTCTGGCTGGTGCGCTGGCCCAGGGCGTCGAAGGACCAGGAGGTCCAGTAGGCGGTGCCGCCGGAGAGTTGGTCGCCGACCTGGCCGCGGCTGCTGGTGGTGGGGGCGGCGGTGCAGGAGTCGGTGGCGGTCCAGGCCTGGGTGAGGCGGTCGAGGGTGTCGTACTGGTAGCACTGGGTCTCGGTGCCGCTGGCGCCGAGGTGGGTGGTGACCTGGCGGGTGATGTTCCCGGCCGGGTCGTAGGTGTAGGCCTGGTCGTCGACGGCGGTGGGGCTGGTGTAGCGGGTGGTGCTCTGGTCGGTGAGTTGGCCGGTGTGCGGGTCGTAGGTGTTGGTCAGGTAGGCGAGGTTGGTGCCGGTGCCGATGGTTTCCTGCTGGACGCGGTCCCAGGCGTCGTAGTTGGTCAGCTGGGAGTAGCCGCTGAGGTTGTTGGGCAGGTCCAGGGCGGTGGTGTAGCTGTGTCCCACCGTTTGTGCGGGCAGTCCGCCGGCGCTGGAGTAGGTGTCGCGGAACGGCAGGCCGGTGTTGGAGGTGTAGGTGTGGGTGTAGGTGTAGGTGCCGGCCAGGGTTGAGGTGGCGGTGGTGGACGGGATCGTGACGGTCTCGCCGAGGGAGGAGCCGTAGACGTTGAAGCTCTTCTCCTGGGTGGTGACCGCGGTTCCGCTGGTGCCTCCCTGGTAGGCGGTCTGGGTGGTGAGGTGGCCCAGTGCGTTGGCCATGCCGGTGTGGTTGTTGCTGTTGTCGTACACCCAGGACGCGAGTTCGTTGCTGCCGCTCTGGCCGGTGAGCGGGGCGTCGTATGCGGCGGTCTCGCGGCCCAGTGCGTCGTAGGTGTCGCTGGTGGTCTTGCCGCGTGAGTCGGTGGTCTGGACCAGCTGCCCGGCTTGGTTGTAGACCGTGGTGGAGTGGCCGGCGTCGGGGTCGGTCTTGTCGGTGACCTGGCCCAGCAGGTTGTAGGTGGAGCTCCAGGTGGAGCCTGCGGCGGTGACGGTGTTCTGGTTGCCGTGGGTGTCGTAGCCGTAGGTGGTGGCCTGGGTGGTGCCGCCGGTGGTGGTGAAGATGCCGGTGAAGGTGTCGGCGGGGGTGTGCAGGGTGGGGGCGGTGGTGTAGTCGTCCAGTTCGGTGGTGCGTCCCAGGGGGTCGGTGACGGTGGCCTTGACGGTGGCGCCGGTGGGCGGGATGACGGTGGTGCGGTCGCCGTTGTAGACGGTGGTGGTGCGGGAGATCTCGGCGCCGTCGTTCTCGGACTGGTCGACCACGACCCGGCCCAGGCCGTCGTAGGTGTAGTAGTCCTGGTTGGGGACGTTGTCGTGCAGGTCGGCTGCGGACACCAGGGTGGTGTTGGGGGCGGTCGCCTTGTCCCACCAGCCGTTGTAGGTGACGGACTTCCAGCCGCGGGAGTCGTAGAAGGTGTCGGTGACCATCCGGCCGCCCTGCGGGGTCGGCGACTGGGTCTGCCGCACCCGCATCAGCGCGTCGTACAGCACGGTGGAGGTCTGCCAGTTCAGCTCGTCGTTGAGCTTGTTCGTCGTCACCGCGGTGATGCCGCTGTTGGAGAGGGTGTAGGTGTAGGTGTCGTTGGCCGCGGGCGGGCTGGTGGGGGTGTAGCGGTTGGCCAGCCACACGCTGGTGACCCGGCCCAGGCCGTCGTACTGCGAGGTGGTCACCACCTGGTTCAGGTCCGTGGCGGTGAGCGTGGTGCCGCGGGCCGGATCCTGCGTGGCGGAGGAGGTCTGGCCCAGCGGGTTGGTGACGGTGGTGCCGGTGACGTTTCCGGCGCTGTCGGTGGTGTAGGCGGTGTGGGTCTTGGCGCCGGTCGGGGTGGCGCTGTTGTCGCCCGGGCTGGGGGTGTAGATGTCGCTGGGGCGCCCCAGGCTGTCGTAGACGACGGCCTTGGTGGTCTGCCAGGTGAACGCGCCACCGGTGTAGCCGGTCGCGGTCTGCTGGATGGAGGCATCACCGGTGGTGGGTGCGGAGGTCTGCGGGAACGTCAGGGCCGGCTGCGGCCAGGCTGCCGCGTGGGTGGGGTCGTCGTAGAGGATGCGGGTGGCGGAGACCACCTGGTTGGGGCGGGTCACCGTGGTCGGTGCGGTCAGGTTGTTCACCGCGGCGGTGGCCGGCACGCTGGCGGGGCTGCCCTCGGTGAACCCGGCGCAGGCGACCGTGTCGGTCTCGCTGCCGGAAGCGAGGCCGACCAGGTTCGCCGCCGTGTTCGCCTTCGCGTACGTGCTGGTGGTGCACCGGTCGTAGGCCGTGTTCGCCGGCACCGTGTGGGTGTAGCTGGCGGTTTCCAGGCCGTAGGTGTCGTCCGAGGCGGTGGTGTCGTAGCTGGTGTCGGTCTCGGTGTTGCGCCAGGTGGTGGTGCCGGTGTCGGTGAGAGCCTGCCGGGTCCAGGTCTCCAGGGGGGCGGTGATGTTCGCGGTCAGGTCCGGCAGCCCGGTCCGGGCGCGGGTCGCGGTCGCCGGGGAGACCCAGTAGGAGGTGATGGTGGAGTGGTCGACGCCGCCGCCGCTGCCCTGGAAGGTCGTCTCCTCGAACGGCTTGCCCGCGAGCTGGTCGATGTCCTCGTGCACGCCGCCCTGGGAGTCGGTGACGTTCACCGTGGCGGTGCTGTTGTCCTTGGACATGCCCTGGTAGTAGAGCGCCTCGTTCAGGGTCTGCTTGTCGTTGACCCCGTCCCCGGTGAACGTCTTGACGTCGTGGTAGCCGCGCCACTGCCCGTAGGTGCGGTACATGGCCTTGACGACCTCGTCGTCGTCGTAGTGCCATGCTGCGCCGGTGTACGTGTAGGCGGTGAACGTCTGCGGGGCGCCGCCGGTCGGGTCGTTCTGGGTGACCTGGGCCAGCGCCCATTTGTTGAACCAGTCGGTGATCGGGGCGCTGTAGCCCTGCGGGGTCCAGGAGACCGGGTAGCACGAGGTGGTGTTGGCCGATGCGGTGACCTTCACCGGGGCGGTGCAGGGGCTGGTCAGTTCGTAGGTGACGGTGGTGGTCGACCCGGTCTCCGAGGTGATGGAGCCGATCCGGAAGTGGTAGAGCGGCGGCAGCCCGTCATGGGTGGTGTCCACCCGGTTGGCCAGGTCCGTTCCGGTGAATGTGACCGGCGGCAGCGTGACTGAGGACGGCGAGCCCTTGCCCAGGGCGTCCGAGCCGGTGCGCTGGATCGAGGACAGCCACAGGGTGGCGTTTCCGTCGCCGGAGACCGGCAGGGTCTGGGTCAGTGCCCAGGAGTCGACGGGCTGGTAGGTGGAGGTAGCGGGTGCGTACTGCTGGGTGGTGATGGAGGTGAGCCGGACGGTGGAGAAGAACGAGGGGCTGTGCTGGCTGCAGGAGGTGGTGGAGGTGCACACCAGGTCGAACGGCACGTCGGGCCAGTTGGCGTTGGTGCTTGAGTTCAGCGGGTCGCAGCTGGCGGTGTCGGCCAGGCAGCGGTCGCCGGTGGCGAACAGCACCTTGTCCGCGACGGTGCCGTAGGCGTTGCCGTCGGTGAAGCCGTAGTCGATGTGGTCCAGGTGCGAGTCGCGCACGTAGGTGACCGGGGTTGTTCCGGTGAACGCGCCGTAGTTGTTGGTGTCCTGCTTGTAGTAGTAGGCGAGCGCGTTGCCGTGGACGTCCGTGACGTAGTCCAGGTTCCACCGGTAGGCCATCGTGCAGTGCGAGGAGGAGAACGTGGCGTTGTAGCACGGGTCGCCCGTGTGTGCCGCGTACACCGGCTCGGAGTCCACGGAGTGGGTGGTCGCCTTGCCCGACGTCCAGCCGGGCAGTTCGTTGCGGCCGAACGAGTAGACCGTGCCGTCGCGGGTGGTGACGGTCCAGTAGTCGGTGTTGTAGGTCCCTGACCCGTTGCCGGAGTCGGTGACGTGGGTGACGACCTCACCGTTGTCGTCGAGCGGCTTGTAGACCTTCTTGACGGCGTCGTACACCAGCGAGGTGGACGAGCCGCTGAGCGACAGCGTCAGGATCGGTCCGTCGTAGCACTCGTCTGCCGTCGAGGTCGGCGCTGCCGAGCCCTCGGGGCTGTCGGCGCAGGAGGTGAAGGACTGCTCGACGAAGGACTGCGGTGTGCTCCAGCCCTCACCGGCCCACGACGCCTGCGCCTGGGTGGCGGAGGTCTGCCCGTCCACCGCGCCCGAGTTGTAGTCCAGGCCGACCGTCGGCGCGAGCGTCGAGGGCGCGGGCGGCACCGTGATCGGGTAACTGTAGGTGAACGACCCGTCCGAGCCGCCCTCCGACCACGCCCCGGACGGGCTCAGCGAGGTGGCCGAGTAGCTGCCCGACGCGCCGCCCTGGTCCCCGCCCGAGGAGCCCGACACCGCCGCCAGCACCATCTGCGTGCCGCTGGAGCTGGAGGGCGACGCCGTCTGCCACGCTGCGGCCGGACGGGCATAGGACGACTGGGTCATCCCCGTCGACGGGCTGGGACCGGTAGGGGCGGGGGATGCGGCCAGGGGGACGGTCGCGGACAGCGTCTTGGCAGCGGCGTCATTGGTGGCCGTGTTCAGTGCCGTCTGGGTGCGGCAGGAGGCCAGCTGAGGTGTCGTCAGCGCACAGGGGGGCAACTGCACCAGGTGCAGCCGGCCGCCGAAGCCGCCGCCGTTGGCCTGCGCGAACGCGGCGTAGTCCAGCGACACCTGTGCCGAGCCGTGGCCCGCCCCACTGGGGGTGAGGGTGAACAGGACCCCGTCGACGCCGGCCCGTGTGGCGGCGGTCCGGGACGTCACGGCGACGTGGACCGCGCCGGGCCCGCCGTAGGCCCCGTGCTTGGGTGCAAGCGCACGGACCGTGACCGGGATCCCGGCCGCGGATGACGCCTGAGCGGTCCTCTTCGCGCCCTGCACCGCGAGCACCGCGGAGGCGGCCTGCGGGAACGCGGTCGAGGTGGGCCGATAGGCCCGGTTCGCCTGGTTCTGGGGGTGGGTGAAGTGGAAGGGGACAGCGGTCACGCCCTTGACCGACGGCGCCGGCTTCGCCTTCGGGGCGGCGTTGCCCCCTGACGTGGCGTCGGCGCGCTGCAGGGACGCGGCCGTCGCCGGAGAGCCCGTCAGCAGCACCGCCAAGGCGGCCACTGCGGCCATCCACGCCCGTCCCGCGCCTACACGGCGCCCCGAGCGCGCCCCACCCCACCGTGCCGTCACGTTCAACTCCGCATCCCGCGAGACGTCATCACCTGCGCGCGCAACCGTCGGCACCACCGGTGCGGTGGACCGACAACGGAGCACACCCTCACACAGGACCAGCTGTGGCTTGGGTCAAAGAAGGGTAAGGATGCGCGGACCAGGGGCGGCTTTTCCGGACACATGATCACCAATTCGACTATGACGCCCGTCACAGCAGGTCTGATGGCCTGTTCGTGATTCGTACCGTGTGATCCGGGGCCGTTACGAAGCGGTGCCGCGATCTCTGGAAAGTGATACTTCCGTGCAAATTTCTTCACCTTGGCGTCCAAGAGGCCGCATACGGCGGGCGTTGGGCCTGGCTACCGCAGTGAGCATGCTGAGCGCTGGTCTGGGCGCGGCCGCAGTCACGGCCCCGTCGGCGGTGGCCGACACCGCGCAGCCGACGGCCTCGTCCGGCCCGCTGAGCCAATCCCAGGCACAGGCCGAAGCGGTGGCGACCGGCAAGCCGGTGCAAGCCGATGCGGCCACCACCGACGACAGCACCCTGACGGCGAATCCGGACGGCACCTTCACCCTGACGCAGAATGTGGAGCCGGTGCGCAAGTGGACCGGCTCCGGGTGGGCGACGCTGGATCCGTCCCTGCGCCGCAACGCGGACGGGTCGATCACCACTACCGCCACCACCAGCGGCCTGACGCTCTCGCCCGGTGGCAGCGGCCCCTTGGCCACGATGGTCGACCGCGGCCGCACCCTGGCCCTGACCTTCCCGGTGGCGCTGCCAGCGCCGTCCTTGTCGGGCCCCACCGCCACCTACCCGAACGTGCTGCCCGGTGTCGACCTGGTCGCCAGTGCCACCGCCCAGGGCGCCTTCTCCGAGGTCCTGGTCGTCAAGGACGCCACCGCGGCGGCCAACCCGCAGCTGAAGACGCTGACCATGGCCGTCGCCACCAAGGGCGTGCACCTGTCCGCCGACGCCGCGGGCAACATCACCGCGAGCAACGCCACCGGAGCGGTGTTCAACGCCCCCGCACCGGTGATGTGGGACTCTGCCACGACCGCAACCAGCCCCCTGGCGGCGATCGCGTCGGCATCGGCGGATCCGGCGACGGCGCCGACCGACCCGGCCACCGGCGAGCCGATCGCCTCCTCGACCGACGGACCCGGTGAGGGCGCGCAGGTCGCCTCCCTGAAGGCCCAGGCCACCAACACGTCGATCACGCTGAGCCCGAACGCCTCGCTGCTGACGGGCAGTGCGACGACGTACCCGGTCTACATCGACCCGTTCGTCACCCCGTCCGCGCCCAGCAGCCTGCAGGCGTGGACGTACACCAACTCGTACTACTCGACCGCAAGCTTCTGGAAGGCCGGCGGGGACCTGCGGGTCGGCTTCACCGACGACCCCGCCTACCCGCCCACCTACACGGCGCGCTCCTACCTGCAGATCAGCGTGCCTTCCGCCCTGCACGGCGCGAAGATCCTCACCTCGCAGCTCAACATCACCGAGGACTGGTCCTGGTCGTGCACCCCGGAGGCGGTACAGCTGTGGACCACCTCCTCCGGCATCTCCTCCACCACGGACTGGGCCAACCAGCCCTCTCCGTCCGGTGAGGTCGACTCCCAGACCGCCGCCCACGGGTGGAGCACCTCCTCGTGCCCGAACGCGGGCGTGGGCTTCGACCTGAACAGCAGCAGCTACAAGAACTTCAACGGCAAGACCGTGATGCAGAACGCCGCCGACTCCGGCGCCTCCAGCCTCACCCTGGTCCTCAAGGCCGCCAGTGAGTCCAACGACCTGTACTGGAAGAAGTTCGAGTCGAACTCGGTCAGCGTCTCCACCACCTACGACACCCCCCCGAGCACGCCAGCCTCGCTGTCCACCTCCCCCACGACCTCGTGCAGCCACTCGGTCGCGGTCGGCGACGGCGACGTGTACCTGTACGCGAAGATGTCGGACAAGGACGGCGGCACGGTCGGGGCCACCTTCACCGCCCGCAAGACCAACTCCACCGGCACCGTCATCGGCACCCCCACCAACCCCAGCACCTACACCACCACCTCCGGCCAGATCTTGGCCTACAAGCTGTCCAAGCTCACCCTGGAGGGCGCCGCGGCCAACAGCGCGCTCACGGTGTACTGGGACGTGACCGCCTACGACGGCCACTACACCAGCGCCGCCGCGCACTGCAGCTTCGTCTTCGACCCCACCCGGCCCAGCGACACCCCCAACGTCACCGTCCCCGGCGGATCCGTGATCGGCACGCCGACCCCCTCGGTGACGATCGGCTGCCCCAGCGGCGGCTGCACCGGCACCGTCCCGGCCAGCTACGTGTGGCAGCTCAACGGCGGCCCGACCCACACAGTCGCGGCCGACAGCTCCGGCAACGCCACCATCACCATCACCCCGAACCGGCGCATCAACGTGCTGACCGTCAACAGCCTCAGCGCAGGCGGGAACTACGGCCTGGACCCCGCCGACCCTTCCTTTGACGCCTCGCCTCCGGCCACCCCGCCGGCCGACGGCGACCTGACCGGTGACGGCACACCCGATCAGCTCACTGTCGGCAACCAAAGCGGCATGCCCGCCGGGCTGTGGCTCTCCCGCGCAGCAAGCAGCAACCTCGCCGCCCTGACCGCCACCGACATCGGCATCGGCGGCATCGGCGACGGCGCGGCCACCCCGGCCGCCTTCAACGCCACCCAGGTCTTTACCGGCACCTACACCGGCGCCGCAGGCTCCGGGCTGCAGGACGTGTTCGACTACAAGCCCTCCACCGGCGTCGGCGCGATCATCGAAGGCAACGGCGACGGCACGCTCGACCCCACCCAGGAGAGCACCGTCACCCGCGACCAACTGCTGGACCCCAACGGCGACAGCCCCACGCAGCTCGCGAACGCCGGCCACACCTACACCACCACCGGAACCCTGCCTGACCTGATCGGCACCAGCGGCGACCCCGCCAGCGGCTACTCCCTCGAGCTGTATGGCGTCCTGGAGGACACTCTCGCGCAGTTCATGTCCTATCCGCTGACCAACGCCAGCCCGGACGCCACCGCCGACTGGGACCAGTGGACCATCGCCACAGCCCAGACCTCGTCAGGCACCGCGATGTTCCTGTGGAAAAAGTCCTCCGGTGCCCTGTACCTGTGGACCGGCCTGACCCACCAGGTGGACACAAGCGGCAACGACTACCTCACCTACACCTCTCACACCCTGGCTGCCAGCGGCTGGAACACCGGTGCGGCCCTGACGCTGCAGGCCGGTGACATCAACCGCGACGGCAATCCGGACCTGTGGACCACCAGCACCGGCGGCGCCGGCACCGTGATCGCCTACCTCTACGACGGCAACACGACCGTCACCGCCCAGCCGTCCAAGACCCTGATCCCCGAGGCCCACACCTGGCCGCTGAACGACAACGCCGCCGGCACCGCCACCACCGCCGCGGACACCACCGGCACCAACCCCCTGACCGGCGGCGGCGCCGGAGCAACCTGGGACAACAACGGCCTGTTCACCCCCAACCTCTACCTCAACGGCACCAGCACCGGGGTGATGACCGCCAACGAGGCCGTCGACGTCTCCAGCAGCTTCAGCGTGTCGGTCTGGACCCAGCCCACCAGTGCCAGCGGGGTCATCCTGGCCCAGACCGGCACCTACGGCTCGGGCTTCATCCTCTACCCCGGCCCCACCTCCTGGCAGTTCTGCATGGAGACCCAGGACAGCTCCGGCTTCGGGTACGACTGCGCCAGCGGCGGACAGGTGGAACTCGGCACCTGGACCCAGCTGACCGCAACCTACAACTCCGCGACCAAGGCCATGGCGCTGTACATCAACGGCCGCCGCACCGCGACCGGCAGCCACAAACCGGTCGCGGGCTGGACCGGCAGCCTCGCCGTCGGCGAACAGCTCCTCAACGGCGCCTTCGCTTCCTTCTTCAAGGGAAACCTGGCCGAAGCCCGGATCTGGAACCAGGCACTGACCGCCGGCCAGGTCGCCTCGGCCGACGAAACCTTCGCCAGCGACGGCCTAGGGGTGTGGCGCCCCGCCAACAACACCTTCTACCTCGGCGACAGCAACACCAGCAACACCACCGAGATCACCCAGCTGTTCGGCTCCAACGCCAACGGAGACCTCCCCGTCACCGGCGACTGGGACGCCAGCGGCGAGACCGGCTGGGGGGTATTCGACCCCACCACCAACAGCTTCTACCTGCACAACGGCGACAGTCCCACCGGCGGCACCAACGACATCTCCATCGCCTTCGGCGCCACCGGGGACAAACCCGTCACCGGCGACTGGTACGGCACCGGGAAAACCACAGTCGGCATCTGGCGACCAAGCGCCCACACCTTCTACTTCCCCAACTCCAACACCGATGGCACCACCAACCACTCCCAGGCCTTCGGCATCAGCGGCGACCTGCCCGTCACCGGCGACTGGAACGGCAGCGGCATCACCGGTTACGGCGTCTTCCGACCCAGCAACCACACCTTCTACCTCCACAACGGCGACGACTCCAACCCCGGCACCACCGACGAGACCCTCGTCTTCGGCACCGGCACGGGCCTGCCCGTCGCCGGCGACTGGTACGGCACCGGAACCACCACCGTCGGCCAGTGGCAACCCAGCAACAACACGTACTCCTTCCCCAACTCCAACACCGACAGCACCCCCAACCACACCCAGGCCTTCGGCACCACCAGCGACGACCCCGTCATCGGGCACTGGCACGGATGACGACCCCACGCACCAACACCACGACAGACAGGAGAACCACACGCAACCCGCTGGATCCGACGGCCTGAAACGCCGAAGCGCACCGTATGCCGTACCGTCCCACAGCACCCGCACCGCCGACGACGGCGACAGTGGCCCCGCTGCCACCGTCCGCCGTCCCTCCGGCCGGTAAGACCCGGGGTGGCCCGGCCCATCGGCCGGGACACCCCGCCCACCCGACGCCGCCTCGACCCCACACCGGAGCAACAGTTGTCCAACCGTCAGCGCGCCCGCCTCCTGACCACCGCCGTCGCCATCGCCGCCGGACTTGCCACCGTCACCGGCTGCAGCCGCTCCGCGGGGGCTGCTTCGGCACCCTCACCGAACGCAGCAGCCATCTCCGCCTACATAAGCGATATGCGCTCCCTGACAGCCACCACCCTGCCCGACGCCCAACGGTTCTCGCCCAACCAGAGCTCCGACACGCAGCTCATCGCCCTTGGCGAGCAGACCTGCACAGATCTTCAGGACCACAAACCCATCGACGTGGTTGGCCTGTTGGAGAAGAAGGGCTGGTCTCGGAACGACGCCGGAGACATCGTCATGGGTGCCACCCGCAAGAACACCTTGTGCCCGGACCAGTACCAGGCGGTGAACGCCATGATCAGCGCGGCCGGCGGCTGAGCCCGGGTCTGCTCGTCGGGACACCCTTGACGTAACCCTGACCCTTCCGTGACGGTCCGCCGGTTCGCCCAGCGGGCCGTTTCGGCTCCTGTGGTCGGTATCCGGACGGCGGACAGCCCGACTCCAGTGCCGGGTGAGCGAGTGCATACGAGGGATGGACGGGCCCCAGCCAGACGCATCTGCTCCTCATCGTCGGTCAGGCTGCTGCGGGACTGAACCACCGCGACACCACGCCCTGATGCAGACCACGGATAAGAAGCTGTTACTTTATCGATCTTGGTGGGCGTTGGTTCGAGTGGTGAGCCTCGATCGGGTGGTGTCGGGTCGGGGCGTGCATGAAGACAGGGCCCCTGGTGCAGCTCGTGGTTGTCGAGACCGTTGAGCGCGCCGGGAGGCCCTGTTGCCGCAGTTCTATGCCCTTGCTTCGGTTGGGTCCAACTCGGCTGCCCGTGAGTGTGATTGTCTCGCGCACCGGTTCGGGAACGCCGGGCCTGGGTCACCGACATGCACGCGGAGCGGGCGGTCCTGGGCGCGGTCCTGCTGTATCCGGCGACCGCTCCCGCGCTGGTGTCCTTCCTCAGCCCTGCCGCCTTCACCCTCACCGCGCACCGAGCCCTGTTCACCGCAGCCCAGGCGCTACTGGCCCAAAGCGAGCCGTGCGACCCCCTCACGGTCACCCGGGAGACCCTGGCTGTGCTGCGCCGCGCCAGCCCTGCTCCCGAGCAGATGCCGCCGGAGCCGCTGCGGGGATTCTTCCTCGACGAGGACGGCCGGCGAGTCCCGCCTCCTGGCGCCACTGCCCGCACACAGTCTTCCGGCCCGGCCAGCGGTAAGCACCCGCCCCGATTGGGCGGGCCGCTGCCGCCCTGGTGGTGCTATCGGCACGGTGGTCAGCGGGTAGAACAGCACCGCGCCGCGGGATCGGACTGACGAACGAGATGCGCTCAAGTGGCGCCATTCGACAGATAACTGCTGTTACTGTACGGACAGTTGAGGCGACTCATCGTATTTGTGCTCTTCTGTGGCCAGTGGAGGCGACGTGACGGCAGGCGTTCCGGTCCCGCTGCGCGGGAGTGTCCCCACGGTCCTGGCGGATCGGGTGCTCCTGCAGGTCGGCCACAGGCGCTCGGCGCGGTACCGGGACTGGGTGGACTTCTCGCACAGCGGCCTGGTCCTGACCGGCCAGGGGGCGCTGGCGAAAGCGGGCCAGCTGCGGGAGGAGGGCTTCGAGGCCGCCCTGGTGGTCGACGAGGCCCGCTACACCCTGGCCGAAGCGACACCCCAGGCGCCGTTCCCGGGGATCGACGACGGTCCCGCGCCGCTGTTCGGGGAGCCGCTGGAGCACCTGATGCTGGCCCAGTTGGCGTTCGCCGACGTTGCGTTGACGCCGACGGGCTACCTGCCGGCCGGGGCCGACCAGGCGCTGGAGGCGGCAGCCCTGCAGGTGGCGCGGCTCGGCGACCCGCGGGTGGTGTTCGCGGTGCCCATGGACGCGGGCTGGCTGTATCCCGGTGTGCTGGAGTACCTGGCCGACGTGCTGTCCACGGTGCCCGGGCCGAAGGCGGTGATGATCGGCGGCCGCCCCGATCCCCGGATCGCCGCGGCGGGACTGGCCCGGCTGCTGGAGCTGGTGCCCGGCACGGGTGTGCTGCGAACCGGGCTGGGCGCCTTCGGGGGCCTGGCGCTCGGGGCCGGGTTCACCGCGTTCGGCGTGGACGCCAGCATGCGCCAACTGCTGCCCCCGGCAGCAGCACCGGCACCCTCGGGCGGCGGGCCGGGCAGCCCGGCGGTGCTGTTCCCGGAGCTGATGAACCTCTTCCTGGGGCTGACGTTGGCCCAGCGGTTCGACGGCGACGCCCCCCAGTGCCGTTGCGCCCACTGCCAGGGCGAGCCGTTGGACCGCTTCTTGAGCATGGCACAGCAGGTTCCCGCGGCCGGTCACAACGCGGCGGTGCTGATGGAGTGGGTGCGGCAGTTGCACGCGGTAGGTACGGGGGCCCGCGGCGCCTGGTGGCAGGACCGGTGCCAGAAGGCGCTGGACGCGTATGCGGTGTGGAACAACAGGATCGGGCAGAAGCGAGGGTTCACCGCGTGGGCGGACCTGTTCGCCTGGGCCGAGCTGACTGTCGGACAGCAGGTCCCCCAGGCTGTCGGCTGACGTCTGGTCAGGGGAGACGGGCGTGGAGCTTCTCGGTGAAGTGCCAGGCCGCGGGGGTGTGGCGGGCGGGCCGGTAGGCCTCGGGCGGTAGGGCCCAGGCAAGGCCTTCCGGGGTCGGTTCCAGGATGCCGATGCCGTAGAAGGCGGCTTGCATCAGCAGGTCCTGCCGCTGTGAGGCGGGCGCGTCGACAAGCAGAGCGCGGCGGGCGAACGGCTTGAAGCGGCTGGCCCGGGCCAGGCCCTGGTCCCAGTGGGTGCTGCGGGCGCGGACGACCACCAGGTCCACGGCCAGTGGGCGCACCGCCCGACGGCAGACCAGGGCGCCGGTCCAGGTGACGGCCCCGCGGGGCAGCTTCGCGAGCTGGTCGCGGACCGGTGGTGGCAGGGTGTCCGCGCGCAGCGGCAGATCGGCGGGCAACTGGAGCAGGGTGGCGAGGTCCTCAATGCCCAGCGGGGCCGCGGCCTGCCGGCGGCGGCGTTCGCATTCGGCGCGGTCACGGCGGTAGAACACCAGCGCTCCCCTGCTGCCTTCCAGAGTCAGCTCGGCGCTGTGGGCGTCCTGGCCCACCAGTGGTGCGGAGGCGTGCTCGACGCGGGCCCGTGCACGCATCGTGGTGGGTGTCGGCATGGGACTGTCCCCTTCCCGGTGTCGGTGGGCGGCGTAGTGCCTAGGCGGCCTGGGTTGGCTGGTGTTCCTGCAGGCGAGCCACGGTGGCGGCCAGCGAGTGCCAGGTGTGCGTGCTGCCGCAGGACCGGTACCAGCGCCGGCGATCCCCCGCAGCGGGCGCCAGGCGTTCGACCAGGCCCAGGGCGATCAGGGTGCGCACCGGCGGGTGGTAGACGCTGGCCGGGACCCGTCGGGCCCGGGCCAGGTCGCTGAGGCAGATTCCCCGGTCGCCGGCGGCTGCGAGCGCCGCGATGAGTTCGGCCCGGTACCGGTTGCCGAACACTCCCGCCGATAGCTGCCGCAGCTCGCGGGCATCGTCGTCATCCATGAGTCATTTATCGCGAATCGCGAATCACTTGTCAAGGAGGCGCGGGGCATCAGTACGCCAGCCGGGCTTGCGGGCAAGGAGGTTGGTGGTCATGGGATGGTTTCTGTCCAGAACTTGCCGTATGCGGGGGGCAGTTGGGGCACGCTGGTCCGGTGGTGTGCCAGGAGACTGGCCGGGTCGGCGCGGTGCCGGCCGCCACCCAGGGCATGGGACGCGACCCGAGGGGCTTTCATGGCGCGGGAGTTGCAGGTTCTTCACCAGGACCGGAACGGGGTGCGGCGCACACTGCCGGCCGGCCGGATGACCCCGGTGCCGCTGGCGGAGCGCGGCGAGGTGTGGAAGCCCTCGCGGCACCCCGCGCAGCGCAGCATCGCCACCTGGTGGTGGGCTGCGACGAACCGGCGGCATGTGGGCTGCCGCTCGCTTGACCGGCTCTCGACCGCGATGCTGCTGGACTTCCATCCCGCGGTGGTCGACTTCGGTGCCTGGTCCGCGCAGCTGGTGTGGCGCGAGCGAGGACGGGAGCGGCGCCTGGTCCCGGACTTCTTCGTGCGCACCGCGTCCGGGAAGACGGTGGTGGTGACCTGCCCGCCAGCCATCGGGCCCACCGAGCGGTTCGAGCGCCAGCTGGAGGTGGTGAGCGCGACCGCCGAGGGGGCCGGGTGGCTGGTGGGCGTACCGCGGTTGCCGGGGGATGTGGCGCTGGCGAATCTGCGCTGGGTCTCGCGGCGGCGCCAGCCGCGGTTCGGCGATCCCGAGGTGGAGCAGGTACTAGCACATGCGTTCGGCCGGGTGCGGCCGTTGTGGGAGGGAGTGGAGGCCTGCGGGGTTCCCCGGGCGCTGGTGCTGCCGCGGCTCTACCACATGCTGTGGCACCGGCGGCTGGCGGTGGACTGGAACACCGCGCTCGGGCCGGGGGCCCTGGTGGGGCCGCCGGGTGCGGTCGGCGAGCCGGACGCGGTGCGCCGCCCGCTGGCCGTGGAGCAGCGGTGACCGCGGCGGTGGCCGATCCGCGGGCGCTGCTGACGGTGCGTCATGCGCCGCGCGGGGTCCTGGTGCGCGGGGACCGGCTGCGCTGGCGCGGCGCGCGGTACACGGTCGCGGGCCTGGACGGGATGACCGTGCACCTGACCGGGGACCCGCTAGGCGGCGGGGAGCTGGCGTCGGTGCTGTTGCCGGTCCTGGCCGCCGCCGCGGACTTCGCGGTCCTGGACGGGGCCGACCGGCCGGTGGCGCAGGCGGAGCTGCCCGACTTCGCGCTGCTGGAGGGCATTCCCGCGCGGGCGGCGCAGGACGCCCGGCGGTGGGAGCTGGCGGTCGTCGAGGTCGACACCGGGCTGCCGCCCGGCGCCCCGCCCGGCGCCAGGCCCAGGCCCGCGTTCGACCCGGCGGCCACCACGCTGATCGAGCGGTACCAGGCCAAGGCGGCCGAGATGACCGCGGTGCTGGGCGTGCCGGTGTCCTGGCAGACGGTGCAGGCCAAGCGGTTGAAGTACCGCAAGTGCCCCAGTGCGGTGGCGCTGGTGGACGGGCGCAGCACCAAGGCGAGGCGGGTGTACGGGGCGACCGACCCACAGGTGGTGGACCAGTTGCTGGTGCTGGTGGACCGGCAGCGGCGGCGCGCGGACGCGCCCAGTGACGCCCGCAAGCTGTTCAAGCAGCTGCGGCGGGCGGTGCGCGCCGCCTACGGGCCGCAGGTGAGGGTGCCGGCCGAGCCGACGCTGTACAAGCTGCTGCAGCGGCTGGGCGTCAAGGCCCGGGACCTGGGCGCGCCGGGGGGCCGCCAGGTGAGCGGACGGCCGGGGGCGCCTCCGTTCTCGGTCACCTCAGCGACGATGCCCGGCGAGCTGGTGCAGGTCGACTCGACCGACCTGGACGTGTGGGTGCTGGGCGACGACGGGTCGCCGGCGCGGGCGGAGCTGACGATCGCGGTGGACGTGGCGACCCGCAGCATCATCGCCGCGGTGGTGCGCCCCAAGCAGCCGCGGCAGAGCAAGCGGCACCGGCCGGATCCGGCGGGCGGGTGGGTGACGCCGCGGCGGGCGAAGGGCCGGGCGACGAAGGCGGTGGACGCCTGCGAGCTGCTGGCGCAGGCCATGGTGCCGGTCCCGATGCGCCCGGGGTTCGATGCGGCCGTGCACGCGAGCCTGTCCGACCTGCCGTTCGAGGAACTGGTCGCGGTCGATCCGCGGTTCGCGCACGCCGCCGCCCGGCCGGTGATCATCCCCGACCTGGTCGTGATCGACCACGGCACGGTGTTCGCGGGGCGGACGTTCTTCGACGCCTGCGCCTACCTGGGCATCTCGCTGCGCACCGCGCGCCAGCGCACCGGCCAGGACAAGGCGGTCGTCGAGCGCACGTTCGGTGCCATCAAGTCGATGTTCAGCCAGTACGTGAACACCTACACCGGAAACGACCCGGTGCGGGTGCGGCGCACCCTGGCCGGCCAGCGGCTGTGGACGCTGGCCCAGCTCGACGACATGCTGCAGCAGTGGATCGCGCTGGAGTGGCAGAACAAGCCGCACCCGGAGCTGGCGGACCCGTACGAGGCGTACCAGCCCGAGCTGACGCCGAACCAGATGTATGCGGCGTGCGTGGCCGTGGACGGCTACCTGCCGATCCCGCTGACCGCCGAGGACTACCGGTTGCTGCTGCCGACCGCGTGGGTGGGGGTCAGCGATCAGGGCATCCGGTTCAAGGGCCGTACCTACGACCGGCCCGAACGCGGCGAGAAGGAGGGGCTGAACCCGTACCGCAGGACGCCGTCCGGGCTGAACGGCAAGAAGCGCGGCGGCTGGGAGCTGCGGTACACCCCGAACGACCCGTCCCGGGTGTGGCTGCGCGACCACCACACCAATGACTGGGTGGAGGCGATCTGGGTGCACCAGCACCGGGTCGGCGCGCCGTGGACGCAGTTCCTGTGGGACATCGCCGCCTCCCAGTACCAGGAGCGCGGCGGCTCGCTCAAGGACGAGGGGGCGGAGGAGGCGATCGCGCTCGCGCTGGCGGAACTGCTGGAGCGCGCCGGCCGCGGCCCCGAGTACACCGGGGTGGCCCTGGTCCCGGACGGGTACATGTCCGCGCCGCCCGCGCCCGCGCGGGTGTTCGACCCGTACGCTCAGCGCGCGGCCACGTCCCCGCCGGCTGCACCCGCGGCGGCACTGGCCCCTGTCGAGGACCCGTTCACGGTCGAGGACCCGTTCGCGCCGGGCCGCCCGGACCTGCTGCCGGCGGACGGTTCCCAGTCGCCGGCGGGGATCGACTGGGCGCACGGTGCGGCGGCCCCCGATCCGGCCCTGCTGGCGTGGGAGCGGCCCGAGGGCACCGGGCCCGCCGGGGGCCGGGGGGAAAGCCTGGCGGACCGGTACCGGCGCATCCGCGCCCGCCTGGACCTGGACAGCACCGCGGACGGCGGCGAGGCCGACGAGCTGGACCCGTGACCGCCGCCGGAGACCGGGGAGCGCGTCGAATGCCGACCGGGCAGCCGAGCACCACAGGGAGAGAAAAGGGAGTGAACGCATGGACGACGGGACGAGGTTGACACGCCAGGAGGAACGGCTGCTGCGCGATGTGCGCGTGCCCGAGCAGATGTTCCTGGTGCCGCCGGCACCCCTGTGGCCGAAGGACTCCCACACCTGGCGGGCGAAGGCCCTCGCGCAGGTGGAGCCCCCGGACCTGGCGGACTGTGCCCCGCAGGGCACGAAAGTCACTTCGCACGACAAGCGACTGCTGTGGCACGGGCACATGCACACCGTCACCACCCCCGCGATCGCCAAGGCCCTGCTGGTGGTGGCCGAGCAGATCCGCTCCAACCGCCAGCGCGAGCACGGCCGGATCGGGATCATCCTGGACGGCCCCAAGGGCACCGGCAAGAGCACCCTGCTCCAGGCGGTCGGCGTGCACTGGGAACGGCGGTTCGCGCAGCTGTACGAACCGGACGACAACCGGATCCCCATCATCACGCTGAACGTGCCGCCGCCGACGCGCGGCAACCTGCGCAACTGGCCCGGGGCGTTCGCCCGCTACCTCGGGCAGGAGCGCGAGGGCGGCGACCCGACCGAGTCGGTCATCCGCGCGATGCGCAACGCGCGCACGCTGCTGGTCCTGATCGACGGCATCGAGCGGCTGCGGACAGCCGCGGACGCGGAGCTGACCTTCCAGTACCTGGACATGATCAGCGAGGAGACCGGGGCGACGTTCATCTACTGCGGACGCTACGCGCAGAACATCGTCGACCCGCTCACCCGCGACAACGACACCAGGCTGGAGCAGGACGAGGTACTGCACGGCGACCACACCGTGCTGCGCCTATCCCGGATCGGATTCGACGACGAGGGAGTCGAGAAGTTCCAGCGCGTAGTCACCCTGTTCGACAAGGACCTGCGCCTGTACCGGCACCAGCCCGGCGACCTGGCCGACCTGGCCCCCTACCTGCACACCCGCAGCCGCGGCTACATGCGGATGCTGTCGCACCTGATCTGCCAGGCCGCCCAGCGGGCCATCTTGACGAAGGAGGAGCGCATCACCCGGGAACTGCTGGAGAAGATCCCGCTCGGCGGTGTCGTGGAGCTGTGACCCTCCGTCGCCCGCGCCGTGCCCGCCCTCGGGGCGCGGGCATGGGGCCCGGCCCGTTCAGGCAGGCGCCGGCGTCCTGCCGGGCCGAGGCCGCCTGCCGATCCGCAGCAGCGCGTCCAGGGCGTTGCTCTGCTCCCGGGTCAGGGCCTCGGGGTAGGCGAGGCACCGGTGGAACCACTGGCCGAGGTCGAAGGTGGCGGCCTGCGGGCCGCCGTCGCTCCACCAGTAGGGTTCGAGGTGGTCGTGGGGGACCTTGACGTGGCCTTCGCGGGCCATGAACGCCGCCAGGTGCCCGAGGGCGTTGTAGAAGGTGTAGCGCTCGTGGTCGTAGCGGTGGTTGTAGTAGACGCCGTCGGGCAGCGGCGGCACGTGCAGGGCGAGCAGGAGTTCCTGCTGGCCCTCGTGCAGGCGGAAGAACCCCAACTGCTGTTTGTAGAGCCATTCCACGGCAGAGCGTTGGTCGCGGCTCTGGTCGCCGGGCTCGGACAGGGAGTTCCAGCGGGTGCCGGTGGCCAGGGCGGCCTTGGCCCGGTGGTACTTGCGCTGCCAGTCCTGGGGCCAGGGCGGGTTCCAGTGCGGGTCGATAGCGTCCAGGGCCTGCTGCTGCTCGGCGGGCAGGTGCCCGGCGGTGGCTTTGTGGCGCTGGCGGGCCAGCCACTGGCCCAGCGGGTGGCCGCCGAGGTCCTCTTTGACCGGGACGGTCAGGTGGCCGTGCCGGTCCGCCCAGGCGCGGGCGTACCCGAGCATGGTCGTGAAGGTCGGCGTCTGGGAGGACCAGGAGAAGCCGAGCGCGTCCAGGACCTGCTTGCGTTTGGTCGGCAGGCGGCTCAGCAGGTGGCGCAGGCGGATGCTGGCCAGGCACTGCCCCAGGGCGAAGCCGTCCGGGGCGGTGTAGTCGACAGGCACGTCCAGGTGCCCGAACGCCGCGTGGTAGGTGGCGGCGGCCACCAGGGCCCGCTCCCAGGAGCCGATCGCCGGCAGGGTGATCTCCAGGCCCAGTGCGCGGGCCAGTTGGGCCGTGCGTTCGGGCTGGGCGTAGAAGACCTCGCGCCCCTGGACGGTGATGGAGGAACTGCGGGAGGGCAGCGCGATGCGGTCCATGAACGACTCGTCGTGGGCGCGCAGGGCCTGCAGGAGGGTGAGCAGGTTCGCGAACGCCGAGTCGTGCAGCAGGTCGGCGGTGTCCGTACCGGGGCGCAGGTAGACGGGGATGACCAGGGTGGTCTTCTTCCCCGCGTTCGGCGGCTGGCGCAGGCCCCTGCCGATCGCCTGGATGGCGTCGATGGTGCTGTAGCGGGGGTCGGCGAAGACCACGCAGTCGACGTCGGGCATGTCGACGCCCTCGTTCAGGACCCTCACATTGGACAGGACCGCGCACAGGCGCTCGGCGCAGGCGAAGTCCTCCAGCAGGTCGCGGCGCCACTGCCCGCTCTGGCGGCTGTGGATGGCACGGGCCCACAGGCCCTCGATCCGCAGCGGGGCGCCGACCTCCTCGGCCGTGCGGGGCAGCGAGTCGGCGAATGCCTCGGCCAGGGCGACGCGGTTGTGGAACACCAGGACCCGCCGCAGGCCCTGCTCCCGGATCGCGCGCAGCACCGCGACCTGGACGGCGCCGTTGCGCAGACCGTTGTGGTGGGCGGTGGCGGCCGGGCGGCGGGCGGACAGGATGGCGTGCAAGTCGGCTTCCTCGACGACCGGCAGCAGGACCTGGTAGTCGGCCAGGATGCCGCGGTCGATGGCCTGGGCCATGCCGAGGTTGAACACCGTCGGACCGAAGACCTCCTGGTGGTCCATGGTGGCCAACGGGATCCGTTCCATGAACGGCACTAGGTCCTGCGGTGCGGCGGCGCCCCAGACCCTGGGGGTGGCGGTCATGTAGACGCGGGTCTTGGCCGGGATGGCGGCATCGTCGTGGACGGTGCCCCAGCCGTCGCCGAACGCGGAGCAGGTGCGGTGCGCCTCGTCCGCGATGACCAGGTCCCAGGCCGGCAGCTGGTGGAGCTCGTGGGCGCGTTGGATGCGGTGCAGGGAAGCGTAGGTGGCGAACACGGTCACCGGGCCGCCCACCCGCATCGCGCGGGCGATCGCCCGCGGGTGGCGCGTCAGCACCGCCTCGCCCGGGGCCAGTCCGCTCTCGGACTGGCTCAGGGAGCAGACCCCCAGGGCCAGTCCCGGCTGCCCGGTCTCGCGCCAGCGCCGGGCGGTCTGCGTCAGCAGGGCCTTGGTCGGCATCAGCACCAGCACCGCGCCGCCGGGTGCCAGGCACTGCGCCGCCCGCTGCGCGATCAGGGTCTTCCCGCTGCCGCACGCGGCCACCACCGTCATCCGCCGCTCCCCCGCGGCCGCGGCGGCCACGATCGCGTCGACTGCCTCCCGCTGGTGCTCGCGTAGCTCCACCCCTGGTGGCCCTCCCCTGGTGTCGCGGGTACCGCTGTTCGCGGAGTGGGAGGCTACCTGCCGCCGCCAGCTGCCACACGAGTGACCGAAGGTTTCCAGCCAAATTGGTGCGGCGCATGCGCCGGGCTGGTCGAAAGGGGGCGTGTGCAACGGGAGTGAGGCCGTAAACAGAGAACGTCCCGTGTGCGCGGTGGGACCCGGGCGAGGCGAGGGACCGGTCCGGCCATCGGATCAGCCGGGGTCGAGGGAGGCATGGGATGACGCAGGCTCGGACAGCCCCTACCGGCGCCGCCCGGGGGCGCCGAACGAAGACGTGGTGCTCTGTGCAGCGGCTGGGACTGCCCACGGTCGAGCTCATCGGCGGGGAGTCGACCGGCTCCTACGCCCGGCGCCTGGCGGACCTCAACGGCATGCAGGACGAGGAGTTCTGGGCCATGTTCGGCGCCCCGGCCCGCAAGGGCGGCGCCCCCAGCGATCCGCGCTACAGCGACGGCTACCTCAACGCCGCAGCCCTGGAACGGCTCGCCTTCATGTCCGGGCGCCCGGCGGCCCAGTTGCAGTTCGTGCTGCCGAACCTGCGCCCGGGCCGGCTGCTTGCGGTGGACGGCGGCCCGGTGTGGGACTGGCCCTGGGACACCCCGGGCTGCTTCCTGGTCCGGGTGTGCGAGGTGTGCGCCCTGCTGAAGAAGACCAGCCTGGACGCCTACCTGGCCGCCGACGCGCCCTGGCAGGTCTGTGCCCGGCACGGCCGCTGGCTGGACAACCGCCGCGAGCCGGGTACCGCCGCGATCGCGCTGGCCGGGCTGCCGGAGGTTGTCCACGCGCACCGGCAGCGCATGCGGTTGGAACGCCGCCTGGGGCCGGGGGGCCGCGCCGCCTTCGCGGACGCCTACGCGATCACCTCGTGCTGGTGGAACATCCCCGCCCTCAACTCACCGCTGTGGCAAACTCGCAGGCGTGCCCTGGGCCGGGCCGGGCACGACGAACTGCGCGTCGCCCCGCTCGTGTTCTACCCCGAGGCGGTCCACCTGGCCCACGCACTGGCCGCCCGCGAACGGCGCCGCCAGCGCTACACGCTGACCCACGAGGGGGACCTGGCCTGGCAGGCCGGCGTCGCAGCTCTCCTGGACACCTGGGGCATCCCCGCCGACCCGGCCCTGGACCCGGTCGGGATCTGGCGCGACCGACACCCGCTGCTACCACTGCCGCGAGGCGCCACCGCCCGCCGGCGGGCGCAGCAGGCGCGGCCCGCTGGGGGCCACCACCGGCGCCTTCCCCTGGCCGAGCCGCACACCCAGGAGACACTGGACGCGCCCTTGGGCGACCGCTCCTGCCTGCCGTGGAAACTCGGCGACCTGATCACCACCGAGCTGCGCCCGGCACCGGGAGGGTGGTCCCTGGGCGGCCGTGTGTGACCCCGCCCGCAAGCGCGACAGGCACAACCGGTGGCTGCGGGCCGAGCGCGCGGACTGTCCGGGGGCGTCGAAACTGCGTTCGGCGCCCCATCTGCCTGCAGCGCCTGCCGATCAGTCCCGAAGCGCCGACGGCCAGGAGCCGGTGTCCGGCAAAATGTCGTGCCGTTCTCGGTATGGTGACGGGCCGGAGGATTCAGTGGGCGAGGGCGGCGAGTCCGGCGCTGGTGGCCTCCACCAGGTCCGGGTTGGAGCCGTCGGCCGGGGTGACGACACGCACCAGGCCCTGCCGCCACAGCTCGAGGGAGACGCCGTACAAGGCGAGTTGGCGCTCGGTCCAGGCCGGGTGGTCGGGGTGGTCCTCGTTCAACCCGGGAGCGGGCGGATTGATCGTCTCGAAGAAGCCGGACATGGCCACCGGGGTGGTGGACTTCGCGACCAGGGACAGCAGGTCACGCTGATGGGTACTCAAAGGCATGGCAGAAGGCTACGGCAGGACCCCGACAGCGAGCCGGGGCACGTTGTTCGTGAGCCGGCCATGATCGGGATAGTCAAAGGTTCCCGGCTGGTGCGTCCTGGTGCCGGCACATCGCCTCCCGGGGAGGCACAGTCACCCTCATCGACCAGCGCCGTTCCCGAGACCGAACCGACTCCGAAGCTCTGAGCGGGAAGTCCGCGGCTGGTTCCCGGCACCCGCAGGTCCTCAGCTCGCCAGGGCGTCCCTGAGCACGTCGAGGCCGCGCGTCTTGGCGGGGAGTTGCCGGTAGAGGGCTTCAGCTCGGGTGCGGGTCAGGCCGGTGCGGTAGGCGGCTGGCAACTCGCCGTACGCCTGTGCGGCCCGGCCCGCGGCCTCGTCCGGGTGGGCTTCGTGGACGAGGCAGGAGGCGTGGTCGATGGCGATCAGTGCGCGGACCATCAGGGACGGCGAGCGGGACAGTTCCAGCGCGCGTTCCTGGACCGTGTAGGCCCTGCCCGTTTCGCCCAGGAGGGTGAGCGCCTGGGAGAGGTGGACGTGGTGCTTCTGCTCGGGGTAGCCGAACCAGGTGTCGGCGGTGGCACTGTTGTCGAGCTGATCGATCAGGCCCTCGACGTGATCCACGGCCTCCAGCGCGTCGTCGCGTCGGCCCTGGGCCGCGTAGGCGCGGGCGGCGACGGCGGAGGCCAGGGCGGCGAAGGCGGATGGCCGGTCGCCGGCCGCGTGGCGGGCGCGGGCGGCCAGGGCGGCGGCGGCCTGCGGGGCGCCGAAGTTCAGCGGCACCATGGCTTCGCGGGCCAGCACCCAGGCGTACAGCCGGTTGTCCCCGGATTCCTGCGCGGCCAGGCCCGCGGTGTTGAACCAGGCGTGTGCGTCGCGGTGCTGGCCCAGGTCGTGCAGGACGATCGCGGTCATGCCCGCCATCTCGGCGGCGATGTGGCTGAGCCGGGCGCGGTTGGCAACGGTCTGGGGCAGCTCGAACAGGGGGCTCATGTCCTGGAAGTCGGCCGCGAGGTCGGCCAGGACGGCAGTGGGAGCCTGCCCGTTGTAGCCGTAGCTGTAGCGCTCGGCGGTGCCCTCCCAGTAGCTCAGGTCGGGGCTGGCGTGGTCGGTCAGGGCGGCGTCGATGCTGTGGCGGGTGCGGGCCAGGGCGGCCAGGCCGGGGGCGGCGATTCCGGCCGCGAGAGCTCCACGCAGGACTTCGCGGCGGTTCATGGGGTCATCTTCTCCTGCTGCTTGGCACGGTGGGCGGTGCGCTGGAGCCGGGGCCCGCTCCCAGGGACGCGGGGCCAGGCCGATGACGCCGCCGGGAATCCGCAGGCCGTCACTGACCCGCTCCAGCACGGGTAACGAGGTGATCTCCCCCTCGCCCCGGGCCAGCCTCCCGACACGTTCGGCCGGGAGTCCAGAGGCGGTGGCAAGTTGGTTGAAGCTGATGTCCTCGCCCTTGGCCAGCGCGAAGATCGCCCCGATGTCACGGCGCCGGCCGGCATCCAGCAGACGCGGGTCGGCCAGCAGATACGACGGCAGCGCCCACGGTGCGTCCGGATACATGGCCCCGCCCCCTGATGACAGTTCATCAACTCCACGGTACTGCCCGTACTTTCCCGCGCACGAAGTGGATACATCGGGTGTACCCGTCGCAGGGTTACCGCCACCGCCGTGCGGGCGTTCACTTCCCCTACGGGCCGACTACGGCCTGGTTGAAGGGCCGGTGCCCGCCCTCCCCCCGTCCGTGAACGGGTGGGTACCGGCCGACGATCCCGCATCCGGAGTCTCATGGCATGCCCCTGACTATTACGCTGACTTGTGACGTGCCACCCGCCGCCGGCGCGGGCGGCGACCGGCCCGATCTGCTCGGGTCCCGGCCGCAGCCGCGCCGGCTCAGCCTGCCTCGCTGGCTGCCGCGGGCCTTCGCCGCCGGGGAGGACTGGGACGCGGTCCGCGTCACCGGCGTCCTGGCCCCGCTGGTGCTGGCCACGATGATGCTCCGCACCCAGAGCCAGCCGGGCCCGGTCATCATCGACGCACAGATGGACGCCCACTACTGGCTGATCCCCCATCGCGGCGGGCACCGGTGGGACTTCGCCGGGGTGCGACTACTGTCCCGTGGTTCCTGGGTGGTGCTGCCGCCCCTTGCCAGGCCAGGGCGCCGGGTGCGCTGGCTTGCTCGACCCGACGATCCGTTCCACCTGGCCGACCCCGTGACCCTGCACAAGGCCCTGATCGACCTCACCGCCCCGTGACGGGCCGCCACCAGGGCACCGACACCGACCGCCTGGGCACCGCCCTGACGGTGCGTTGGGCCGCCGGGCACTTGGCCGCGGCCTTCCTGCTCGGCTTCGCGGCCCAGACCCAGCAGCACGACGGCCCGGAAGCGTCCGCGCGTCCGGCCCTGACCGAGCCCGACACCCCGCTGCCGCTGCCTGCGGCGTGGTGAACCGATCCGGATGGAGAACGCCCGTGCACGAGCTGATCGCCAGTCCGTTCCTCGACGACTACCTGGTCGTCTGCCCCGGGAGCACTGCCGGGGTCAAGGTGCCCGCCGCGCAGTACGCCGAGCTGGAGGCGAGCACCGCGGCGCGGGAGCCTGCCCCGCCCTGGCTGGTGAAGGCCGCCCGCCAGCGGTGGGCCGCGGACCTCGACCCCGCCCGTCCGACAGGCGACTACCTGCTGGTCCGCGGGCGTGCCGACCCGCAGTACAGCCGTGCGTCGTGGGAGATCAACCTCGGCTGCAACTACGACTGCGAGCACTGCTACCTGGGCCTGAAGCAGTTCGAGGGCCTGGGCTGGGAGGGCAAGGCCCGGCTACTGCGCGTCATGCGGGACGCCGGGGTGCTCTGGCTCCAGATCACCGGCGGCGAGCCAACCATCGACCCGCTGTTCCTGGACGCCTACAAGCTCGCCTACACGCTCGGGATGATGATCACGGTCTCCACCAACGGGTCACGGCTGTGGCGTCCCGACCTCCTGGAGACCTTCGAGGCGATGCCGCCCTACCGGGTCGTGGTCTCCGTCTACGGGGCAACCGCCGAAAGCTACGACGGCCTGACCCGCCGCCGGGGCTCGTTCGCGAAGTTCCAGCGCGGCATGACGGCCGCGCTGGAGGCGGGGGTGCAGATGCGCCTGAACCTCGTGGTCACCGAGCACAGCGCGGACGAGGAGGCGGCGATGGTGGCCATGGCCGACCGGTGGGGCCTGGTCGCCAACACCTACGTCAACATGGCCCCCACCATCTACGGCGGCGCGGAGACGCTGCCCGCCCAGTCCGCCAAGCACCTGCGTCAGCGCAAGGTCTTCAGCGGCTGCAACGCGGGCCACACCTTCTTCCACTGCGACCCGCACGGGAAGGCGTCGATCTGCAAGGTCGGCCGCGACCCCGCCATCGACCTGATCGCCGAAGGCGTCGAGGGCCTACGGGAACTCGGCGCCATCGCCGACCAACTGATGCTTCGCACTGGGGGATGCTCCGGCTGCCAACTGCCGGGCTCCTGCGGAGTCTGCCGACCGATGGCCAAGCTCTACCAAGAGGCGAAGGCACCGCTGGCGAGCTACTGCCAGCACGGACGACCCCGAGAGGAGGTGACAGCATGAACCCGAACGCCCTCATCCAGCTCGGCCGGACCCGCACCGGCACGGCCGACATCGAGATGGTCGACGATCTGGACGACCTCGCCGAGTCCACGAAGTGCTCCTGCAACGCAGGCGACGACAACCCGTTCTAGGCCCTGACCGGTCACAACCACGCAGGCCCTGACGCTTTCGCGTCAGGGCCTGCGGCACGCGTGACAGCTGAGTACCGTGCTCGCTATGCGACTGCACTGGGACTGGCTGCACCCCGTGATGCGTGTTCCGTACGTCCCTACCCTCGGACCCGTCCACCCTCGCGAGGCCGTGCCCGCCCTCTTCCAGCGCGTCTTCGACATCGCGGACAGCGGCGAGTTCCTGCCCCAGGACCGGGACGCCCGCTGGTTCGCGGCCAAGGACGAGCACGTGCTCACCAAAGCCGTCCTCCACGACCCCGACACCACGCTGATCCCGACGCTGTCCACCCGGGGCAAGGGCGCCGTCAAGGTCATCTGCTACACCGGGCCGTGCGAGACCGCCGTGGACCTGGCAGCGGAGCTGGCCCAGGCCCACGGGACGCCCAGGGCCCGCATCGTCTGGTTCCAGGCCCCGGACCACGAGCCCGCCCCCGGCGCCGGGGCCACCCGCATCCAACTGCGGGACTTCACCCACCCCGCCCCGCATCCCGGCGGCGTCCGGCCCTACAGCGAGCTGCCGCCCGCCGTCGCCGCCACCTTCGCGGACTTCGCCGACAAACTCTCCGGCGACGGCTTCGCCTTCCTGCACGAGCAGATGAAGGCCGACCGCGTCGGCCCGGTCCTGACCGTGACCCAGGACCAGCACATCGTGGGTGCGATCGGCCCGATGGAGACCGGACCGGACTCGACCGGCAGCACCCGGCTCCAGCCCCAGTACTTCGGCGTGCTGCCCGACCAGCGCGGCCACGGCCACGGACGACGACTCTGGCAGGCAGCCATGCACTGGGGCCGCACCTACAGCGCCGAGTACCAACTGCTTCAGACCGAAGTCGGCGGGGCCTCCGACCGGCTGTGCCAGGCCGAGGGGCTCACCAGTCTCGGCTTCGTCTGCGTTCGCGACGTCGCACAGCCTGCGTAGCTACTTCAAGGTCTGTGCCCAGGTTCGAGACGAAGCCAGCCGGTACCCCAGCGCCACCGGTGCGGATCACCTCCTCGGTCGCCCCACTGCAGCGGGCAGGCCGGGGCCGCACGATGCGCAGTTGGGTCGTGGCGGTGCCGATCCTCGCGGACCAGCCGGCCTCGCCCCGGGCCACTCAAGCGAAATCGACGCCCACCCATCGGCGTGGCAGACCACAGAAATCCGCCGCCGAGACTGGGACATGGCCGGTACCGGCGAGGCCCGAGCCGCAGTGCCGCAGCAGTCGCCGTCACCGCACGAGACCGCGCTCGTTAGGCCATCGGTGCAGCGACTTGCCGATCCGGTTGCTGAGTCGATCGAGGGAGTGCAGCCATGGCGCGGTCGTACATCGTTGAGAGTGAGCAGTTCCTGGTGGGCGACGTGTGGCAGGGGCACCGCTACAGCTCCCCGCTCACGTTGGTGGTCGGCGAGTCCGGGGCAGGCAAGAGCGCCGGGCTGGAAGTCCTTTGGTACGCGGTGGGCCTGACGTCGGTGAAGGTGATGCCCGCGGTCCGGTCCTGTGCCTGCGTCCGGGTGGTGTTCCGCATCGACGACGTGCGCTGGCAGGTGACCCGCTCGACTCAGAGCACCGGTGGCGAGGTGGAGTTCGTGAACCTCAGCGACGCCGGCCGGCCAGCTGTGCCCGTCCCGGTCACGGGGAAGAACGGGCAGCAGAGCGCCGCCGAGTTCTTCCAGGAACTGCTCGGCATCCCGTTGCTGGGTCATGCGGCTGGACGGCTTGGCATGACGCAGTTGCTGCCCTGGATGTACCTGCGCCAGGCGACGTTGACCACTCAGTACCTGGGCGGCCTGTCCTCGGCCCAGCGCCGTCTGGCCGGGCGGACCCTGCTGGGCGCGCACGACGCCGCCGTGGAGCGACTGCGGGAGATCCACGCGGCCAAGAAGCAGGCATGGCAGACCAGCAAGGGCCTGCTGGACAAACTCAATGCGGCCCGGGCCGAACGCGACCTGCCCGACCACACCGACCTGGACACCACCCACGCCCAGTGGACCGCCCAGCACACCGAGCGGACCCAGCAGACCCGTGAGGCGGGCGCGCTGCTGCGCAGGCTGGCGGCGCAGCACCAGGCGCTGGTCGACAAGGCCAAGCAGTGCGGTCCCGCCCAGGACGCGGCGCGCCGCGCCGCGGACGAGAGCGAGAAGACCCTGCGGGCCATGGTCGGGGCCGAACGCGAGGCCGCCGGCCGGCTCAGCGCGCTGCGGGAGGTGGCGGGCGAGCCCACCGGCTGCCCGCAGTGCGGCAAGGCCCTGGTCTTGGAGGGACTCGCCCCCGACCAGTGCCCGGTGTGCAAGGAGCCCGACGCGGACCGTACGCAGCGTGCCCGCGCCGCAGCCGCCCGGATCACGTCCGCCAGCCGCACCCTGGACCAGGCAGTCGCCGCGAGCAGGCGGGCAACCGAGACCGCCGCCGGCGCCCGGGCCCGGGCCGCGGAGGCGGATCTTGCGGTGCGCAGTGCTTACGCCGCGGCAGAGGAGTTCGAGAACAGCACGGTCGCGCCACAGCGGGCCAGGGTACTCGAGCTCGAGGCGCAGAGTCGGGAACTGGCAGCCCGGCTGGAGCAGTTGGTCGAGCACCTGAAGGAACTCGCTGTCATCAAAGAGCTCACCCGTGACCTGCCCGCCCTGGACGAGGCCAGGAAGGCCGCGAAGCAGGAATGGGAGGTCGCCGAGAAGGACGTCGACGTCCACGTCAAATTGCTCACCGAGCGCTGGTCGTCCTTCTTCCTTGCGCGGATGCAGTCCTGCGACCCCCGGGTACGGAGCGCCTTCATCGATCCGGAGGACTTCTCCTCCAACGTCGACGGCCACGACTTCGACTCCCAGGTCGTCGCCGGCGCCCGCCTGGGCATCATCAACATGAACGCCGCACTGAGTCTGCGTGACGTGGGCCGCGAAGTCCCCTCCATGCTGGTGCCGCAGTTCCTGGCGATCGACTCCCCCCTGAGCGGCCTGGGCAGCCATGGCGAGGACGCGCGGATCGCCGCCAACGTGATGCGGATGCTGAGCGAGGCGGCCATCACCTGCGACCGGCAGGGCCGCCCACCCCAGCTGATCATCGCCGTCAACGACCCGCAGGCCCAGCCGGCCACAGGCGTCCGCGAGATCCACATCAGTAAGGCGAGCGGCTTCATCCCCGGGCTGCCGTCCCAAGACCCGCACGAGTGAGGAGGCGGTCCCGGCAATGAACCAACGTCCATGTAGGGGGTTCGAGGCCGTGAGCCGACTTCCTGTCGCACGTAATACTGAACGGTGCTTCAGGCCCGGGTGTCGGCCTGGTGGGCTTCGGGCAGTCGGTAGGCGAACTCCTTGCCGCCGCGTTCGGGTCCGGCCGCGCGGTCACGCCTCAGGGCGCCTGCTTCGACCAGGCGCTTGAGGCGATTGTTGGCGTTGGGCAGGGAGATTTCCAGCGCTTCGGCGAGCGTGGCTGTACGGAAGCTGCCGAGCTTTTGCGCGTACTGGTATGTCGCGATCAGGAACGCGGCGTCGCCGAGCAGTTCTCCGGTGTCGGCGTCGACGGCGATCTGTTTGCGGCGTTCCAGGCACACGGTGACCGCGTCGCGGGTCTCCTCATTGAGTCCGGCCAGTTCGACGCCGCCGACGCTCACGTCGCCGGCGGCCAGGGAGAGGTAGAACTTGCCGAGGAACTCGTCGGTGAAGCTGTTGGTCATCGCCTCGGTGCCGGTGAAGTCGATGGTCAGCACGCTGACGGGCGCAGTGGATTCCACCTGGTGTGCGAGAGCGGTGCGGGCGGCGGCGCCAGTGGCGCGCGTGGCGAGAAACGTGCCGTGTTCGCGGACCGTGAAGGTATGCGATGCTTCGCGTTTCGTCGGGTTCATTGAACGCATTGAAGCACAGTTCGACTAGGCCGGGAACATCACCCGCAGCTGTGCCCAGGTTCCCGACACCCGGGTGGTGGTGCAGGTGTCGTCCATTGGAGGGGTGCCGGGATCGCGCTCGGCGACAACGATCCCGGTGCCGCTGCGTAGCAGGAGCCGGGTGGTGCCGGCGCGGCCGGTCTCGGCCAGCAGGTCGGGCAGGCCGTTGCCGCGCATCTCACCGGTGCCGGTAACCCCCGGCTCCAGGGCGCAGCGCAGCGCCTGGGCGTGGTCGGTCATGTGTGCATATTGCGGGTTGCGTCTCAGGTGTTCGAGGACGCCGATGCCGGTGTCGCACAGGGCGATTTCCAGGCCGGGTGCTTCGGTGGTCCTGCCGGTGTAGGTCTGGGCGCAGATGAAGGCACCGGGTCCGCTCAGGCCGTGGCTGACGGCGTTGTCGATGAGTTCTCCGACGGCCTTGAAGGTGAGGGCGCCGAAGCGGGGGCCCAGGGTGGTGGTGGCGACCAGGCCGATGCGCTGTGCGACGGCGCTGGCGCTGCGGGGGGTCAGCGGCGTGATCTCCATCAGCCGTCGGCTGTGGTCCAGGCGCTCCTCCGCAGGGAGGGGTCCGGTGACGTGTGTGCCTGGGGGGAGGTGGCGGAGCAGGTCCATGCGCTGGAGGTAGGAGGTGACGTTGGCATCCTCGGGCAGGATCAGGGCCGTGGGCGTGCCGGTCCGGGCCCGGTCGTGGGCGATCGCGATGGCGGCGGTCAGGTCCAGCGGGCTGGCGAAGCCGAGGCCGCGTGCGTCGATGACCAGCCCGGGTTCGCTGTCGGCGCTGATGTGCAGGTCGCCGCGGTGCATGGGATGGTGCCCGGTGAGTTCGAGTCGCACAGCGCACCAGCATGCCAGCGCGGCGGGGTTCGTCGCACATCGGACCGCTGGGGCGGGGGTGACGGGTGGGAAGGGGCGTGCTACGGTTTCATTGGCTTCAATGAAACCGTAGGAGGGGTTATGTCGTCCGTCACCGCCGAGTCCGTCCAGCAGTCCGAGCGCGGCCACGAGTACAAGATCTTCGTCAACACTCGCGAGAGGACCGTCCACGAGGACGAGCTCTCCTTCGAGCACGTCGTGCGCCTGGCCTACGACCCGGTGCCGCAGGGCCCCGGCGTCACCTTCACGGTCGGCTACCGGCACGCCGCGCAGCACCCGGCCGAGGGCACCCTGGTCGCCGGCCAGAGCGTGAAGGTCAAGAACAGGACGGTCTTCAATGTCACCCAGACTGACAAGTCGTAGTCCCGACCTGCGGCGTCTCCTGGAGGAGGGATACGACGTCGCGGTGGTCGGCGGCCTGCTGGTCCTGCGCCACGTCCCGTATGTGGCGCAGGACCGGAGCGTGCGCTTCGGCACCCTGGCGTCCGAGCTGACGCTGGCCGGGGACGTGACGACCGTGCCGGAGTCGCACGTCGTGAAGTGGTGCGGCTCCGAGCCGTGCGACCGCGAGGGCAGGCCGCTGGAGCGGGTCATCAACGGCCCGGTGGCCGAGACCCTCGCGGACGGGACCGCGGTCCAGTGGCTGTTCTCCAGCAAGCCGGTCGGGCGGCCGTACGCGGACTACCACGAGAAGATGACCACCTACGCGAACGCCGTCTCCTCCCCCGCCCACGCCCTGGACCCGCAGGCGAGCGCGCTGACGTTCCCGGTGACGGAGACCTCGCAGGAGGACGGTTCGGTGTTCCGCTACCTGGACACTGCCTCCAGCCGGGCCGGCATCGAGGCGGTGACCGCGCGCCTAGAGGGGCAGCGGGTCGCGATCGTAGGCCTGGGCGGCACCGGCTCCTACATCCTGGACCTGGTCGCCAAGACCCCCGTCGGCGAGATCCACCTCTTCGACGGCGACCGGTTCCTGCAGCACAACGCCTTCCGCGCCCCCGGCGCGGCCTCGCTGGAGGACCTGCAGGGCGCGCCGCGCAAGGTCGACCACTTCGCGGCAGTGTACGGGCGGATGCGCCACGGCGTCGTCGCCCACGACGGCTACGTGGATGCCTCGAACGTCGAGGAGCTGCGCGGCATGGACTTCGTGTTCCTCTCCCTGGACCAGGGCGCAGCCCGGCGGCTGCTGGTGGAGCAGCTCCAGGAGTACGGGATCGCGTTCGTGGACGTGGGCATGGGCGTATACGAGAGCGGCGGGGCACTGGCCGGGCTGGTGCGGGTGACCACCAGCGTGCCCGGCCAGCGGCACGGCCACCAGGGGCGGATCCCGTTCGCGGACGGCAGGGCGGACAACGAGTACGCGACCAACATCCAGATCGCCGAGCTCAACGCACTCAACGCCGCCCTGGCCGTGATCAAGTGGAAGAAGACCTGCGGGCTCTTCGCGGACCTGGAGGGCGAGCGGCACAGCGTCTACCAGATCGACGGGAACGTGCTGAGCAACGAGGACCACGGATGAGGACCACCCGCCTGGCCCACGCCTTCGTCGACCACTTCCCCGACCGGCTCGACCCGGGGGTGCTGTACGTGTCCATCCCCTTCGCGAGCGTGGCGCACCTGTGCTGCTGCGGCTGCGGGAGCGAGGTCGTCACCCCGCTGGGCCGCGAGGAGTGGCACCTGACCTTCGACGGCGAGTCGATCTCCCTGCATCCCTCGATCGGGAACTGGGGGTTCACGTGCCACTCGCACTACTGGATTCACCGCAACCAGGTCCGCTGGGTACCCAGCCGGCCGGTCAAGCAGCCCCGCGTCCCCGGCACGGGCAGCGGTGAACGGGGCGGGCACGAGCCCCTCGCAGTCGGCACCGCTGCCCCGGGCCGCCTCGAGTGGCCCGCTGAACCGGCGGCACGGCATCTGGCCGGCCGTCTGCTGAGCCGTCTGACCGGACGCCGCCGCTGAGCGGGCGCCGTCGGCCGGGCGGCGCTCCGGCCCCGCAGGGGCCCAGGCCCCAGGGGTCGGCCTGCGACCGTTCGGCCGTCCGGGCAGAGTATGTCCCGGTCAGCGAAGGGTGTCAAGCCGGTCAAACACGCCGAACGGCAGGACAGTTGTCATAGGGCCCTGGAACGATGAAGACACGACGCGACCTCAGCCGCGCACTGGGAAAAGGAACGGAACCACATAGCGATGGAGCCCACCGCCGAGCAGCGCGCTGCCCGCGAGGTGTTCGCGGCCGGCCAGGACCTGGCCTTGGTCGCCGGAGCTGGAACCGGGAAGACATCGACCCTGGCGCTGATGGGGGCCTCGACCCGGCAGCGGGGACTGTACGTGGCGTTCAACAAGGCCATCGCCGACGACGCGGCCCGGCGTTTTCGGGGCAACGTGGAGTGCCGCACCGCGCACTCCCTTGCGTTCCAGAGCGTCGGCCACTTCTATCGGGAGCGGCTCAAGGCCTCCGCGCGGCTGCCCGCGTGGAAGACCGCGCGCTATCTCGGGATCGACAGCGATCTCGCGGTGAACTCCACGAAGATCACCGTCAATCACCAGGCGCGTCTGGTGATGGGGATGGTCCGGCGGTTCTGCTACACCACCGACCGGGAGCCGATGGCCCGCCACCTGGAGCGGATCAACGGGCTGGACGGGGCCGGGCAGGAGTTCGCGGCCCGCGAGCTGCTGCCGTACGCGGTGCAGGCCTGGCAGGACGTGCAGGAGCCGCGCGGCGTGCTGCGGTTCGAACACGACCACTACATGAAGATGTGGGCGCTGACCGCCCCTGTGCTGCGCGGCGACTTCGTGATGCTCGACGAGGCCCAGGACACCAACCCGGTGCTGGAGGAGGTCTTCCTCGCGCAGCCGGTGCAGCGGGTGGTCGTGGGCGACCCGGCGCAGCAGATCTACGCCTGGCGGGCCGCGAAGGACATCATGGCGGCGTTCCCCGCCGAGCACCTGGACCTGACGCAGTCCTTCCGGTTCGGGCCCGCGATCGCCGCGGCCGCGAACCGGTGGCTCGGGCACGCCGACTCCCCGATGCGGCTGTCCGGCTGCGGGCCGGCCGACTCGCGGATCGGCCCGGCCCAGGCGGTGGACGCAGTGCTGTGCCGGGGCAACGCGGACGCCATGCAGGAGGTGATCGGCTTCCTGGACCAGGGTGTGCCGGTCGCCCTGGCCGGCGGCGGCGAGGCACTGGAACGCATCGCGCTGGCGGCATTGGAGCTGCAGGCCGGCAAGCGCACCAGCCACCCCGAGCTGTTCCTTTTCTCCTCCTGGGCGGAGGTGCAGGAGTACGTCGAGCAGGACAGCGCCGGCGCGGACCTGAAAGCCATCGTGCAACTGGTCGACTCCCACGGCCCCGAGGTGATCCTGGGCGCCGCCAAGCGCCTGACCCCCGAGGAGCGGGCGCAGGTCACGGTCTCCACCGCGCACAAGGCCAAGGGCCGCGAATGGGACACCGTCCGCATCGCGGGCGGCTTCGAGGCGCCCGCGGTCGACGAGGACGGCCGGCAGCTGCCGATCCCGCTGCCCGAGGCGCGGCTGGCCTACGTGGCGGTCACCCGCGCCCGCCACCACCTGGACCCCGCCGGGCTGCTGTGGATCGACGCCTACGACAAGGCCCTGGCTTCTGGCCCCGGCAGCAGCGGCGGACGGCCGATGATCCAGCTCAGCCTCACCGGCCAGCTCAAGCACTCCGCCTCGCCCATGTCCCGGTTCATGGAGCAGCACCTGCCCGACACTCGCGCGGTGGTCCGCGACTACCTCGCCTCGATCGCCACCGCACCGCACCCGGTGCAGCCGATGGACACCGCCTACCCCGACTTCCCCGCGCTGGGGCACGCCATCGACTACCGGCTGCGCCTGTCGCTGGGACGGGGACTGGGTGCGGCCGTGGACCACGGCGTGGCGGTCCTGCACCCCGGCATCGAACTGCCCGGTGCCCCCGCGCCCCAGGTCCGGGCGGCGCTGCACACCGCCGGACTGCACCTGCTCGCCCTTCTCGACCAGCACCGCACGGGTGCCGCTGTCCTGGACCAGGACACCCTGTCGCGGCTGTGCTTCGTGGCCGCCTCCTTCGAGGACGCCTACCGCTACGGGTGCGTACGGCGCTACAGCCCGCTCGCCCGCGCCGACGCCGCCACCACCCTGACCGGCCTCCTCCAGGCCGTCCCCGCCTACGTGCCCACCGACCTCGCCGCGCAGATGGACCTGGCCCAAGCACCCTTCGGGCCGCTTCGCGCACTACCCGAGGCGGCGCGGATCTGCGGGCCCGTGTTCACCGGCAGCGCCGACATCGGCGGCGCGGACGCGGACTTCATCCTCGACGGCCTGCTCCTGGACTGCAAAGCCACCACCCGCCCACGCCAACTGGGCACCCCGGAGATCTACCAGCTCGCCGGCTACCTGCTGCTGGACTACGAGGACCGGTACCGCATCGACCGCGTCGGACTGTACCTGTCCCGCCAAGGACACCTCATCCAATGGAACGCCCACGAATTCGTGCACCGCCTGGGCGCCACCGCCTCCCTACCGGTCCTGCGCCGCAGACTACGCGACCACCTACAGGCCGAGGCAGCCGCCGTCGCTGCGGGATGACACCGCGCGTGGAGAAAACGGCTTGGCCAACCGGGCGCGCTGGCCGCACGATGCGGTGGTGAACACCACCAGCGAACCGGTCCTCGCAATGGCCACCATGGACCGCGCTACCTGTACCGCCACAGTCATCCTCTCGGACGGCTGACGGGCAGCGCAGCGGTCCCGGACCGCCGGCCGTAACAGAACCGCCGGGAATGCGTTCGGCCATCCGTGCGCCCCGCAGCGCAGGGCCGGGAGCCAGCGTGATCAGGAACGGTGCCCGGGCCGCGTCCGCTGGGTGAAAGCCCGCGCCCTTGCACCCCTCGCACCGGGGCGGTTGTGTCAGAGCCGGGCGGTAGTGTGCCGGGTGTGACACGCGTGGAGTGGACCCGCCTGAGCGGGGACGACGTGGAAGAGGTCGTCGCGATCATGGTGTCGCGGCGCCATCCGCAGGCCGTACGCATCCGCCCCTCGAGGGGCGACGGCGGCATCGACCTGCTCGTGCCCCAGCCTGACGGCTCCCACCATGTCCTGCAGGTCAAGCGCTTCGCGCAGAACCTCAAGGCGAACGAGAAGAGGCAGATCAGCAAGTCTTTGAAGCGGCTGGGTACCTACATGGGACAGACGGGGCTGCGCGTCAGCCGGTGGGATCTGGTGACCCCGCTGGACCCGACCAACGAGAACCGCACCTGGCTGGCCGGGCTGAGTGCCCCGAACAGCGTCAGGGTCGACTGGAAGGGGCTGGCGTTCGTCGACGGGCTGGCCGCCCAGTACCCGGAGGTCATCGACTACTACCTGCGCGACGGGAAGGAACGCCTCCAGGCCGCGATGGCCGACTTGACCGCGCTGCTGCGGCTGCAGTCCGGGCGCGGCCAGGCCGACGGTCCGCTGGACGTCACCGACGCGGCCACTGCCCTGGAGGCGCTGTCGAACCAGCTCAACGCGATCGATCCGCACTACAGCTATGACCTGCATGTCACCGGCCAGGCGCTGGACCTGTCCGCGGCCGCAGGCCCTCAACCCGTGATGGTGTGGAGCTCCCAGGGCGAGGGGCCCGTGGTGACCGTGGTGGTGTGGGCCCGGTTCGCCGACGCGCCCCGGGTACGTCCGATCACCTTCCAGCTCAATGTGCGCGTACCGGTGGGCAGCGACGACGCGCAGGCGCTGAAGCGCTTCCAGGACTTCGGCACCGAGCTGACCCTGACCGGAAGCAGCTACGAACTGTCCGCGGACCTGCCAGCAGCACTGGCTCCCCCGTCCGCGACACCCGATTCCCTGCTGAGGATCACCACCAACCCGGTGCCCTCCCCCCACCCCCAGGACGTCCGCCTCCTGCTCACCGGCCCCGACCACCAGGGCCTCGCCGCGTGCGTCGTCACTCTGGACGCGGTGACCCGCGGGATCACCGGGACCGCAGGGATCCTGCACGGCAGGGAGGTCCACGGGTGCTTCACCGCCGACCTGCGTCTGGACACCACCGCCAAGTCGATGAACCTGACGGTCAGCTGGCGCGACCTGGCAGGGATGCGCCTGGAGGACATCCGCGACGGCGTCGCCTTCCTCGCCCACCTGCACCGCCCCAACCTGTTGTGGTTCGACGACGCCCACGGCGCCGACCGCAGGCACAATCCGCAGCCGGTCCCCCACGACGCCGATCCGAGCAACGAGTTCCTCCTCGACATCGTCGAGGCCCTGCTCATGATCCAGAAAGCGGCCAGGCGCACGATCCGCATGCCGCAGCTCGCGAACCGCTCCTTCGAGGAACTCACCCCCTGGCTGGAGGCGGCCGCGCTGCTGCGCGGGGAGACCGTCGAGGGCACCTGGACCCGGTTCTCCACCGTCCAATCCGCGGACGCGCCCACCCAGCTCACCGCTGACACACCGTTCGCGATGATCGTGCACGAGCCCCTGGCCGTCACTGTCGGCGGCCAGCAGCTCCCCCTCGGCTACCGGCAGATCCACCTACCAGGTGTCCAGGTCAAGGACGCCTCGCTGCAGGACGACGGCCATCACCTCCTGCTGGAGCCGTACGGCTCCCCCACCGCCAGTATCCGCTGGGTCGAGACGCTGCCCGCCGGAACAAACACGCCGCCGGCCGCGGGCCCGGACCGCCCTGTGTGAGAGGCCCGGCCACCCGAAGGAGTCGGCAGCGCCGACGGCTGGGGCAGTCGGCGGGGACGTCATGGGGGGGTGAGTCCGGTGGCAGCCGGGCCGTCCGGGCCGGTGCGGGGCCGGGTGTTACAGGCAGATGGGGCATTCGGGCATGTCGGTGGGGAGCGGATGCCAGCCGATGCTGTGATGGCCCAGGGCGCAGACGACCTCGATGGCCCGGGCTACTGCTTCGCGCCGCTCTTCCTCGCCCGTGCGCCCCAGCGGCTTGACCAGGGAGGGAAATCCGCGGTCCCAGTAGTAGGCGAGCAGTTTCGCGAGCGGCCGACCTGCTTCGGTGGGCGGGTCCAGGAGGCTTTCGGGGATTTCCGCGAAGCACTCGAGTGTCAGATGGGCGGCCCAGGTGATCAGGTGCGCCGCGGTGGCGGGGTCCTCGGCGATCGTGCGGACCAGGGGCACCTTGCATACGGGACAGGATTCCAGCGCCGCGTCGTACAGGCGTCCCATCAGGTGTTCGGTTCTCTCGTCGGGGTCGGTCCACCCCAGGCTGAACACGCGCGGGTTCGCTGACTCCTTGCCGCAGCAGTCGTGGAGGTGATCGCCTTCGGCCTGCGGGATGCGGTAACCGTCGGGCATGGGCGTGCCGTCGTGGGACTGGCCGGCGGCGTCCCAGCGCATGCGGTAGACGGACAATGCGTCCCTGCTTTCCTTGGTGAGCTGGTGAGGATCGGCCCGGTAGGTGTGCAGAAGGTCTCCCAGCGGGACCACACTGCCGCCGGGGACGGCGTCGTGGTCGGTCCAGCCCTGCTCACGGTGACCGCGGGGCACTTCGAGATGGCCTTCGCGCAGGAGGAAGTTCCGGGCGGCGGCGAGAAGGTTGGCGAAGGAGCTGCGCTGCCCGGTGCGGTAGGGGCCGGGGTAGATCTCGCGCGGGTCGGGGGCGATCCCGGCGCCCAGCAGCAGATCGCCCTGTTCACGGGTCAGTTTCGTGAAAGCGCTGACTTGCTGGCGCAGCCAGCGGACCGCCCATTGGGTCTCGGGCGGGTCCTGGGGGCTCAGGGCCTTGTTCCAGCTGTCGTCGGCCACGGTGTTCAGGAAGGCGTGGGCGCGGGCGAAGTTGCGGCGCCAGACCTGCCAACCGGCGTTCCAGCAGGGATCGATCGCGGTCAGTTGCCGCTCCTGCTCGGCGTCCAGGAGGTTCTTGCGGGCCTGACGGCGCATGGTCTGCAGCCAGTCGCCTACGCGATGGCCGGCATGGGTGGCCTCCAGGGGGGCGGCCAGGTGGCCGTGTTCGAGGGCGTAGCCACGGATGTGGTCGATCATGGTGGTGAACATTCGCGCGGGCTGCGCCCACTGCATGCCGAGCCCGTCGAGGACCGCGATCTGTTCGCGGCCAAGGCGCCCCAGGATGCGGCGCAGCCGGTAGTTGGCAATCCACTCCCCCAGAGCGAATCCGTCGTCGCCGCCGTAGTAGTCGGCGGGGACGTCGAGGTGCCCGAAGGCGGTGCGGTACGCGGTGGCGGCGGCCAGGCCGTCCTGCCAGGTGCCGGTGGCGGGCAGGGTGACTTCCAGGCCGAGGGCCGCGGCGAGCTCGACGGCACGCTCGGGGTGGCTGTAGGCCATCCGGCGGTTCGCTGTCCTGCCGCCGCGGGTCCGGACGGGTAGGGCGAGGCGGTCCAGGAAGCTCTCGTCATGAGCGCGCAGGGCCTGCAGGATCTCCCACAGGGCGTGGAAGCCGGAGTCCTGCAGGGCCTGCGGGGTCACGGCACCGTCCGGCAGGTGCAGGGGGATGACGATGGTGGCGACCTTGCCGCGGCCGGGCGGCTGGCGCAGCCCGCGGCCGATCGCCTGGATGGCGTCGATGACGCTGTAGCGGGGGTCCGCGAACACCACGGCGTCGATCGTGGGGATGTCGACGCCTTCGTTCAGGACGCGCACGTTGCTCAGCACGGCACGCTCGTGGGTGTCGGACCCGAAGTCCGCCAGGAGGTCGCGGCGGTAGTCACTGCTCTGGTCGCTGTCGATCGCGTGCGCCCACAGGTCGGGGATCCGCAGCGGTGGCAGGACGTGCGCGGCCGTGCTGCGCAGCGTCGTAGCGAAGGCGTGGGCGGCGTCGATGCGGTTGTGGAAGACCAGGACGCGGCGCAGGTCGTGCTCGGCGATGGCGCGCAGCACGGCGACGTGCATGGCGGCCGCGCGCAGGCCGTTGTGGTGCGCGCTGGTGCCCAGGGTGCGCTCGGCGAGGATGTTGCGCAGGTCGTCGTCGGCGACCACCGGCATCAGGACCTGGTAGTCCGCCAGGACGCCCTGTTCGATGGCCTGGGCCAGACCGAGGCGGAACACGGTGGGGCCGAAGATGTCCTGGCGGTCCATGGTGGCCATGGGCGCGGCCTCCATCAGTGCGCCCAGGCCGGCGTCGGCCGGGGTGTCCCAGATGCGGGGCGTGGCGGTCATGTACAGGCGGGTCTTCGCCGGCAGCGCCGCGTCGCTGTGCACGGTCCCCCAGCCCTCGCCGTAGGCGCCGCAGGTGCGGTGGGCCTCGTCGACGACGATCAGGTCCCAGGCGGGCAGACGGTGCTGCTCGTAGGCGAGCTGGAGCTTGGTGGCGGAGGCGTAGGTCGCGAACACGGTGCCCGGACCCGGTGCACGCAGGAGCTGGGCAATGCGCTCGGGCGCGGTGGTCATCACCGCGTCGCTCACCTGCAAGCCGCTGTCGGCCTGGGAGAGGCCGCATACCCCGACCATGACACCGGTTCGGCCCGCCTCGCGCCACCGGGCGATGGTCTGGGCAACCAGGGCCTTGGTCGGCATCAGCACCAGGACCGTCCCGTCGGGGGCCAACTGCTCGGCGGCCCGCTCTGCGATCAGGGTCTTGCCGGTACCGCAGGCCGCGGTGATCGATATCCGCCGTTCCCCGCGGGCCGCGGCGTCGACGATCGCGGCCACAGCCTGGGCCTGGTAGTCGCGTAACTCCACGGTGCTTGTCTCCCGCTGTCGTTCAGGTCTGCCTGACGGGAGGGACGTTAGCTGCCGACAGTGACAATCCCCGCCCCGTGCAACGCAATTCAGCCAGTGCGCCATGGGCTGTCAATGGCCTTGAAGTTCTCCCCATAGTGTGAAGTCCCACGACATATTGGGCAGTTGAGATCCAGGTGATCCTTGACGGTGCCACCACATCCTGGACGGTCTCGGGTCGTTGTACCGAGCGTGGATGGCATACAAGATGACCGGCCGGTGGATGACCGGCGCTGGATGGCCGAGCACCGGTACCGGGCGGTGCTTCAGGTCCTTGACGGTGTTCCGGTGGCGCAGGTGGCTCGGCAGGCGGGTGCCTCGCGTCAGTCCGTCTACTCCTGGATTGAGCGCTACCACGCCGGCGGCCTGGATGCCCTGGCCGACCGGTCCCGACGCCCGCACCTGTCCCCGCACCAGGTGCCGCCCGAGGTGGAGTCGCTGATCTGCGAGCTCCGCCGGTCCTATCCGCGCTGGGGTGCGCGCCGGATCGTCCACGAGCTCGGCGCCCGGGGAGCCGCCGTGGTCCCGGGTAGTTCGACCGTCCACCGCATCCTGACCCGGCACGGCCTGATCGACCACCAGGAGCAGATCCACAAGCGCAAGTACCGGCGCTGGCAGCGCGACGCCCCGATGCAGCTGTGGCAGATGGACCTGATGGGCGGGGTGTTCCTGGCCGGTGGGCGCGAGTGCAAGCTGGTCACCGGGATCGACGACCACTCGCGGTTCATCGTCATCGCCCGCGTCGTAGCCACCCCCTCGGGCCGGGCGGTGTGCACCGCCTTCGCCGAGGCGATGACCAAGTTCGGGGTGCCCTCGGAGGTCCTGACCGACAACGGCAAGCAGTTCACCGGACGCTTCACCAAGCCCGCCCCGGCCGAGGTCCTCTTCGAACGGATCTGCCGCGAGAACGGCATCACCGCCCGGCTGACCAAGCCCCGCTCGCCCACCACTACCGGGAAGATCGAACGCTTCCACAAGTCGCTGCGTCGCGAGCTCCTGGACCACGTCGAGCCCTTCGCCGACCAGGCAGCCGCCCAAGCCGCGATCGACGCCTGGGTCTACGCCTACAACCACTCCCGCCCCCACCAGGCGCTGAAGATGGCGTGTCCTGCCGACGTCTTCCGCCCAGCCCCCGGCCAGTCACCGGTCTCCGAGGTCGTCCTGCCCGAGGAACCCACTGCCCGACCGCTGCTCGAACTGCCTCCGGTACTGCCCGCGCAGCTGCCCACAGCGCTGACGCCGGTCGGTGACCACCAGGTGCCCGCAGTCGAGTTCACCGCCCTCATCTCACGGATCGGCAGGCTCTGCCTGCCCGGCAACCAGCAGGTGAAGTTCACCGCGGCGCTGGCCGGACGCGCGGTCACAGTCTGGGCCGACGACCGCAGCATTCACGTGTTCCTGGACGGAGAACTCCTGCGGACCCGGCCCTCGCGGTTCTCACCAGGGGACCTGAAGGCGCTGCTGAAGCAGGGCACCCGGATCGCGGGACCCGAGCCCGCCCCCTCAGCCCTGCCGACGGGACCACTGGCGGCCGGGGCGGTGGTCGAGGTGGAGCGCATCGTTGCCCGGGACGGCTACGTGGGCCTGGGCGGCAAGCTAGTCTTGCTCTCCCCGCAGTTGGTGGGCCAGGCCGTCGTGCTCCGGCTCGTCGGCCAGATGATGCACGTCATCGCCGACGGGCGGGTCCACAGGACCCTCCCAGCCCCGGTGCCGCCCGAGAAGTGGCCCAAGCTCGCGGGAGCCCGCTCGCCCGGCGCGGTCACCACACCGCCACCGGCGCGCCCGCTGAGCGCCTACCGGCGCGTCTCATCCGCCGGCACCGTCATGGTCAGCGGCCAGAGGCTCCGGATCGGCGCCAGCCATCGAGGCAAGACCGTCCTGATCCTCATCGAGGACACCGTCTTCCGCGTCCTGGACGGCGACACCGAGCTCTCCACCCATGCACGCACCAGCGACAAGCCCGTCACCCGCTTCAAAGCCCATGCCCGACTGACGGACTGATCATCCGGCCTGTCCAACATGTCCCGGCAACGTCAAGCATGTCCTGGAACTGGAGTGTCCAGGATCTCGCGAGACCTCACACCGTCAATGGGCGGTCCGAAGGGGCTCGGGCAGGTCCCTGATGTTGGAGAACGGCCGAATCGTCAGCGTTTTCTCCTCCCCGCCTCCGGCCGTGTACTTCCTGCCTCGCCGAGCCACAGTTCGAACCCTGGAACGGTGCCGTCGCCCCAGCGAAGGGCGCCGGCGGGCAGTGCGCCGTCGGCCGCGGCGCGAGCGACGGCCTCTCGTGCCCGCGGGCAGGGGACGGCAACTGACCGGGACCGGGGTCGTCAGGTGAATGGGGTATCTCAGTCTTCTCGGTCTCGGGCGGATCCGTGCCTGGCGCGGGGAATCGACGCCGACTACCGCTACGGTGCGTCCTGCCGGTCAGCGGGACGGTCGGGCACGGGAGTGACATGGAGCGCGTAGAGGGGCTGGGTGGGGGTGGAGGGCAGCACCTCGAACCATTCCTGCCCGTCGGCCAGGTACCTGGTCATCGCGCGAAAGTAGTGCCAGCCGAGATCGACGAAGCACGTCACGCCGCCCTCGCGATCGGCGCGCCCGGTCAAGGGCTTGGCGTGCAGTTCGATCCCGGCCATGCTGACGCCCTCGCTCTCCAGGTGGGCGAGCGCCGCGGCGGCGGATCGGCGTAGCGGGCTGGTCGGCTGCCAGCGGCGGTCGAGATGCCGCAGTGCGCGGGGGTCCACCGGCTCGGCCACAGGCAGCGGGACGGTCCTGAGGGTAATCTCGCCCGCGCTGTGCAGGCGATGCAGATCCATGCGGGCCGGACGCGGCACCCGCTCCTCGACGCTCTCGAACTGCGGGAGCATGAAGTCACGCGGCGCCCTGCCCGCGGCAGGGTCCGGGACGATCGCCGCCAACCGCTGGCGAGCCAGCTCGAACGGCTCCCCCTGCTGCCAGAGCAGGGTCAGCTCGAAGCCCTCCTCGCGCAGGGAGTCGCGCCCCTGGAACTGGAAGCAGATCCCGCGCCGCCTCCCACGCAGTGCCTGCTGTGAACGACGGCGGTTTTCCCCAGGGGTGGTGTCGGCGTAATTCTCCAACCCCTGGGGCCGCCGCAGTCAGGCTGCGGACTGCTGGCTGATCTTCTCGGTGGGGGTCCTCGGTCGCTTGT
>NZ_JBHFAB010000038.1:0-53163 GCF_042510955.1 Streptacidiphilus cavernicola
GGCCTACCTCACCGGGCTGCTGGCCGCTCTGGCCGGTCGCACGGCCGAGGCGGAGCAGCACCTGAGGGACGCCCTGGAGCTGCTGGAGACCGACGACAACCTGGAGATCCGCTACACCGCCGCGCACCAGCAGGAGATCGCCGAGACCGTGGTGGCCGAGCTGGGCTGCCCGATCGGCTTCGCCACCGCCGTCCAGGCCGCGCTGCCGCTCGGCGTGGCGCACTCCTACCTGGAGATCCTGGCCGGGTACGCGTTCACCGAGCAGGTCGGCAACTCGACCGTCTACGCCGAACCGGCCGGGGTGGTCGCCGCGATCACGCCGTGGAACTACCCGCTGCACCAGGTCGTCGCCAAGGTCGTCCCGGCACTGGCCGCGGGCTGCACCGTCGTCCTGAAGCCGGCCGAGGACACCCCCCTGGTGGCCCGTCTGTTCGCCCGACTGGTGCACGAAGCCGGTTTCCCGGCCGGGGTGTTCAACCTGGTCACCGGCGTCGGCACGGTCGCGGGCGCGGCGCTGGCCGGACACCCGGACGTCGACCTGGTCTCCTTCACCGGCTCCAGCGCGGTCGGCGCGAGCATCGCCGAGACGGCCGGACGCGGCATCAAGCGGGTCGCCCTGGAGCTCGGCGGCAAGTCCGCCAACGTGGTCCTGCCCGGCGCCGACCTGGCCCGCGCGGTCAACGTCAACGTCGGCAACGTCTTCGCCAACTCCGGCCAGACCTGCACCGCCTGGACCCGGCTGCTGGTGCACCAGGACCAGTACCAGGAGGCGGTGGAACTCGCCGCCAAGGCCGCCGCCAAGTACGTCCCCGGCGACCCGACCGACCCGGCCACCCGGCTCGGCCCGGTGGTCAACGCCAAGCAGCGGGACCGGGTCCGCGGCTACATCGAGACCGCCGTCGCCGAGGGCGCACGGGTGGTCGCGGGCGGCCCGGAGGCGCCCGAGGGCCTGGAGACCGGCTTCTACATCCGCCCGACCGTCCTCGCCGACGTCACCCCGGACGCCACCGTGGCGCAGGAGGAGATCTTCGGCCCGGTGCTGTCGATCCTCTCCTACCGGGACGAGGCGCACGCGCTGAGCATCGCCAACGGCACCGACTACGGCCTCGCGGGCGGGGTCTGGGCGGCGGACAACGAGACCGCGGCGGCGTTCGCCCGGGGCATGGACACCGGCCAGATCGACATCAACGGCGGACGGTTCAACCCGCTCGCGCCGTTCGGCGGCTACAAGCGCTCCGGCGTGGGCCGCGAGTTGGGACGGCACGGCCTGGAGGAGTTCCTCCAGCCCAAGTCGCTGCAGTTCTGATACATCGTCAACATTTTTGTCCAGTAACGGAAAGAGGCCCAGCATGGTCCGCGCCGCCCTGCTCCCCGCGGTGGGGGCACCGCTCGAACTCGTCGAGATCGAGCTGCCCGAGCCCGGCCCCGGCCGGGTCAGGGTGAAGCTGGCCGCGGCCGGCGTCTGCCACTCCGACCTGTCCCTGTCCAACGGCGTGCTGCGGGCCAAGACCCCGGTGGTGCTCGGCCACGAGGGCGCGGGCACGGTCGTCTCGGTCGGCGAGGGCGTCGGCACGGTCCGTCCCGGCGACCAGGTGGTGCTCAACTGGGCCCCGGCCTGCGGGCACTGCCACCTCTGCGGGATCGGCGAACCGTGGCTCTGCGAGAACTCCTACGCCGCCTCGACCGAGACCTACGCCGCGCTGCCGGACGGCACCGGCCTCTACCCCGGCCTGGGCGTCGCCGCCTTCGCCGAGGAGACCGTGGTCGCCGAGAACGCGCTGATCCCGCTGCCGCAGGGGGTACCGCTGACCTCGGCGGCACTGCTCGGCTGCGCGGTGCTCACCGGCTACGGCGCGGTGCACAACGCCGCCCGGGTCAGGGCCGGTGAGTCGGTACTGGTGTACGGGCTGGGCGGGGTCGGCCTCGCGGTGCTCCAGGCCGCGCGGATCGCCGGAGCCGCGCCGATCATCGCGGTGGACGTCAGCCCGGAGAAGGAGGAGCTGGCCCGGCGGCACGGCGCCACCGACTTCCTGGTCGCCGACGACGGGACCGCCAAGGCCGTCCGCAAGCTCACCGGCGGACAGGGCGCCGACCACGCCTTCGAGTGCGTGGGGCGCGGCAGCACCGTCCGGGCCGCCTGGTCCGCGACCCGCCGCGGCGGGCGGACCACGGTGGTCGGCATCGGCGGCAAGGACGACCTGGTCTCCTTCTCCGCACTGGAGCTGTTCCACTTCGCCCGGACCATCGGCGCCTGCGTCTACGGCAACAGCGACCCGGTCAAGGACGTCCCGGTGCTGGCCGAGCACGTCCGCTCGGGCGCGCTGGACCTGGAGGCGCTGATCACCGACCGGATCACGCTGGAGCAGATCCCGGACGCGTTCGAACGGATGGCGCGGGGGCGCGGCGGGCGGTCGCTGGTCGTCTTCGACTGAGCCCGACCGCGGGTGCGTCCGAAGTGGTTCGACGCGCGGGCGGGCGGAACGTTAGGGTGATTTGTTACGCCCGCCCGAGGACCGAGGATTTCACGTGAGTTCCGACCAGCCCGCCAGCGCGTCCCACGTCCTCGAAGAGGCCTCGCGACGTCGCACCTTCGCGGTGATCAGCCACCCGGACGCAGGCAAGTCGACGCTCACCGAGGCGCTCGCCCTGCACGCCCAGGCGATCACCTCGGCGGGCGCGGTGCACGGCAAGGGCGGACGCAAGGGCGTCACCTCCGACTGGATGGAGCTGGAGAAGGAGCGCGGCATCTCGGTCACCTCGGCCGCGCTGCAGTTCGGCCACCGGGACCATGTGATGAACCTGGTGGACACCCCCGGCCACGCCGACTTCTCCGAGGACACCTACCGGGTGCTGTCCGCGGTCGACTGCGCGATCATGCTGGTGGACGCGGCCAAGGGCCTGGAGGAGCAGACCCGCAAGCTGTTCTCGGTCTGCCGGCACCGCGGCGTCCCGGTGATCACCTTCATCAACAAGTGGGACCGCCGCGGCCGTGAGGCGCTGGAGCTGCTGGACGACATCGAGAACGTGCTCGGCATCACCCCGGTCCCGGTGGTCTGGCCGGTCGGCAACGCGGGCAACCTGCGCGGGCTGGTCGAGGCCTCGAACACCGAGCAGATGCGCCGCTTCACCCGGGTCCCCGGCGGCACCCACAAGGCGGTCGAGGAGAAGCTGACCGCGGCCGAGGCCACAGCGGCCGAGGGAGAGGTCTGGGAGACCGCTCTGGAGGAACTGGAGCTGGTGCTCTCCTCGGGCCCCGGCTGGGACCCGGAGGCGTTCCGGGCCGGGAAGATCAGCCCGGTGTTCTTCGGCGCGGCGCTCACCAACATCGGCGTCGGGCTGCTGCTGGACGCCGTGGTGGACCTGGCCCCGGCCCCCGGGCCGCGTCCGCTGGCCGTCGCCGAGGCAACACGTCCGGTGGAGAGCGACTTCTCCGGCCTGGTCTTCAAGATCCAGGCGAACATGGATCCGGCGCACCGCGACCGGATCGCCTTCGTCCGGGTCTGCTCCGGCGTCTTCGAGCGCGGCATGAACGTGACCCGGGCGGCCAGCGGCCGGTCCTTCGCCACCAAGTACGCGCACACCGTCTTCGGCGCGGAGCGCACCGTGGTCGACACCTCCTACCCCGGCGACGTGGTCGGCCTGATCAACGCGACCGCGCTGCGGGTTGGCGACACCCTCTACGCCGGGAAGAAGGCCGAGTTCCCGCCGCTGCCGGCGTTCGCCCCGGAGCACTTCGCGGTGGCCCGACCGAAGGACATCAGCCGGTCGAAGCAGTTCCGCAAGGGCATCTCGCAGCTGGACGAGGAGGGCGTGGTGCAGGTGCTGGTCTCGGACCGGCGCGGCGACCAGGCCCCGGTGCTGGCGGCGGTCGGCCCGATGCAGTTCGACGTGGTGCTGCACCGGATGGAGCACGAGTTCTCGTCCCCGATCACGCTGGACCACCTCCCCTACAACATCGCCCGGGTCACCGACGCCGAGGGTGCGGCCGTGCTCAACCGCGCCCGCCTGGTCACCGGCGAGACGCTGACCCGCCGCAGCGACGACGTGCTGCTGGCGCTGTTCGGCGACAAGTGGCAGATGAACAGCTTCGTCCGGAGCAACCCGGACGTGAAGCTGGAGACCCTCATCGCGACGGCGGACTGACCGGGCGGGCACGGCGGCTGGTGCGGCGGGCTCCCGGTTTGTAGACGGAGAGCACGGTCGCCGTGGTGTAGATCGTCCCGGCCACGATCGGGGCGGCGACCAGGCTGTTGCCCAACCTGCCGGGCCCGCCGGTGGCCAGGCAGTGCGCGACGGCGTGGTCCAGCAGCGACAGCAGACCGAAGCTGGTGGCGGTGGCGGCGCCCACGGTCAGCACCAGCTTGATCACCACCCAGCGGTAGCGCAGCAGCCCCCACGGCGTGCCCAGCGACAGCACCACCCCGGTCAGCAGCGCCAGCAGCGCGACCGGCAGCACCACCGCGTACCCGAGCAGGTCCATCGCCCGGTACACCCCCAACTCCCCGTCCGGCGGCGTGAACCAGCGCCCGGTCACGCCGAGCGCCAGCAGCCCGAGGTCCAGGCCCAGCCAGCCGACGGACGTGATCACGTGCAGCGTCAGCCAGAACCGCCGCGCGCCCGGCCCGAGCCGGAACAACGGCGGCGCGGACGGCGACGGCGCGGACGGCGACGGCGCGGACGGCGACACGGCAGGGACGGGAGCAGCGGACATGCCTCCACCCTGCCGCCCCGGCGCGCCCCGCGCGTCGTCGCAGGAGCGGCTCCCGCCCTACTCCCACCGCAGTATGCGGCCTGCCCCCGGCGTCAGCCGGAGTCGCGGACGACCAGGGTCGGGTGGAAGACCGCCGACTGCAGCGTCTCCGCCGGTTCCACGATCCGCGCCAGCAGCAGTTCGGCCATCCGCGCCGCCATCTCCTCCAGCGGCTGCCGCACCGTGGACAGCGGCGGGTCGCAGGCCAGCGCCGCGCTGCTGTCGTCGAAGCCGACCAGCGCGACGTCCTCGGGAATCCGCCGCCCGGCCCGGTTCAGCACCGGGATCGTGCCGAGGGCCATCAGGTCGGAGGCGACGAACACCGCGTCCAGGTCCGGCGCCTGCTCCAGCAACTCCCGCATCGCGACCGCGCCGCCGTGCTGGGTGAAGTCGCCCTCGACCACCCCTGCCTCCTGCATCCCGTGCGCGGCCATCGCCTGGCGGAAGCCGGTGAGCCGCTCCTGCGCCGAGGGCATGTCCAGCGGCCCGGCCAGGTGCGCGATCCGGCGTCGGCCGCGGCCCACCAGGTGGTCCACCGCGAGGACGGCCCCGGCCCGCTGGTCGGCCTCGACGAAGCTGATCGGCGTGGTCTGGCCGGGACGGCCGGAGAGCACGGCGGGCACCTGCGCCTCGGCCAGCATCCCGGGCAGCGGGTCGGCGATGTGCCCGCAGATCAGCACCACGCCGTCGACGTGCCCCTGCCGCAGGTAGCTGACCAGGTGGGCGCGTGAGTCGGCGTCGTCCACCAGCATCAGCACCATCTGCACGCCGCGCGGGCGGATCACCTCCATGACGCCGGTGACCACCCGGCCGAAGAAGGGGTCGGTGAACATGCGGCCGAGGAACGGGTCGGCGACGTGCCGGGACTCGGCCTCGGAGACGACCAGCGCGATCGAGTCGGTCCGCCGGGTGACCAGCGAGCGGGCCGCCCGGTTGGGCACGTAGTTGGTGGCGGCGACGGCGTCCTCGACGAGCTGGCGCATGGCGGGGTCGACCGTGGTACTGCCGTTGATGACACGGGAGACGGTGGCACGGGACACGCCGGCGACCCTCGCCACGTCCTCGAGCGTGACCGAACCCAGCGACGGCGGCTTCCTGTTCATGACGTAGTTATACCTGCTGTGACGAAGGGGAGGAGCCGCCGTCCCCGGTTGCGAGTCGGTTACTGTCTACGCGCCGCCACCAGCCCCGGCTACTGCCCGCGCGGGCGGAGGCCCGCCGCCCGGTAGACGTCGTCGATCAGGCCCATGGTGGCCACCGCGTCCTCGGCCGGGGTCAGCACCGGGCCGCCGTTCAGCACCGCCTCGGTGAACGCCCGCAACTGGTAGGTGTAGGTGTGCCCGCCCGGGACCCGCTCCCGCCGCCGCCCCGCCGCGGTCCGTACCGTCAGCCGGTGGAACAGCTGCGGGGCAAGGTAGTTGACGACCCTCAGCTCGCCCGCGTCGCCGCGCACGGTCGCGCTGAAGTCCAGCAGCCGCCGGGACCACAGCGAGGCGGTGATCCGTCCGCTCGCCCCGCCGGGGAAACGCAGCTCGGCGGTCATCGCCCGGTCCACGTCCGGGCCGTGCAGCTTCGCCTCGGCGCTGACCACCTCCGGCGTGCCCTGCGCGGCCCCGCCCAGCAGCCGCAGCAGGTGCAGGGCGTAGCAGCCGCCGTCCATCAGCGCACCGCCGCCGAGCGGGTAGCTGTAGCGGATGTCCCCGAACACCGGCAACGGGAAGCACATCGCTGTCCGCACCGAGCGGATCGTGCCCAGCTCGCCGCTGTCCACGATCTCCCGCAGCCGCGCCGCCAGCGGGTGGTAGCGGTAGTGGAACGCCTCCATCACCACCCGCCCGGAGGCCTCGGCGGCGTCGGCGACCGCTCGGGCCTCGGCCGCGTTGGCGGTGAACGGCTTCTCGCAGAGCACGTGCTTCCCGGCCGCCAGCGCCTTGAGGGTCCACTCGGCGTGCAGGGCGTTGGGCAGCGGGTTGTAGACCGCGTCCAGGTCCGGGTCGTCCAGCAGTGCCTGGTAGTCGGGGTGGACGGTGCCGATGCCGTGCTTGGCGGCGAAGCTCCGGGCCCGCTCAGGATCCCGCGCGGCCACCGCGGTGACCACGGCGGCGGGCAGCTTCGCCGCAGGCCGGATCAGGGCGGAGGGGGCGATCCTGGCGGCGCCGAGGACCCCGATCCGCAGCGGGGCGCCGGGGGTCTCGGCGGGGCTCGTGGGCGGTGTGGAGGGCGTGGCGGTCATGCGGGTCAGCCTAGGGACGCCCGGCCGCGATGAACACGCACAGGGCGAGCCCCAGTTGCGCTCCCGGCTCACCGGCTCCGGGTCAGGCAGCCGCCAGGTCCGCGGCCAGGCCCAGCGCCCCCCGCGTCACGCTTCTCCGACCGCCGCTATCCCCGCACTCCTCGTCGGCGGAGCCGCCCTGCTCCCGGGCCACCTGCCACAGCGCCCGCAGGGTCGCGGTCCAGTGGTGGTCGGCGATCGCCCCGGCCATCAGCGGATGCTCCCGCACCGCCCGCTGCGCCGCCTCCTGCGCGCCGCGCAGCCGCTGGTACTCCGCCTGCCGGGGCAGCGGCCAGGCGAGCAGCGGGCTGCTGGGCCCCGCCAGCACGAACGCGCGCGTCGCCGCCTCGCAGGCCCAGACCTGCTGCTGGGCCCGCACGAGGTCACGCGGAAAGCGGGTGCCTGTTGACGACATGACCTCATTCTGGCAGCCGCCACTGACAGTCGGCTCCACGGCGGATGAAGGTCTCCTGAGGATCGGTCAGGCAGTCGCCGCGCCGGCGGCCCCGGTGGTACCTGCCCGCATCGTGGCGATCGGAATGTCCCGCATCCCGCGGAGCGGCGAGAACACCAGCCACATCCCGGTGAGCGCCATGATCGTGGCGCCGATCCACAGCGTGGGACGCAGCCCCAGCCAGGTCGCGAGCCCCCCGCCGATCAGCGCGCTGGCCGGGACCGTGCTCCAGATCAGCCAGCGGATCGACGCGTTCACCCGGCCCAGCAGCTCCGGTGGGCACATCGCCTGGCGGTAGGAGATCTGCGCGGTGTTGTAGACCGCGCCGGAGGCGTTGAAGGCCGCCCAGCCCACGCCGTAGACCAGCGCGCCCCAGCCGGACCAGGCCAGCGGGATCAGGAAGGTGAGCGGGGCGGGCACCACCAGGGCCACCCACATGATCCGGGCCGTCCCGACCCGCTGGGCCAGCCGGTGGGCCATCAGGCTGCCAGCGAACCCGCCGAGCGTGCCGAGCCCGAGCACGATGCCGATCTGGGTGGGGCTGGAGTGGACCGAGCGGATCAGGAAGACCACTTCGAGCGAGGTGACCACGCCGATGGCCAGGTTCGCGGTGGCGGTGCAGGCGGCGATCCGGCGCAGGATCGCGTCACCGAAGACAAAGCGCAGCCCCTCCCCCATCGCCGCCCGGAAGCCCACCCGGGGAGCGCCGGACACGGCCTCCCGACCGGTCTCCGGTGTCCGGATCAGCACCAGCGTGAGGACGCTGACGGCGTAGGTGATCGAGTCGAGGGAGATCGCCCGCGCGGCACCGAACACCCCGGACAGGGCGGCGCCGAGGCTCGGGCCGAGCGAGTCGGCGAGGGTCTCCGAGGCCCGCAGTTTGCCGTTGCCGTCCACGAGTTGCTCGCGGGTCAGCAGGGTCGGCAGGTAGCTCTGGTCGGCGACGTCGAAGAACACCCGGAAGGTGCCGATGGCCAGCGCGGCGAGCGCCAGCTGCCACATGGTGACCGAGCCGAAGACGGTGGCGAGCGGGATGGAGCCCACCGCGAGCATGCGTCCGACGTCGCACCAGATCATCAGCATCCGCCGGTTCCGCACCCGGTCGACGATGACGCCCGCGGGCAGCGTCAGCACCAGGGAGGGCAGTCGGATCATCACGGTGAGCAGGGCGACCTGGAACACCGACGCGTCCAGCGTACGGACCGCGATGAGGGGAAGGACCAGGGTGGAGACGGCTGTTCCGACATCGCTGACGGCACCACCGGACCAGAGCAGCAGGAAGTCCCGGTGCCGCCAGAGGCTCGGTTTCGGTGGAGATGAGTCGGATGTCATGGCCATGGTCTTTTCGGTCACCCCCTATGCCTACACCGCCTGAAGGCCCGACCCAAGCACTCTTGAAGAATTTTCACAACTGAGCGTGGTGACACCCAGTGGGCCATAACCTCAAGGCAGGAACCCCCTACTGGCGAACACCTGAGCGAGCACGTTAATGAGCGAGCAAAACCGGGTGGCCACCGCGACGGACACCCTCGTGCTGCCGCCGCGGCTCACCGACTCGGCACTCACCCTGCGTGACACAGCGCGTGCACGCGGTCTGCACACCGTGCAACTGACCGACTTCGCCGTCCCGGACGACCTCAGGGCCCAGCGCCTGCACGCCGGACCGGCCTTCGCCGACGCCGTGGCCGGCCCCCTGGGCATCACCCTGCTGGAGGCCCCGGCGGACTGGCTGACCCGGCTGCCGGAGGAGTTCACCCGCCGCCGGATCCTGGCGATGCCGCTGGGCGACGCGTACCCGCTGCGGCGGCCGGTCTTTGTGAAGTCGCCGAACGACAAGGGCATCCCGGCCGGCGGTCGAGGCGGCGGGCTGAGCGGTGCGGCCCGTTCGCCCGGGGGGCCGCCCGCCGGTACTCCGGTGGCGCCCCGGCCGTGGAATTGGCAGGATTCCTGCTGATGACTGACGATCCGTCCACTCCCGCCGCCGACGCGGCAGCTCCCCTCCCTTACTCACCCTTTTACTCACCCTTCTCAGCCGGATTCGACCACCGCGCCGCCGCCCGCGACTCGCTGCGCGGCCTCGCCGTCGGCGACGCCTTCGGCGCCCAGTTCTTCGTCCCCGACAACCTGCCCGCCCTGCGCGAGCGCCGACTGCCGCCCCCGCTCTGGCCGTGGACCGACGACACCGAGATGGCCTGTTCGGTGTTCACCGCCCTCCGCGACCGCGGCACGGTGGACCACGGGGAACTGGCCGCGTCCTTCGCCCGGCACCACGACTTCGACCGCGGCTACGGCCCGGCGACCAATCGTCTGCTGCGGCTGGTCCGCGAGGGCGGATCATGGCGTGAACTCGCCACCGGCCTCTTCGGCGGCCAGGGTTCCTGGGGCAACGGCGCAGCGATGCGGGTCGCCCCGCTCGGCGCCTGGTTCGCCGCGGACCTGGACGAGGCCGTCCGGCAGGCCACCCGCTCCGCGGAGGTGACCCACACACACCCGGAGGCCGTGGCCGGCGCGGTCGCGGTAGCGCTCGCCGCCGCCGTCGCCACCCGCACCCGGGGTCGGGGCCAGGACCAGGGCCAGACCGGTACTGCCGTGCCACCGCAGGAACTGCTGCTCCCAGTCCTGGAGTCGACCCCGCCCAGCCGGGTCCGCGACGGCGTGGCCGAGGCCCTGGAGCTGCTCGACCGACCCCAGCCGGTGGAGTTCGCCGCCCACCGGCTCGGCAACGGCCGCCAGGTCAGCGCGGTGGACACGGTCCCCTTCACGCTCTGGTGCGCGGCCCGCCACCTGGACGACTACCAGGCCGCCCTGTGGGCCACCGCCTCGGTCGGCGGGGACGTGGACACCACCTGCGCGATCGTCGGCGGCATCGTCGCCGCCCACCTCGGCGCCGACGCCGTCCCCGCCCCCTGGCGTGATTCCACCGAGCCGCTTCCGGCCTGGGCAGATCCCGACCGGCGATCCGGCCCGCAGCGAACGGACCGGCCCACCAGCACAGTTGACGCTCCGTCAGTGAATGCGTTTGGCCAGGTGGCGGGCGCGGAGGCGGTCCGCGGTGATGGCAAGGCCGAGGACGCAGCCAAGGACGATGTTGGTGTAGTCGGAGTTGATCTGCAGGGTGGTCAGCCCGTTGTTGATCAGCTCCAGCAGGATCGTCCCGGCCACGATGCCCATGATCCGCCCCTGCCCGCCGGTGAGGCTGACCCCGCCGATGACCGCGGCGGCGATCGCCGACAGCTCCCAGCCGACGCCGACGCCGCTCGCGGAGCCGACGCCCATGCGGCCCAGCACCAGCATCCCGGCGAAGGCCGACAGCAGTGAGCTGGTGACATACATGGACACCACCCGCCGGTCCCCGCGGACCCCGGCCAGCCGGGCCGCCTCGGGGTTGCCGCCGACGGCGTAGACCTGGCGTCCGGCGTAGGTCCGCTCCAGGAAGAACCACGCCAGCACCGCGACGACCGCGAACAGCACCAGCGGCACCGGGATCTGCGCCAGATAGCTCTGGCCGAGGTCGCCGAAGAAGCCGGAGATGCCGACGATCGAGGTGCCGGAGGTGACCGCCAGCGTGACGCCCTGGGCGACGGTGTAGGTGACCAGGGTGACCACGAAGGGCGGCATCTTCAGCCGGGTGACCGCGAGCCCGTGCACCAGGCCGACCAGCCCGGCGACCAGCAGCGTGGCCAGGACCGCGACCCCGGCCGGCAGTCCGGCCCTGACGTTGAACCAGGACATCAGGATCACGCTGGTGCCGAGCAGCGCGCCGACCGACAGGTCGATCCCCCCGGTCAGGATCACCAGCGACTCGCCGATGGCGATCAGCCCGTACTGGGCCAGGTCGAACCCCATGCCCTGGAGGTTCACCGCGCTGGCGAAGGTGCCCCGGGCCAGCGTGAGCGCGACGAACACGGCGACGCAGGCGGCGACGACGCCCACCTCGGGCGTCTCCACCAGCCGCCGCAGCGGCCGGGGGCCGCGCGGTGCGTCGGGATCCCCCTTGAGCGGGACCGGGACTGTTTCCGTGCTCATGCCGATGCCTCCGTACTCGCCGCCGTCTTGCCTGCCGCCGCGCTGGTCACCGCTGCCCTGCCCGCTACCGCCCCGCCCGCCGACGCCTCACTCGACGCCGCACTCGATGCCGCACCGCCCGCCGCGGCCTGCGTGCCTGCCGCCGCGGTCATGATCCGTTCCTTGCTGAACTGCTCGCGCGGGATGTCCGCGACCACCCGGCCGCCCGCCATGACCACGATCCGGTGGCAGATCCACAGCAGTTCCTCCAACTCGGAGGACGCCGCCAGCACCGCCAGGCCGTCCTGCGCGGCCCGGTCGATGAGTTGGTAGATCTCGGCCTTGGCCCCGACGTCGACCCCGCGGGTCGGTTCGTCCAGCAGCAGCAGCCGGGGCCGAGCCGCGAGCCAGCGGCCGAAGACGACCTTCTGCTGGTTGCCGCCGGACAGGTCGCCGATCGGCTGCTCCTGCGAATGCAGCCGGACGCCGAGGTCGGCCACGATCCGCCCGGCCCGCCGCCGGTCCGCGCCCGGCGTCAGCACCCCGTGCCGGGCGTCCCGCTGCACCGTGGCCAGCGTGGCGTTCCAGCGCACCGGGTGCCGCGGCAGCAGCGCCTGCTCCTTGCGGTCCTCGGGGACGAGTCCGACGCCCGCCGCCACGGCCTCGGCCGGGTGCCGCGGGTGGAAGTCCGCGCCGTCCAGCCGCACCCGGCCCGCGGTGCGGGGTTGGGCGCCCATCAGAGTGTGCAGCAGCCGGCTCCGGCCGGAGCCCATCAGCCCGGCGACGCCGACGATCTCACCGGCGTTCAGCCGCAGGTCGACCGGGCCGAGGCGGTCCGCCGCGAGCCCGCTGACCTCCAGCACCGCCCGGCGCTCGACCGACGCGGGCGGGGTGATGTCGGCGCGGGCGAACTCCGCCCCGACCATCTCCCGGATCATCCGCTCCTCGGTGGCCTGCTCCGGCGTCAGGTCGGCGACCAGGCGCCCGCTGCGCAGGACCAGCACCCGGTCGGCGATGTTCCGCACCTCGTCCAGCCGGTGGCCGATGAACAGCACCGCGCCGCCGTCGGCGGTGTGCCGACGGGCCAGTGCCAGGACCTTGTCCGCCTCCACCGGCCCCAGCGAGGAGGTCGGCTCGTCCAGGATCAGCACCAGCGGACGGTTGCCCCAGGCCTTGGCGATCTCGATCATCTGCCGCAGCGGGACCGGGAGATGCTCCACCGCGCGGTCGACGTCGACGTCCGCGACGCCGATGTCGGCCAGCAGTTCCCGTGCCTCGCGCCGGGTGCCGTTGCGGTCGAACAGCGCCCGGCGCAGCGGGCCCGCGTGCTGCGCGGCCCGGGTGCGTCGGCCGAGCAGCAGGTTCTCGGCCACGCTGAGCTTGCCGACGAGCGGGAACTCCTGGGCGACCATGCTCACCCCCAGCGCCTTGGCCAGGTCGGGACGGCCGCCCGGCAGGGGCTGGTCGGCGATCAGGACCTCACCCGCGGTCGGGGTGACGGTGCCGGAGAGCACACCCATCAGGGTGGACTTGCCGGCCCCGTTCTCGCCCACGACACAGGTGATCTGACCGCGCCTCAGTTCCAGTGCCGGGAGGTCCAGCACGGTGACCGGACCGTAGCTCTTCCGCACTCCGCGCAGGACGGCTGCCGGAAGCCCGGCGGCGTCCCCGCGCGGGGAGGAGGAGGCGTCCGGACCGGGGACGTCGGTGGTCATCCGCGTCACCCCGCGATGCCGAGCTGGGTCAGCTTGGCCTTGTAGGCGCTGAGGTTGGCCTGGGTGACCACGCCGACCCCGGAGCTGACGGTCGTCCCGTCGGACTCCAGGTAGGGCTTGACCAGGGCCAGCGTCGCGTCCTTGCCCAGCACCTTGAACGCGGCCAGCAGGTAGGCGCCGGTGTAGCCCTGCTGGTAGGGCTCCTGGACGATGGTGGCCTGGATCGCCCCGGACTGGATGAACTGCAGCGTCTGCGGGTCGGTGTCGTCGGAAATGATCTTTATGTGCCCTGACTTCCCCGCGGCCTGGACCGCCTGCGCGGCGGACGGGCCGTCATAGGAGTAGACCCCGTACAGGCCGGTGATGTTGGGGTCGGTCTGGACCGCGGTCTGCGCGTTGGTCAGCGCCTTGGAGGCGTCCATGCTGTCCGAGAGCTTGTTGACGACCTTGATGCCGGTGCCCTTGAGGGCGTCCTCGAAGCCCTGGATCCGCTGCACCGCGTTGGAGGCGGTCAGCGAGCCGACCAGGACCGCCACCTCGCCCTTGCCGCCCAGCGCCGCCTTCATCGCCTCCCCGGCCTTCTGCCCGGCCTCGTAGTTGGGGGTGCCCAGGTAGAGGTCCGCGCCGTCCTCGGCGGGGAGGGGCGAGTCGATCGCCAGCACCGGGATCCCGGCCGCGTTGGCGGAGGCGATCGGGGCCTTGATCGCGGTGGGGTCGATCGCCGAGACGCTGAAGCCGCTGATGTTCTGGCCGCGCAGGGTCTGGATGATCGACAGCTGCTGGTCCAGACGGCCGTTGGCCGGAGCCTGGAAGGTGCCCTTGACGCCCAGGTCGGCGACGCCCTTGTTGAAGCCGACCTTGCCCGCGTTCCAGTAGTCGACGGCGACGTTGACCACCATGGCCAGGTCCAGCTTGGAGACGTCCTTGCCCGCCAGTGCGGTCTTCAGGGCGGCGTCCAGCTTGGCCAGGTTGGCGTCGTTGAAGGTGATGTCGCCCTGGATCGCCGGTGCCGCCGCACTGGCCCCGGCCGAGTCGGAGCCGGCCGCGGCCGGGGTGGTGCTGCCCGCGCCCTGCTTGCTGCAGGCGGTGGCGGCGGTCAGTGCCATGACGGCCACGGCCGCCAGGGCGGCGAACCGGCGGTTTCTGAGGTTGGAGCGCATCTGTGGTTCCTCTCGGAGGGTGGTCTGATCCACGTGTGCGGTGCTGGGCCGTTCTCCGTGCGAATGTGATCGCTAACAATTGGTGCGGTGAAGCAGTGATCAGGAAGGACAGGAAGGACAGGAAGGACGGGAAGAATTCAGCCGCGCCCGACGGCTGTTCCGGTGCTCTGCCGCAGGATCAGCTCGGGGGCGACCATGACATGCCGTCGGATCCCGCCCCGGCCGGCGGCGTCCTCCGGCTCCTCGGCCCGCTCGTCGATCTGCTCGACCAGCAGTTCCAGACCGCGCCGCCCCAGTTCGCCGAAGTCCTGACGGACCGTGGTGAGCGGCGGCGCGAGGTAGGCGGACTCCGGGATGTCGTCGAAGCCGATCACGCTGACGTCCGCGGGCACCTGCCGCCCGCGTTCGTGCATCGCCCGCAGCAGGCCGAGCGCCATATGGTCGTTGGCGCAGAACACCGCGGTGACCTCGGGGTCCTCGGCCAGGTGCAGCCCCGCCTCGTACCCGGAGCGGGCACTCCAGTCGCCCAGGACGTGCCGGGTCACCGGTCGTCCCGCCTCGGTGAGCGTCGCGCGCCAGCCCTCGCGGCGCGCCTGCGCGTCGAGCCAGCTGGTCGGACCGGCCACATGGTGGACGGTGCGGTGGCCCAGGTCCAGCAGGAAGCGGACCGCGGCGCGGGCGCCGGCCTCGTTGTCCATCGCCACGGCGGACACCCGGTTCGCCGACGCCGCGCCCACCGCGACCATCGGGGTCACCGTGCGGATCTGCCCCAGCGCGCCGACCGCCGACGTCTGCGGCGCGATGACCAGGACCCCCTCGACCGCCTGGTCGCGCAGCCGGTCCACCGCCTCCTGGACCGAACGCCCGTCCAGGGAACGCAGACTGGCGATGCTGACGAAGTACCCGGCGCTGCGGGCCGCCTGCTCGATGCCGTAGAGCATGGACGCGGGCCCGTACAGCGTGGTGTCGAAGCTGACCACCCCCAGGGTCTGCGACCTGCGGGTGACCAGGGCGCGCGCAGCCGAGTTGGGACGGTAGTCCAGCTCCCGGATCGCCTCCAGCACCCGTTCCTTGGTCTCCGCGCGGACGTTGGGCCCGTCGTTCAGGACCCGCGACACCGTCTGGTGCGAGACCCCGGCCAGCCTGGCCACATCCGCCATGACCGGCTGGCGCCCGCCGGCGGTGCTCCCTGCTGCCATGCCCGACTCCCTCGTCCTCGCCTGCGCTTGTCCGTACCGGCGCCACCGGGGGTTTCCGGTGCGGTCCCAGCATCACACGCGGGTCCGCACGCCCCGTGCTCCGCCGTGCGGGTACTGTATTGTTAACGCTCACACCAGTGGTCGTCAACGGGTCGCGGCGGTAACGTTCGGGTTTCGCCCGCAGCCGCGGACCGAGGCCTTCCATCGGCTACAACCCCCGTGCCAGACGGTGGTACGCCTGCTCCCAGCGCAGCTCCCGGGCGAACCGGCGGACGGTGGTCTCCGCGTCGATCAGGGCCAGCTCGGTGCCCGTCATCTCGGCGAAGTCGCACAGTTCGGCGCTGCCGACGGCGGTGGACAGCACGGTGTGGTGCGGTCCCCCGGCGGTCAGCCAGGCCTCGGTGGAGGTGGTCAGGTCCGGCCGGGGGGCCCACACCGCACGGGCCACCGGCAGCCGCGGCAGCGGCTCCAACGGCTCGACCACGTCGACCTCGTTGGCGACCAGCCGGAACCGCTCCCCCAGGTCGGCCAGGCCCACCGTGACGGCGGCGCCGGGGGCCGCGTCGAAGACCAGCCGCACCGGGTCCTCGCGGGCGCCGATGCCGAGCGGGTGGATCTCGCAGCTCGGCTGCCCGGCCGCGATGCTGGGGCAGACCTCCAGCATGTGCGCGCCCAGGATCAACTGCCTTCCGGCGCCAAGGTGGTAGGTGTAGTCCTCCATGAAGGAGCTGCCGCCGGGACGTCCCTCGCCCATGGTCTTGAGGGTGCGCAGCAGCGCCGCCGTCTTCCAGTCGCCCTCGCCGCCGAAGCCGTAGCCGTCGGCCATCAGCCGCTGCACCGCCAGGCCGGGGAGCTGGCGCAGGCCGCCGAGATCCTCGAAGTTGGTGGTGAAGGCGCCGAAGCCGCCCTCGTCGACGAAGCCGCGCAGCCCCCGTTCGATCCGGGCGGCGTAGCGCAGCGAGTCATGCCGCGCGCCGCCGGTCCTGAGCTCCGGGGCCGGCGCGTAGAGCTCCTGGTACTCCTTGACCAGGTCGGTCACCTCGCCGTCGGACACCGCGTCGACCGCGGCGACCAGGTCGTTGACGCCGTAGGTGTTGACCGAGACGCCGAAGCGCAGTTGGGCCTCGACCTTGTCGCCCTCGGTGACCGCGACGTCGCGCATGTTGTCGCCGAACCGGGCGATCCGCAGCCCGCGCAGCTCGGCGCGGCCCCGGGCGGCACGGGCCCAGACCGCCACCCGGTCGGCGACGGCCGGGTCGGTGACATGGCCGGCCACGGTCTTCCGAGGCACCCCGAGACGGGACTGGATGTAGCCGAACTCCCGGTCTCCGTGCGCGGCCTGATTGAGGTTCATGAAGTCCATGTCGATGCTGGACCACGGCAGCGCGGTGTTGGCCTGGGTGTGCAGGTGCAGCAGCGGCTTGTCCAGCGCGTCCAACCCGGCGATCCACATCTTGGCCGGCGAGAAGGTGTGCATCCAGGCGATCACCCCGACGCAGGCGGCGGAGGCGTTGGCGTCGAGCATGGTGCGCCGGATGGCGTCGGCGTCGGTCAGCACCGGCCGCCAGAGCAGCCGCACCGGGAGGTCGGCGGTCGCGGCCAGTTGGTCGGATATCGCCCGGGACTGCCGAGCGACCTGGCTCAGCGTCGATTCCCCGTACAGGTGCTGACTCCCGGTCAGGAACCAGACCTCGGGGGCGGGGGCGGCATGGGTCATGCGTTCACTCCTGGAGGGGTGGGGTCGGGGCGGTCGCGGCGGTCCGCCGATGGGGTGCGGCGGTCCTGCGGTTGGGTGCGGCGGTCCGCCGGTTGGGTGCGGCGGTCCGCCGGTTGGTCGCGGCGGTCCGCCGGTTGGTCTCGGCGATCCGGTTGGTCTCGGCGGTTCGGCTGGTCCAGCGGCTGGCCGTAGACGTTCTGGTAGCGGTCGTGCAGCCGGTCGATCGAGTCCTGGTCCAACCGGGGCACGTCGCCACCCAGTTGGTGCGCCAGGTGGACCGTGCGGGCCACGTCCTCGCACATCACGGCCGCCTTGACGGCCGCGCGGGCGTCCGCGCCGACGGCGAAGACGCCGTGCCCGCGCATCAGCACCGCCGGGGACCGGTGCCCCGACAGCGTGGCGACGATGCCGCGGCCGATGGAGTCGTCCCCGATCAGCGCGAAGGGCCCGAGCGGGATGTCGTCGCCGAACTCGTCGCCCATCGCGGTGATGGCGCAGGGGATCGGCCGTCCGGCGGCGGCCCAGGCGGTGGCGTACGGGGAGTGGGTGTGCACGACGCCGCCGACGTCCGGGCGATGGCGGTAGACGTAGGCGTGCGCGGCGGTGTCCGAGGAGGGCGCGTGCCGTCCGTCCACGACGGCGCCGTGCAGGTCGGTGACGATCATCGTGTCCGGGGTCAGCTCGTCGTAGGAGACGCCCGATGGCTTGATCACCATCAGCTCCTCGCCCGGCACTCGGGCGCTGACATTGCCGCTGGTCCAGGCGACCAGCCCCCAGCGCAGCAGTTCGCCGTGCAGGACGCAGACCTGCTCCCGCAGGTCGTCGAGGGTGTCCATGGCCTCAGGCCTCCTGGTCGTCGGTGGTCACGGCAGGCGCGGGGGCTTCGGCAGGCAAGAGGGCTCCGGCGGGCGCGGGGGCTTCGGCAGGCGAGAGGGCTCCGGCGGGCGCGGGGGCTTCGGCAGGCGCGGGGGTTCCGGCCGCCGGAACGTCCCGGGCCCGGTCGCGCAGCGCGCGCAGGCGGTGCATCGCGCCCGGCCCCCCGCCCTCGCGCAGGCGTCCGAAGTGGTCGTGCAGTCGGCGGTACTCGGCGAACAGCGCGTCATAGGCGTCGGCCCGCTCGGGGTCCGGGGTGTACACCCCCCGCTGGACGCTGCCCATGGCCGCCGACGCGGACCGGATGTCCGGGTGGACGCCCGCGGCGACCGCCGCGTGGATCGCCGAGCCCAGGGCCGGCCCCTGCCCGGAGCCGATCACGTTCAGCGGGCGGCGCAGCACATCGCTGTACACCTGCATCAGGAAGCGGTTGCGCGGCAGCCCGCCCGCCGCGGTGAACTCGGTGACCGGCACGCCCGCCTGCTCGAACGCCTCGATGATCATCCGGGTGCCGAAGGCGGTGGCCTCCACCAGGGCCCGGTAGACCTCCTCGGGCCGGGTGTCCAGGGTCAGCCCCAGCAGCAGACCGGACAGACGGTGGTCCACCAGGACCGAGCGGTTGCCGCTGTGCCAGTCGAGGGCGACCAGCCCGTGCCCGCCGACCGGTTGCGCCGCGGCCTTCTCGGTCAGCAGTTCATGGACGCTCAGGCCGCGTTCGCGCGCCTCGACGGCGTACGCCTCGGGCGCGAGGGTGCCCGCGGCCCAGGCGAGGATGTCGCCGACACCGCTCTGTCCGGCCTCGTACCCCCACAGCCCGGGGACGACGCCGTCGCGGACCACCCCGCACATACCGGGGACCTCGGCCAGGCGGTCGGAGTTGAGGATGTGACAGGTACTGGTGCCCATGATGGCCAGCAGGTGTCCCGGCTCCAGTGCCCGAGCGGCGGCGTTGGTGACATGGGCGTCCACATTGCCCACGGCGACCGGTGTGCCCTCATTCAGACCGGTCCACGCCGCCGCCCGAGCGGTCAGTGCACCCGCGAGGCCGCCCGGCGGCGACAGCGGGTGGTCGAGTTTGGCGGTGAAGCCGGTGAAGGCCGGGTCGAGCGCCGCCAGGAACGCCCGGCCCGGACGGCCGCCGCTGCCGCCAGGGAACCGGTCAGGGAACGGGTCGGGGAACAGGTCGGGCTGGTGGATGCCCTTGTACCCGGCGGTGCAGAGGTTGCGGGTCTCGGCGCCGGTCAGCTCCCAGACGATCCAGTCGGCTGCCTCGATCCACCGGTCGGTGCGGTGGTAGAGCTCCGGGTCCTGGTCCAGCAGTTGCAGGGCCTTGGCGTACTCCCACTCGCTGGAGATCTTCCCTCCGTAGCGTCCCGGCCAGGGCTCGCCCAATTCCGCGGCCACGGCGTTGATCCGGTCCGCCTGCGGCTGCGCGGCGTGGTGCCGCCAGAGCTTGGGGTAGGCGTGCGGGCGGGTCGCCAGGCCGGGCAGCTCGCACAGCGGCGTGCCGTCGGCGGTGGCGGGCAGCACGGTGCAGGCGGTGAAGTCGGTGCCGATGCCGACGACCTGCTCCGGGGTGACCCCGGCCAGGGCGATGGCCTTGGGGACCGCGATCCGCAGCACGTCGCGCCAGTCGTCCGGCACCTGCAGCGCCCAGTCCGGCGGGAGGGCGGGCCCGCCGCCGGGCAGTCGGCGGTCGACCACGCCGTGCCGGTACTCGTGCACGGCGTCGGCCAGTTGTGTTCCGTCCTCGACCGAGACCACGACGACCCGGCCGGAGAGCGTGCCGAAGTCCACGCCCACGGCGACCAGCGGATTGTTAGCGCTCACAGAATGCACTCCAGGATCAGCCTCGAACAGCGGCGAAACGTCGGGCTCCGGACGGGCGGCCGTCGCGCCATCGCCCCGGGGCCTCAGTGTTAACGCTCACATATGGCGCCGTCAAGGGATCTGGACTCGCGAACGCGAGAGGTGTATGTGAGCGCTCACATACACCTCCCTCCGTGCCCCTCCCCGTCCGACTGCGGCGAACGCTCCGGCAGCCTGCGCAGGTAGTCGCGGATCGCCGTGTTCGCACGGTCCACGGCAGCCTGCAGGTCAGGACGCGACGGCGGGGGAAGAGGCACGGGAACATCATCCCGGGTTCAGCCAGCCTGGTGGCACCGCATCTGGTGGAGCATCAACAGGGCCGCGACGGCGTTGGCCGACCGCACATCACCCTTCGCGATCATCTCCGGGATCGCGGCCAGCGGCACCCACTCGCGCCGCTCAGACTCGAAGTCGTCCTCCGGATGCCCGACGTACTCCGCGGACTCCGACCAGTAGACGTGGTGCAACGCATCAGAGAGCCCGTTCGACGGCTCCACGGTCAGCAGGTGCTTCAACGGGCCAGGGCGCCACCCGGTCTCCTCCAGCATCTCCCGGGCCGCGGCTTCCTCCAGGGACTCGCCCAGCTCCACCTCTACTACGCCAGCGGCCAGTTCCCAGCCCCAGGTGTCGGTGATGAACCGGTGCCGCCACAGCAGCAGCACCTCGTTGCTCTCGTTCACTGCCGTGCACAGGGCGACGGGGCGCAGGCGCATCAGGTAATGGTCGAGGTGGCGGCCGTCGGGGAGTTCGACGTCGGCGAGGTTGATCCGCAGCCACGGGTTCTCGTACACCGTGTGCTCGCCGAGGTTCTTCCACACCGACATGCCGCTGCCCCGCTTCGCTCGACCCAGGTAGGTGCGACGCTACCGCAGCACGGCATGCCAAGAGAGGTACGGCCGGTCAGGCACCGATGTCCCAGTTGGCCGCGTGCCCCGCGGCGATGGCGTCGATCCGTGCGGCCAGCTCGAAGTCCGCCTCGGTCAGCACACCGCCGGCGTCGTGGGTCGTGATCGTGAACCGCACGCCGTTGAAGGACAGGTTGATATCTGCATGGTGGTGCGTCAGCCGCGAGATATCCGCGACGTGCACGATCAACGCAACCCCGGCGTGATACCGGATCGGTGCCACGAGCCGGGTGATCGCATCGCCCTGCCGCTCCCACAAAGGCAGCCCGGCCAGCAGCCCGGCGATCTCGTCCTCCGACAACGGGACCGGGACGGTCACTTCTCGCCCAGTACCGTCTTGAGCCACATCAGCGACCCCGTCGCGATCAGCTCGTCGGCCAGCGCCTTCGCCGTCGCCGTGACGAGCCGGCCGCAGCTGTTGTCAATCCACCGCTGGACGTTCTCGTACCCCTGGGCCTTGTACTCCAGGCCCTGCAGCAGGCACTCCAGCTTGTCCGCGTCCCGGGCGCAGATCGCCTCCGGGGACTCCCGGGCCTCGTACTCGCCGACGACGGCCTGCACGGCCTTGGCCAGGGACTCGGGCATCCCTGCGACCTGGTCCGCGGTGACGGCCTCCGCACTGATCTCGCCATCGAGGTACTTCTTCCCGAGGTGGTTCACGTCCCCGGTCCGAGTCTCCTGCGAGTCGTGCCACACCGACATCAACGCGGCCCGCGCAGGGTCAGCTCCTTCAAGCTGCGCGATCATGGAGGCGATCAGCGAGGTGCGCCAGGAGTGCTCGGCGATCGTCTCCGGGTCCTTGACCCCGGCCATCCACCAGCCGGTACGCTTCGCAGCCTTCAGCGTCCCCGCCTCGAACAGGAAGTTCGCCACCGCGCTCAGTTCGTCGGCCACAGATGAGCCCTCTCGTCGGTGCTACACCTCGGCGAGGCGCAGCGCGTACCGGACACCGGCGAGGTCCCGGTCAGCCTGCCGTGAGACCCCGGGGCTATCCAACAGGATCTCAACGCGTTCGCGAAGCCAGGACCGGTTGACGGAGCCGTCGCGCAGCAGCTGCGGGCGGGCTGCGAGGAGCGCCCAGAGGGTGTGGACGTACAGGTCGAGGTACCCGAACTTGGGGTCGAGGCGCCCGGTGACGTGGTGGAGCAGCCGGCGCCCGTGCCAGGAGTCCGGGCTGCGGGTGCCCATGAACGTGTCGTCCAGTTGGATGTCAGGGATCTCGCCGACCCAGTAGGCCCAGTAGTTGAGGTTCGCGGCCTCGCCCGCGTCGTCGTCCACAAGGGTCGTCGCGATGAACCCCGTGATCTGGTCGGTGTCACCTTGCCGGGCGCCGACTGAGGCGACGGAGCGGGCGTTGAGCCACTGGTCGAGCCAGCCTTCGGGGTGCGTCGAACGCTGCTGGTGGTCGAGCCAGTCGGTGGTGTCCGGGCTGCGATCGTACCCGGCCAAGTAGAGGGCTTGGCGGCGTAGCAGGAACTGGTCGCCGCCGGTGGCCTGCTCGGCGGTGGCGCGCATGCGGGTGAAGAACCGTTCGCGGTCGGCCGCGGGCAGCTCAGGTGCCGCAGCGACTGGCCCGCGGCGGGGCCGGTTGGGGGCGGGCAGGGCGGCGATCAGCTCAGGTACGCGCCCGTGGAGCGGCCAGGTGAGGAGGTCGGCGAGGTCACGCTGCATGACCCAGGCGCCGAGCGGATGGGATGCGGGTGTGTGGTCCTCGAGGGCGCTGGCCAGGAGGACGTCTGCCTCTATGGCTCGATCGAGTGCAGCCAGGAGTTGCGGTGACACTCCGAGGTGCAGCATCTGGTGCCGGTAGACCAGCATCTGGCCGACGGGGACGGCGGTCAGCGGGCGGCGCCCAGACTCCCCACACAAAGTGTGCACCTGTCAGTTCGCTGCAGCAGTCGGCACTCCAGCCGACCCACAAGCTCCGGCAGCCCCAGATCTATTGGGGCGGCCGGTGGGGACCAGATCGCGGCAAGTAGCAGGGGAGGCCAAGTCCGCGGTCCGGTCTGGGCACCGCCCCGTGTTCCCTGGCGAGGGACCGGGGCGGTCGCCATTTCACTGGATTTCTTGGGGAGTCCAGGGGAGTCCGGGGAGCCAGGGGGAGTCCCAGAGTGACATCCAGGGGCATCGAGCGAAACCCAGAAAAGACTGTTTTTGCAGTACAGACCTCCTACCCGGCGTGATCGCCAAGGTGGGGCGGACGAGTCGGCCTGTACGCCGGGTTCTGTCTCGCGGGGGCCTTGCGGCCCGCGCGGAGGCGGTCATCCATCTACGGCTGCCGTTGCCGACAGCCTCCAGCGGTCTACCCGCAGGCTCGGGCGGGCAGCCCTCGAACGCCTGCGCGGGGCGTCTTGCGACGCCCCATCTTGACCTTGCTCCAGGTGGGGTTTACCTAGCTGCCCAGGTCACCCTGGGCACTGGTGGTCTCTTACACCACCGTTTCACCCTTACCGGCTGCCGAAGCGGCCGGCGGTCTGTTTTCTGTGGCACTGTCCCGCGGGTCACCCCGGGTGGGCGTTACCCACCACCCTGCCGTGTGGAGCCCGGACGTTCCTCGGCACACCCGGTGAAGGGTGCAACGCGACCGCCCGGCCGGCTCGTCCGCCGTGTGGACCATGGTAGCCGCTGCGGAGCCACGGTCCGGACGCCTCGTGGTCGGGGCCAGGCCGCTGGGGGCGCCCCCGTTCAGGCCGGGGCGAAGCGGACGGTGGGTTTGACCGGGTCGGCGGTGGTGAGGCGGACGCGTAGGCGGGTGCCCAGGGGAAGCGGGGCGGCGTCGGGGCGGTCGTCGGTGAGGCGGGCGCGGACGGCGGGGGCGTGCAGTTGGACCGTGCCGGACTGCGGCTTCCGCTCGTCCACGTCCACCACCACGCCGTCGAAGACCTCGCCCTCGCGGCCGTGCAGGAGTTCGGCCTCGACCAGGTCCACGCAGACCCGCTCGACCTCGTGGGCGCGGCGGTCGCCGGTCTCCATCAGCTTGGGGATCTCCGGCAGCGCCTCGCGCACCCAGTCAGGGACCGGGTCACCGGACGCGACGGCGGCGCAGACCTCGCCCGCGAAGCGGTCGGCGAGGCGGCGCAGCGGGGCGGTGCAGTGCGCGTACGGGGCGGCGACGGCGGCGTGGCCGAGGGCCGCGCGGCGGGCGGCGTCCGCAGCCGCGGGGGCGGGGTCGGTCCCGGTCCCGGGCGCAGGGGCAAAGGCAAAGGCAGGGGCAGAGGCAGGGACGGGCACGGTCGCGGATCCGGACGCCGGGGCGGGGGCCGACGCCGAGCCCGGGGCCGACGCCGGCACGGATCCGGACGTCGGGCCAGTTCCGGACGCCCGCCCGGGAACTGCTGTCCCCGCGGCCGGATCCACCCCAGCGCCCAGGCCGGGAGAAGCGTCGTCGAAGGCGGTGTAGGCCGCGCCGCGGAGCAGGCCGGTGCACTCGTTGAGGAAGGCGGCGTGGGCCGGCCGGGCCGGGTTCAGCGAGCGGATCAGCTTCGGGTACGGCAGGTCGGCGGGCCAGTCGACGCCGAGGGCGGTGGCGGTGCGGCGGAGCCGGGCGTACGCGGCGGCGGGCGCGCCCGGCAGGGTGCGGAGCAGCCCGACTCCGGCGTCGAGCATCATCTCCGCCGCGGCCATGCCGGTGAGCAGGGAGATCTGCGCGTTCCAGCCGTCGGCGGGGCGCGGGGCACGGTAGTTGAGCGCGTAGCCGCCGTCGACCGGCTCGATCTCCTGTTCCGGCAGCGGCAGGCTGACACCGCCCCGGTCTGCCTCGCGTTCCTCCCGCAGCGGACCGATGATGCCGAGCAGCGCAAGGGCCTTGTCGGCCCGGCCCTCGTCGATGTCCCGCTGAACGCTCGCGTAGTCGAGCTTGCGACGGCTGCGGACCAGGGCCCGGCGCAGGTCGGCGCCGATCAGCTCGCCGTCCACGTCCAGGTCCAACTGCCAGAGCAGGGCGGGCGCGTCCTGGTCCGGGAGCAGGCTGGCGGCGCCCTCGGAGAGCTGCGGCGGGTGCAGCGGGACGCGCAGGTCCGGGAAGTAGAGGGTCTCGACCCGCCGTCTGGCCTCGGCGTCGATCGCCCCGCCGGGACGGACGAAGGCGCCGACGTCGGCGATGGCGTAGTACACCCGGTAGCCGCTGCCCCGGCGTTCCAGGTGCATGGCCTGGTCGAGGTCCATCGACTCGGGCGGGTCCAGGGTGAACAGCGGCAGGTCGGTGGCGTCGTAGGACGGCAGCCGGGGCGACCGCGCGACCTCCTCGACCTCGGCCAGGACCTCGGGCGACCAGCTCTCCGGAAGCTCCAGCCGGGCCCGCAGCTCGGCCAGTTCGCTGTCGATCCGGGCGGTCCCGGCGGTTCGGACGCTGAGATGGCGACGAGGCATGCTCGCAGCCTAGGCAGGTGGGGTGGTCGATGGGCGTCGTCCGGAGTCAATAGGCTGGGCGTGTCGTCCGATGCGCGTCCGATCCGAGGAGTCACGCTGTGCTGGTGCTGTTGCCGCCGTCCGAGGGAAAGGCCGCCGCGGGGACGGGAGCGCCGCTGAAGCTGCGGAGCCTGTCGCTGCCGGAGCTGAACCCGGCCCGGGAACAGGTCCTGGACGCGCTGGTGGAACTGAGCGGCGGCGATCCGGACCGGGCCGGCGAGGTGCTGGGGCTCAGCCCCGGCCTGCGCGGCGAGCTGGCCAGGAACACCGCGTTGCGGACGGCCGGGGCGCTCCCGGCCGGGGAGCTGTACACCGGCGTGCTCTACGACGCGTTGGAGCTGTCCACGCTCGGCCCGGACGCGCAGGCCAGGGCCGTGCGCTCGCTGCTGGTGTTCTCCGGGCTGTGGGGCGCGGTCCGGATCACCGACCGGATCCCGCCGTACCGCTGCTCGGGCGGGGTGAAGCTACCGCCGCTGGGTCCGCTGGGGACGTTCTGGCGGGCGCAGACCGCGGCGGTGCTGCCGGAGGTCGCGGGCCGGGGCCTGGTGCTGGACCTGCGGTCGACCGCGTACGCGGGGCTGTGGCGTCCGGCGGGCGCGGTGGCCGGGCGGACGGCGACGGTACGGGTGCTGCACGAGCGCGAGGTCGGCGGGGTGCTGAAGCGGACCGTGGTCAGCCACTTCAACAAGGCGACGAAGGGGCGGATCGTCCGGGCCCTGCTGGAGGCCGGGGCGGAGCCGGAGTCGCCGGCGGAGCTCGCGGTGGCGCTGCGGGACCTCAAGTACACGGTCGACAGCGTGCCGCCGGCGGCGGGGAAGCCGTGGGCGCTGGACGTGGTGGTCACCGAGCTCTAGGGCTCCGCCGCAGCCGCAGCCGCCGCAAACCGCTCCCCGCCGCAGACGCGCCGCACGCGCCGCTGTCAGCGCAGGTGGGAGGTGTCGTTGAAGACGCGCAGCGACGCGTTGCCGTCGGCGTAGAACTGGATCTCGGACAGTGCGGCGGGCGACAGCTCCATCCGGTAGAGCGACTCCTGCGGCGCCCCGATGGCCAGCCTGACCAGCGTCTTCACCGGCGTGACATGGGAGACCACGAGGACGGTCCGGCCCGCGTACCGGGCCAGCAGCCGGTCGCGGGCGACCGACACCCGCTCGGAGACGGCGTCGAAGCTCTCGCCGCCGGGCGGGCCGGTGGCGGCCGAGGCCAGCCAGGCGTCCAACTCGGCCGGGTGCCGCTGCTTGGCCTCGGCGAAGGTCAGGCCCTCGAACGCGCCGAAGTCGGTCTCACGCAGGCCGTCCTCGACCAGCACCTCCAGGCCGAGCCGGGCGGCGGCGGCAGCCGCGGTCTGACGGCAGCGCAGCAGCGGCGAGCTGACCACCGCCTGGACGGCCCCGGGGTCGGGGCGGGCGGCCAGCGCCGCCGCCGCGCGGGCGGCCTGGTCGCGACCGCGGTCGGACAGCTCGGGATCGCCGCCGCCGCTGCCGGAGAACCGCTTCTCCGGGGTGAGCGCGGTCTCGCCGTGCCGGAGCAGCACCAGCGTGGTGGGCGCGCCGAGGTCGGCGGCGCTCCCCCAGCCGACGGACGGGACCGCGACCCGGGCGCCCCGGGTCTCGCCGTCGGCCTCGCGGAGCGACCGTCCGGACGCCATCGCCGACCGGCCTAGAGGCCGGAGTCGGAGGTGCGGATCAGGATCCGGCTGCAGTTCTCGCAGCGGAGCACCTCCTCCGGCGCCGCGGCGCGGATGGTGCGCAGGTCGGCGGTGGCGAACTCGACCCGGCAGCCCTCGCAGCGGCGCTGGAACAGCCGGGCCGCGCCGGTGCCGCCCTGGGTCTGCCGGAGCCGGGTGTAGAGCTTCATCAGGTCGTCCGGGATGACCGCGGCCACGGTCGCCCGCTCGCGGGTGACCTTCTCCACCTCGACGTCGATCTCGGCCTGGGCCGCGTCGCGGCGGCTCTCGGCCTCGGCGAGGCTGTGCTGCGCGTCGTCCCGGCGGGCGGTCATCTCGCTGACCCGGGTCTGCGAGCTCTCCAGCCGCTCCATGACTTCGAGGACCACGTCCTCCAGGTCGCTCTGCCGCTTGGCGAGCGCGCCGACCTCGTGCTGCAGGTTGGCGAGGTCCTTGGCGCCGACCGAGCCGGAGTCCATCCGCTGCTGGTTGCGGGCGGCCCGGGTGACGACCTGCTCGACGTCCTGCTCGGCCTTCACCAGCTCGCGCTTGGTGTCGCTGAGCTGGGTCTCGGCGGCGACGGTGAGCGAGCGCAGCTCGGTGAGGTCGCTGCCGCGCTGCTGGATCTCGGCGTGCTCGGGGAGGGAGTTGGAGCGGTGCGAGAGGAGGTCCAGGCGGGAGTCGAGGGCCTGGAGGTCCAGCAGGCGGATCTGGTCGGCGGGCGCGGCGTTCAGGGGGTGCTCCTCGGGGTGGTGCGTCGGTCGGGTCAGGAAGGGTCTGAGGGGGCGTCAGTCCGCCGCGGGAGATGTCGTACCGGACGTGGTGGTGCTGGACGCCGTGTGCAGTGTCCAAGGGTCGGTGACCTGCTGCGACACCCGGGTCTCCAACCCCCAGCCGTGCTTGTCGGAGGCCGCGAGCAGCTCGCGCTCCGCGCTCCGCAGCCAGGGCCACTCGGTGGCCCAGTGTGCGGCGTCGACCAGGGCCAGTGGCCCGGCCTCGCGGGCCTCGGAGACCGGGTGGTGCCGCAGGTCGGCGGTGACATAGGCGTCCACACCGGCGGCGCGGACGGCGTCGAAGAAGGAGTCGCCGGAGCCGCCGCAGACGGCCACCCGGTGGACCGTCTGGTCCGGGTCGCCCGCGGTGCGGATGCCCTGCGCGGTGGCCGGGAGCCCGGCGGCGACCCGGGCGGCGAAGGCCGCGAGCGGCTCGGGCGCGGGCAGCTCGCCGATCCGGCCGGTGCCGCGGCGTCCGGCCGGGTCGGTCGGGTCGGGGACGAGCGGCCCGGTGATCCGCAGGCCGACGGCCTCGGCCAGGGCGTCGGAGACCCCGGGATCGGCCGAGTCGGCGTTGGTGTGGGCGGTGAGCAGGCCGATGTCGTGCTTGATCAGGGTGTGCACGACGCGGCCCTTGAAGCCGGTGGCGGCGACGCTGACGACCCCGCGCAGATACAGCGGGTGGTGCGTGACCAGCAGGTCCGCACCCCAGGCCACGGCCTCGTCGACGACCTGGCCGACCGGGTCGACGGCGAACAGCACCCGCCGTACCGGGGCCTGCGGATCACCGCAGACCAGGCCGACGGCGTCCCAGGACTCCGCACGGGCGGGCGGGTACAGCTCGTCGAACACGCTGAGGACGTCGGAGAGGATCGGCACCCGTCGAGATTACAGAAGATTCGGCGCCGATCCGCACGTCCCCTCCCTACCGACCGCGCCGGGGAGCCGTCCCGGCTCCCCGGAGAACTCCTCACCCTTATGAGTGAAGGGTCATCGATCCGTTCGGGTGGTGGGGGTGGCGTAAGTAGCGTCTGTGGTGCGGCGGGGGCGTCGGCGGGTTCCTGAGGGACCGAACGATCCCCGACTGCGGACCGGCGGCGGCAAGCCCGCCCGGTCCGACCTCCTCTTTCCGGTGGTGGCTTCCCATGACTGCGACACCTCTTACCCTCGTCGGCGCGTTCCCGCACACCAGAGCGGCCCCCGCGCTGCGCCGGGTCGGCTTCACCTTCTCCGCCGACGGCGCGTACGCGGCCTGCCTGGCCACCTCCGGCGACGGCGGCTGGTACCCGGAGAGCTGGCGCCTGGACGGAACCCCGCTCGGCGGCGGCCCCGGCGACGCCCTCGGCCCCGTCGGCGGGCTCGGCCCCGTCGGCGGCGCCGCGCTGGTCGGCGGCCTGATCGTGGGCGGCCTCGGCGACCCCGCCGACGGGGCCGTGGCCGCCGCCATACCCGTCCCGCTGCCGCTCGCGCCGGGGGTGGGCGGCGGGGCCGGGTCGGAGAGCCTGCGGTCGCAGCTGGTCTCGCTGCCGGACGGGCGGGTGCTGATCTGCCGCCACACCGCGGCCGACCGGTACGAGCTGGTGGTCCGCACCCCGGCCTCGGTCCGCGAGTCCTCGGTCGGGTCGCTGGGCGCGGCAGCCCTGCGGTTGATGGCCATGCCCGCGTCGGAGCCGGGCGGCCCGGTCGCGGTGGCGCTGGGCACCGACACCCGGCAGGTCACCTCGGTCTGGCTGGTCAGCGCGGACGGAGCGACCCAGCCGCAGCAGGTCGCGGAGTTCGCGGGGATCTCCGGCGGCGGCGTGTGGCTGGACCGGGGCGGGCGGCTGCTGGCGCTGGACCACGTCCAGCCGACCGGAAGCGCCGGCTTCGGCGTGCACGGCCCGGTGGTCAAGACGGTGGTGCTGGACCTGGCCACCGGCACGGTCAACCCGCTGCTCGAACTGACGCCGCGGAGCAACGACCGGCTGGTCGCCGCGGATCCGGGCAGCGGGCTGATCCTGGTCCGCAGCGACGCGCCCGGCGAGGACCGGCTCGGCTGGGCCGTCCTCGGCGGCGCGGAGCCGCCGCGCTTCCCCGACTGCCTGCACCGGCCCCGGGGCTTCCTGCGCCCGGTGGCGATCGAGCCCGCCCCGTCGAACGCCCATCCGCCCGGTTCCGCCTCGCCCGATTCCGCCCCGTCCGGTTCCGCCTCACCCGGCTCCGCCCCGGCCGGCGGCGCACCGGCCGATCTGCGGGTGGTGCTGCAGGGCGACTGGGGCGCGGGCTCCACCCTGGCCCTGTGGCAGCCCTCGTCCGGGCGGCTCGACCCCCTGCCCGCGCCCCCCGGACGGCTCGGCGGGGTGGGCCACTGGTCCGCCGCCGGGCTGCGGATGCCCTACTCGGCGCCGGACCACCCGGCGGGCATCGCCACCATCGACGTGGACCGGCTGCTGGCGTCCCCGCCGGAGGGCTCCGAGCCCGCGCCGACCATGCCGCTGCGGCTGGCTCCGCTCCAGGGCGGCTCGGCCGGCATGGGCAGCGTCATCCGGATATTCCCCGCGGCGCGGAACGGGCAGGACGCCGCGGCGCCCCGTGGCCAGCGCTCCGGGTGGCGGCTCGACGGCAGTGCCGCGCCCGCCGACGGCGGTCGCTGGCACGGTGCGCGGACGGTCGAGCTGGCCGGGGCGGCCGGGCCGATGGAGGCCGTGGTCTACGGCGGCGACGCCTGGCTGACGGCCCAGCACCTGGTCATCGCGCTGCACGGCGGCCCGGCCGACGCCTGGCGGCTGGAGTTCGACCCGACACTGCAGCGGATGGCCGCCGAGGGCCTGGCCGTGGTCGCGGTCAACCAGCGCGGCAGCACCGGCTACGGCGTGGAGTACGCGCAGGCGGTGCAGAACGCCTGGGGCGGCCCCGACCTGGACGACGTGCTGGCCCTGCTGTCCTCGGTCACCGCCCAGCGGAGCGCCCTCGGGCTGGAGCGCCCTTCACTCTTCGGGGTGAGTTACGGGGCGTTCCTCGCGCTGCTCTCCGCCTCGTCGGCCCCCGAGCAGGTGGCGCGCTGCGCGGTGGTCGCGCCGTTCCTGTCCGGCCCCCGGCTGCTGGCCGAGGCGGGGCCCGCGGTCCAGGCGCTGACCCTGCGTCTGGGCGGCGCGCGGGCGGACGGCGTGCCCGACCCGGGACCGGACGGGCTCGGCCCGCGCGACGTACTGCGGGTCTGCCACCGGCTGACCGCGCCGCTGCTGGTGCTGCACGGCGACCAGGACGACGTGGTGCCGGTCAGCCAGTCCCGCACGCTGCGTCAGGAACTGCTGCGGATGGGCCGGTCCGAGGGCGGCGACTTCCGCTACGTCGAGGCGGCGGGCGCGGGCCACGAGGTGCTGGCCGAGGACGGCGCACCGGTGCTGCACGAGTTACTGGCCGGCTTCCTCCGCACCGGGCGACCGGCCTGACGGCGGCTCAGCGCGGCCTCAGCGCAGGCTCGGCACGCCCCACCGTTCGCCCCGCGAGTGCTACCGAAGGGTACAAACCGTGGACGTCTTGTTACGAACCCGAGGTACGACCGCTATCCCCCGTTGCATAGGGTGATCAGGTTCCACATAAAAGCTCCACATGACAGCACAGAAGACAACACCGACGGAGAGACGACTTCTCATGTCCGATGCCTTCGACGACATCACTGAGAACCGCCTGGACGCAGCTCCGGGACACGACCACCACGACACGGAAGGCAAACACCGCGGCACGGTCGCCGAGGACGACCGCGAGGGCCGACGGGAGCCGACGGGGCACGGACGCCACCGCCGGGTCTCCGCCGACACCGAGTGACCATCAGAACCGGTACGGGCCGGGCCGGATGCGTCAGCCCTGCCCCTGCCCCTCCCCCGGGACGGTGTGCCGGAGGGCGAGCACGCCGAGGTTGGCGTAGCCGTCGCCGGGGGTGCGGCCCGCGTAGTACGGGGTGAGCAGGTCGTCGAGTTCGGCCGGGGTGAAGAGGTCCTTGGCGGTGTCGAAGACGGCCAGCACCGGCGGCTGCCCGAGCACCGCCACCATCCCGCCGTGGACCACGAACACCTGCCCGTTGACGCCCTGCGCCGCGGGTGAGGCCAAGTAGCCGACCAGGGGCGAGACATGCTCGGGAGCGAGCGGGTCGAGCCCCTGGTCCGGCGCACCCATGCCCCCGGTGAAGACGTCCTCGGTCATCCGGGTCCGCGCCCGCGGGCAGATGACGTTGGCGGTCACCCCGTAACGGGCCAGCGCCGCCGCGCAGCTGGTGGTCAGCCCGACGATGCCGCCCTTGGCGGCGGCGTAGTTGGGCTGCCCGGCCGAGCCGGCCACGAACGCCTCCGAGGAGGTGTTGACGATCCGTCCGAACACCGGCGCGTCCGCCGCCTTGGAGCGGGCCCGCCAGTGCGCGGCGGCGAAGCGGGTGGTGGCGAAGTGGCCCTTGAGGTGGACCTGGATGACCGAGTCCCACTCCTCCTCCGACATCGAGAAGACCATCCGGTCCCGGAGGATCCCGGCGTTGTTGACCAGGATGTCGAGTTGTCCGTAGGTCGACACGGCCAGCTCGACCAGTGCCCGGGCGGCGTCCAGGTCGGAGACGTCACCGTAGTGCGCCACCGCCCGCCCGCCCTCGGCCAGGATCGCCGCGACGGTCTCGTCCGCCGGTGCGGGCGAGGCCGCGCCGCTGCCGTCGCGCCCCGGCGCGCCGAAGTCGTTGACCACGACGTTCGCGCCGAGGCGGGCCAGTTCCAGCGCCTCGGCCCGGCCGAGGCCGCGCCCCGCACCGGTGACGACGGCGGTCTTGCCCGAGAGGGAGGTGCTCATCGCTGCCTGACTCCTGTTCAGAGATCATGCTGTCGGGGGAGATCGGACTGTCGGGGATCGGACGGAAGGAAGCCCTAGAGGTCGATGACGGTGCGGAGCGCCTCGCCGCTGCGCATCTGCTGGACCGCGTCGTTGATGTCCTCCAGCCGGACGTGATGGGTGATCATGCCCTCCAGGTCGAGCCGTCCGGCCCGCCAGAGGTCGATCACCGTGCGGTAGCCGCGCAGCACGTCCGACCCGCCGTAGAGGGACGGCAGGATCCGCTTCTCGTTGAAGAAGAGTTCGAACATGTTGAACTCGGCGTTGTCGTCCATCGCCCCGGCGCCCACCACGACCAGCGCTCCCCCGCGCCGCACCGCGTCGTAGGCGGCCCGCACCGTCGCGGACCTGCCGACCACCTCGAAGGCGTAGTCGAAGCCCTCGCCGCCGGTCAGCCGCTGGACCGCGTCGCCGAGGCCGTCCGGGGCGACCGCCTCGGTCGCGCCGAAGCGCAGCGCCCACTCGCGGCGGGCGGCGACCGGGTCGACCGCGACGATCTGCGCCGCACCGGCCACCCGCGCGCCCTGGATCGCGGCGATGCCGACGCCGCCGCAGCCGATCACCGCCACCGAGGAGCCGGGCTCGACCTTGGCGGTGTTGACGGCCGCGCCGACCCCGGTGGTGACGCCGCAGCCGATCAGCGCGCCGACCGCGAAGGGGACGTCGTCGGGCAGCTTCACCGCGCAGCCGGCCGCCACCACGCTCTCCTCGGCGAAGGTGCCGGTGCCGGAGAAGCCGAAGATGTCGGCGCCGTCGTGGTGGTAGTTGGGGGTGCCCATGTTGGCGAACCCGGCCAGGCAGAGGTTGCCCTCGCCGCGGAGGCAGCTGGGACACACCCCGCAGGGCGGCATCCAGCAGACCACCACGTGGTCGCCGACGGCGAGGCCCTCGACCCCCGCGCCGACCTCGGTGATCTCCCCCGCGCCCTCGTGGCCGGGCACGAACGGGGCGGGCTGCGGCAGGACGCCGCTCATCGCGGACAGGTCCGAGTGGCACAGGCTCGCCGCCCGCATCCGCACCTTGACCTTCCCCGGGCCGGTGGCGGGGACGGTGACGCCGTCGTGGACCTCTAGCTTCTCCTGGCCGGTCTCGTGCAGGACCGCTGCGCGCATGTCTGCTCCCTGAACCTGGGTGGTGGAACCTGGGTGGTAAGTGAGTGCTTACTTCAGTCGGTGCTCAGTGGATACGAGAGCTCAGTGGTACGAAAGGTCAGTGGTACGAGAGGACGGTGTCGGCCAGCACGGGCGCGTCGGCGCGCTCCACCGCCGAGGCGGTGACCACCAGCCGCCCGCCGCCCTCGTCCCAGATCCGGACCCGGAGCGTCTCGCCCGGGAAGAAGATCCCGGCGAAGCGGGTGCTGTAGGTCAGGACCCGGCTCGCGTCGCCGCCGAGGGCCGTGTCCACCACGGTCTTGAGCGTGGTCCCGTACGAGCAGAGCCCGTGCAGGATGGGGCGGTCGAATCCGGCCAGCTTGGCGAAGTCGGGGTCGGCGTGCAGCGGGTTCCAGTCCCCGGAGAGCCGGTAGAGCAGCGCCTGGTCGTGCCGCACCGGCACGTCCCGCTCCCATTCCGGGGCGCGCTCGGGCGGCGTGATCCGGCTGCTCGCACCGCGCTCGCCGCCGAAGCCGCCCTCGCCGCGGACGAAGATCTCGGTGTCGCAGGTCCACAGCGGTCCGCCCGCGTCCGCGGCCTCGCTGCGCATCACCAGGACGGCGGCCTTGCCCTTGTCGTAGACCGCGGCCAGCCTGCTGGTCAGCACCGCGCCGCCGGAGGCCGGGACCGGGCGGTGCAGCTCGATCCGCTGGCCGCCGTGCAGCACCTTGGCCAGGTCCAGCCGCAGCCCCGGCTGGTCGAACGCCCCGGCCTTGGCCAGACCGCCCCCCGCCACGGTGACGAAGCTGGGCAGCACCTGGAGGTCCTTCTCGTAGGTGTAGCGCAGCTCGTCCGGGTCGGTGGCCGGACGGTGCGCGCCCGCTCCCACGCCGAGGTGGTAGAGCAGCACGTCCTTGCTGTCCCAGGTGAGGTCGGTGGTACGCGGCGGAGCCGCGAGGGCCGCGGCGGCGTCGATGGGCATGGTGTCTGCTCCCTGGTTGGTGGACCCCGACGCGGCCGTCCGCACCGTCGGACGCGCCGGGGTCGCTCTGCGCGGTGACCGGCTCTGTGGCCCGGCCGTCGCCGCGAGTCTATTTGTAGAACCTGTTACATCTGACTATCCGTCAGGTATAACGCATCCAAGGCTCCTTGCCCATGCCCCGAACGCGCCCGGACGGCACGGGTTCAGGCAGCCGCTAGCCCCGGCGCAGCATGGTCACCACCGCCGCGCCGCCCAGGCCGATGTTGTGGGCCAGCCCCACCCGGGCGCCGGGGACCTGGCGTTCGCCCGCCGTGCCGCGCAGCTGCCACACCAGCTCGGCGCACTGCGCCAGGCCGGTCGCGCCGAGCGGGTGCCCCTTGGAGATCAGGCCTCCCGACGGGTTCACCACCCAGCGCCCGCCGTGCCCGGTCGCGCCCTCGGCGATCAGCTTGCCGCTCTCGCCGTCCGCGCACATGCCCAGCGCCTCGTAGGTGAGCAGCTCGTTGATGGAGAAGCAGTCGTGCAGCTCCACCACGTCCACGTCCTCGATGCCGAGCCCGGACTGCTCGAACACCGCACGGGCGGCGGCCCGGCTCATCGGCTTGCCGACCACGTCGATGCTGGAGCCGGAGCCGAAGCTCTCCTCGGTGTCGGTGGTCATCGCCTGGCCGAGGATCTCCACCGCCCGGCCCCGCAGCCCGTGCCGCTCGACGAAGCGCTCGCTGGCGACCACCGCCGCCGCCGCGCCGTCCGAGGTGGGCGAGCACTGCAGCTTGGTCAGCGGGGCGTGGACGGTGCGCGAGGCCAGCACCTCGTCCAGGGTGTAACTGTCGCGGAACTGGGCCCGGGGGTTGTCGGCGGAGTGCCGGTGGTTCTTCACCCCGACCAGGGCGAGCTGCTCGGCGGTGGTGCCGTAGCGCTCCATGTGCTCGCGGGCCGCGTTGCCGAAGATCTGCGCGGTCGGCGGGGTCCGCTCGAAGCCGTGCCGGGCCGCCATCACCCCGTAGTGCCGGGCCAGCGGGCTCGCGGCGAAGTCCCCGGCGCCCGCCCCCGCGCCCAGCGCGCCCCGGCTCATCTTCTCGAAGCCCAGCGCCAGCACGCAGTCGTTGAGCCCACCGGCCACGAACTGACGGGCCATCATCAGCGCGGACGAGCCGGTGGCGCAGTTGTTGTTGACGTTGTAGACCGGGATGCCGGACAGCCCCAGCTCGTAGACGGCGCGCTGACCGGCCGTCGACTGCTGCTGGCAGAATCCCACCGGGGCCTGCTCGACCAGCCCGTAGTCGATCCCGGCGTCGGCGAGGGCCGCCTGCCCGGCCTCACGGGCCATGTCCCAGTACTGCCAGTCACGGGTCTCCGGCTTCTCGAAGTTCGTCATGCCGACGCCGACGAGATAGGTCTTCTCAGGCATGGGTGGTCCCTCTCCGTTGGTCGTCGGGTCTCAGTCGCGCGGAAGGCCGAGGATTCGTTCGGCCACGACGTTCAACTGCACCTGGGTCGTGCCGCCCGCGATGGTCAGGCAGCGCGACATCAGAAAGGCGTGGCCGAGCCGCTCCCCCGGCCCCTCGTAGACCGCACCGGCCGGGCCGCAGAGCTCCAGCGCCAGTTCGGCGACGCGCTGCGCGTGCGGGGCGGAGATCAGCTTGCGGACGCTGGCGCCGGCCCCCGGGTCGAGCCCGTCCAGGCTGCTCAGCGCGGTGCGCAGGTCGATGCAGGCGAGGACGTGCTCGTCGGCGACGAGCCGCCCGAGCCGGTCCCGGCCGACGGCGGCGGGACGGGGGACGGCGGCCCGGTCGACGGCGTCGCGGCGGCCATCGGCCCCGGCCCCTGCCCCGGCCCCGGCCCCCGTGGAGGCCAGCAACTGCCGTACCGCGTCGGCGGTCGGGCTGGAGTCGGACATGTGCACCCGCTCGTTGCCCAGCGTGTGCCGAGCCACCCGCCAGCCGCCGTCCACCTCGCCGACCACGGCGTCGGCGGGCAGTTCGACCCCGTCCAGGAAGACCTCGTTGAACACCGCGTCGCCGGTCAGCTCGCGCAGCGGGCGGATGTCGATTCCCTCGGTCGTCCGCATGTCGACAAGGAAATAGGTCAACCCCTGGTGCTTGGGCTTGTCCGGCGAGGTCCGCGCCAGCAGGATGCCGAAGTCCGCGGTACGGGCGCTGGACGTCCAGACCTTCTGCCCGTCCACCCGCCAGCGGCCGTCCGGCAGCCGCACCGCGCGGGTGCGCAGCGAGGCCAGGTCGGACCCTGCCTCGGGCTCGGAGAACAGCTGACACCAGGTCAACTCGCCGCGCAGGGTCGGCATCAGCAGCCTCCGCTGCTGCTCCGGCGTGCCATGGGCGACCAGCGAGGGAACCACCCAGTTGCCGATGGTCAGATCCGGCAGCCGCACCCCGGCGGCCCGGAACTCCTCCTCCGCGACCAGTTGCCGCAGCGCGTCCGCGCCCTTTCCGTACGGGGGCGGCAGATGCGGCGCGGCCCAGCCCTCGGGCGCGAGCCGCCGCCGTTGCTCGTCCGGATCGAGACCGCGGACCGACTCCGCCGCGGACCGCGGCGCGGCACGGAACTCCTCAGCCTCGGGCGGGAGTTCCAGGGCAGGACGGTCGAACCCGGACGCCCCCGCCGCGAGGTCGGCCGCCTCCGCATACAGAGCGCTTTCGCTGCCCATGAGTTGACGAAGCGTCAAAGCCCGGCGCAGCCGCAGGTGGGCGTCGTGCTCCCAGGTGAAGCCGATCCCGCCGAGGATCTGGATGCAGTCCTTGGCGTTCTCGAAGGCGGCCTCCAGGCCCGTCGCAGCAGCGAGCGTGGCGGCGAGCGGCGCGGACGGCGAGGCGGCGGGCTCGCGGGCGGCCTGCCAGGTCGCGGCGCGGGCCCGTTCGGCCCGTACCAGCATCTGCGCGCAGAGGTGCTTGACCCCCTGGAACCGTCCGATGGCCCGCCCGAACTGCTCGCGCACGGCGGCGTGCGCGACGGCGGTGTCCAGCGCCCAGCCCGCGATGCCGCAGGCCTCGGCGGCGAACACCAGCTGGACCAGCCGCCGGACCGCGCCGGGCGCGACGGCGAGCCGCTGCTCCTCGGCCAGGATCAGTCCGTCCGCCGCGACCTCGACCTCGGCCAGGCCCCGGGTCAGGTCCAGTGCCCGCAGCGGACGAACCGAGAGCTGCTCCCGCGCCTGCTCCGGCTCAACCGCGAACCAGGCCTGGCCCTGGTCGGTCGCGGCGGCCAGCAGCAGCAGATCGGCCTGGTCGGCGCCCAGCACCGGGCCGGTGCGGCCGGTCAGCAGCCATCCGCCCGAAGCGGTCTGACGAGCAGTCACATCAGGTGAGTCAAAGGCCAGCGCGGCCGTGGCGGAGCCGTCGGCGAGCCCCGGAAGCCAGCGCTCGGCCAGCGCGTCGTACGGATGCGGGAGCCCGAGCGACCCCACTCCCACGGGAACCGGCACCGCCGAGGCCAGCACCGCCGAGGCCAGCACGGTCGGCAGGTAGGCGTCCGGCAGCACCGCGCGGCCGGTCTGCTCCAGCGCCACCGCCAGATCCAGCAGGTCGCCGTCGCCGCCTCCGAGCTCGCCGGGCAGGTGCAGGCCAAGCAGCCCCTGCCCGGCGATCCCGGCCCACCACGTCGGCCTTCCGGAGCGGTCACCCTCGGACCACGCCCGCACCGCCCCACCCGGGACCTCCCGCTCCAACTGCCCCCGGGCTGCCGCTCCCAGGTGTCGGTGCTCCTCCGTGATCCCGATGGCCATGCGTTCCCCTTCGGCTCCCCATTGGCTGACGCAGCGTCAGATTAGAACGTGTTCCACTTCCAGGGAAGTCCGCCTCCCGACAATTCCCCTTCACGGGGCGTCCACAACTACGGCATGATGCGCGTTCATGCCCACACCCCCAGCGCCCGGACCAGCCAAAACGCCCATAACGGCAACACCGGACACCGCCCCTGCCGCCCCCTGCCCCGACTGCGGATCCGCGCTCACCGCCGACCCCCGCTTCGTCCGCTGGTGCCAGGCCTGCGGCTGGAACGCCCACCCCGGGGCCACCACCGCCACCACCCGCGGCGACCGGCTCGAACGACGACTCAACCGCGCCGCCGAGGACCGGCTGTTCCAACGGATCACCACGAGCGGCAGCCTGAGCCCGGTCCGAGACGGGGCATGGGTGGCCGCGGTCGTACTCGCCTCGCTGGTGCACCTGGTCACCCTGGCGATCGCACTCGTCGGAGCGCTGCTGATCGCCCGCCACCCCGACAGCGCCCCGGGCCTGGTCATCGGCGGCGCGCTGATCCTCGGCACGGTCGGACTGCGTCCCCGGCTGGGCACCATGCGCCGCGTCCGCAAGCGTTCGTTCTACCTCGACCGCGACCAGGTACCCGCGCTGTACCGGCTCACCGACCGGATCGCCGCCGAACTCGGCACCGCGCCACTCCGGCTGATCTGCTTCGACGGCCGCTACAACGCCTCCTACCGGCGGGTCGGGCTGCGCCGTCAGCCGGTGCTCACCCTCGGCCTGCCGCTGTGGGAGACGCTCTCCGCGCGGCAGCGGGTCGCCCTGCTCGGGCATGAGCTGGGCCACGGCGCCAACGGCGACAACACCCACGGGCTCTGGGTCGGCTCCGCCCTGGGCTGCCTGGAGGAGTGGTACGCCCTGCTCACGCCGGGTCGCCGGATCGGCTCGCGCGGGCTGGTGGCCCTGGGCGAGATGGTGGCCAGAATAGTGATGTACGTCTTCGCCGCGGCGGTCATGCTGCTGCACCGCCTGCTGCGGCGGGTGACCGTGCTCGGCAGCCGCCGTGCCGAGTACCTCGCCGACTCCATGGCCGCCCGGATCGCCGGGAACGCCGCCACCGCCGAGCTGCTGACACAGCTCACCCTCGGCGACTCCCTGGCGCATGTGCTGCAGCGCCGCCGCTTCCGTGGCACCCGCGTCGTGAGCCGCCGTCGCGGCGAGGCCCCGGCCGAGTCGGCCGCGCGGCCGGACCTGTGGACCGCCCTCCGCGACTACCTCGACTCCGTCCCGGAGACCGAGCGGGCCCGCCGACTGCGGATCTCCGAGCTGGACGACTCCGCGACGGACAGCACCCACCCGCCGACCCACCTGCGGATCGCCTTCATCCGCGGCCAGCCGCACCCCGAGCCCCTGATCCTCCCCGACCCGGCCGACCTGGCCTCCATCGACGCCCAGCTCGCTCCGGTGCTGGCCGCCGTCGCCAAGGGGCTGGAATGACATACCGTCCAGTAGGGTCCTGTCGGCAGTAGCAGAAGCAGTAGCGGAAGAGGGCGTGCGGCGGATGACGGACACAGCGCGGGCGACGGACGCTTCCTCCTCGGTGGAGGCGCCCTCGGCGGAGGTCCTGGCGGCGTTCGAGGCGGCGACCGGCTTTATGCCGGTGCACGAGGGGCTGGCCCTCTACGCCGCCGCGACGGACGCGGCCGTCCGCACCGGGCTGCCGCTGCTGGAGGTCGGCAGCTACTGCGGGCGCTCCACCATCCTGCTGGCCGAGGCCGCGCGGCTGGCCGGGACGGTGGCGCTGACCGTGGACCACCACCGGGGCTCGGAGGAGCAGCAGCCCGGCTGGGAGTACCACGACAGCTCACTGGTCGACCCCGAGGTCGGGCTGATGGACACCCTCCCCCGCTTCCGCAGGACGCTGCGCGGGGCCGGCCTGGAGGACCACGTGATCGCTCTGGTCGGACGATCGCCGCAGGTCGCGGCGGTTTGGGGTGGCCAGGTCGGATTGGTTTTCATCGACGGCGGCCACACCGACGAGCATGCCGTCGGCGACTACGAGGGCTGGGTGCCGCATCTGGCCGCGGGCGGCCTGCTGGTGGTCCACGACGTGTTCCCCGACCCGGCGGACGGCGGCCAGGCCCCGTACCGGATCTACCTGCGGGCGCTGGCGGAGGGCTTCGCCGAGGTCTCGGTGACCGGGTCGCTGCGGGTGCTGCGGCGGGGCTGAGGCAAAGCTGAGACAGGGCTGCGGCGGGGCTGCGGCGGGAGCAGGGCTGCTGCACGGACAGGGGCTGATCACGGACAACGCCCTCGTCCGGAGTCTGCCTTCGGTACGGTGGCCGCAGGCAAGAGCGGCGAGTCATCGCACCTGGACGAAGGACCTGAGGGGGACCGGCCATGGCTGATCCGGAGGAGAGCGCACCGGCGGTGTGGGATCCCACGGCCAGGGACGGGGCCGGCGGGTGGGTCCGCAGACGCGACCCCAAGACCGCCGCGATGTGGAACAGAGCCCCGGCACAGGCGGTGCCCACGCCCCCGGAAGACGCCCCCGCGGACGGTGACGACGCCACCGCCGCGGCAGCACCGGAAACCGCACCGGCCGCCGCCCAGCAGCCGACAGCGCCCCCGGACCCCCGCTCCGGCGGCCCCGCGACGGCCACAGGCCCGAATGCGGGAGCCGGCGCGGGGGCGGGAGCGAATGCGGGCCCCGCCGCAGCCGCTGCCCCCGGCTCGGGTCCCCGCTCCGCCGCGGGCCCCGGGGACGAGCCGACCTCGGTCCTGCCGCCGACTCCGGGCGGCGGTGGCGGGGCCGCGCCCGTGCCTACGCAGTTCGAGCAGCTCGCGGCTCGGCCCTACCTCCCCACCGCCCGCGACCTCCCGCAGGTCACGCCCCCGCCGCAGGCGCCCCCGCAGCCGCCGACGCAGGCCCAGCAGCCCGCCGCCCAGCCCGGGGCGTACGGCTATCCCCCGGCGGGGTACAACGTGCCGCCCGCGTACCTGCCGCCGCCGCAGCAGCCGCAACCGCAACCGCCACAGCATCAGCCGCAGCAGTCGCCGTACCAGCAGAACCCCCCGCAGCCGCCGACGCAGCCCGCGACGCCGATGTACCGCCCCGACCCCTACGGCGCACCGGCCCCCGGCGAGGCCGGGCCCGCGCTCTACCGGGACCAGCAGCAGAGCCAGCAGCAGAGCCCGCCGCAGCAGCCACCGCCGTACCAGGCCCAGACCGCCCCGTGGCAGCAGGCCGCGCCGACGGCCCCGCCGCCGTACTCCTACGAGCAGCAGTACGCCCACCCCCAGGAGCACTCCCGGCCCGACGGCGGTTTCGGCCCCGGCCCCGATCCCGACGGCTCGGGCCGACGGATGAGCCCGGTGCTGCTCGGCGTGCTGGTCGTGGTCGTGGCCGCGCTGCTGGGCGTCGGCGCCGTCTTCGGGCTCGGCCTCGGCAAGTCCAAGGGCGGCGGCAACGGCAGCCCCACCGCCGGCCCCTCCGTGTCGGGCAGCGTCGCGCCGTCGCAGTCCGCGTCGCCGACCGACGGCGCGTCGGACGGTACCGGCACCGCTGCGGCCGGAGGGGCGCAGGCCCAGGCCACCGCCGTGGACCAGCTGCTCGACCAGGCGGCCGACTCCCGCGCCAAGGTCGCCCAGGCCTCCACCGCGCTGCAGGACTGCGCCAGCCCGGATTCGGTGCGGAACGCCCAGTCCCTGTTCAGCGAGGCCGCGACCGCCAGGACCACGCTGTCGCAGCAGGCCGCCGCGCTCGACGTGTCGCAGATCCAGGGCGGTGCGGCGGCGATGAAGACCCTCAGCAGGGCCTGGTCGGAGTCGGCCGCCGCGGACACCGACTACGCTGACTGGGCCGGCGCGGTGGCGGACACCTGTTCCCCCGGGAACGTCCCGGCCACGGACAGTTCCCGCGCCGTCGGCGCGAAGAACAGCAGCGCCACCAATGACAAGAACTCCTTCGTCGCGGCTTGGAACCCGATCGCGGCACAGTACGGCTTGAAAACGAGGTCCTCCGGTGCGATCTGAACACCCGCTCGACCGGCATGACGACACCGGGTCCGCCCCCCGCGGCGCCCGCACGGCCACCCGCGTGATCGTCCTGGCCGCCGTCGTCCCGCTGTGCTTCGCGGGTTGGCTGGGTTGGCAGGCGGTCGCCGGTGACGGCGGCCACGACCAGAAGGCCTCCGCCGACGCGACCCTGCCCGCCGCACCGGCGGGGTCCGGCGGCTCGTCCGCGGGCAGCCCGTCCGCAGTCGCCTCGCCGTCCGGCTCCGGGAGCCCGAACGCGTCCGCGTCGCCGTCCGCCGCCAAGTCCGCCGCCGTCCCCGCCGCGGGCGCGGACGCCGCGCACCCGCTCGCCGGGAAGGTGATCGTGATCGACCCCGGCCACAACCCGGGCAACGTCCACTACCCCAGCAAGATCAACGCAACTGTGGCCATCGGCAAGGGCACCACCAGCTGCGACACCACCGGCACCGCCACCAACGCCGGCTACCCGGAGGCCGACTTCACCCTGGACGTGGCCCGCAGGGTGCGCACGATCCTGCAGGCCGAGGGCGCCAAGGTGGTGTTCACCCAGGACGGCAACCTGCCCTGGGGGCCGTGCGTGACCCAGCGCGCCGCCATCGGCAACGCCGCGCACGCGGACGCCGCGATCTCCATCCACGGCGACGGCGCGCCGGGCAGCGACCACGGCTTCCATGTGATCCTCCCGGCGGCCGTGGACCAGGGCGGCGCGGACAACCGCGCGATCGTCGCCCCGTCCCGGACCCTGGGCCTGGACGTGCGCGCCGCGTTCCAGGGCGCGACCGGCGAGCCCTACGCCAACTACATCAGCGACGGCAGCGGGCTCGACGTCCGCAGCGACCTCGGCGGCCTGAACATGTCGAAGGTCCCCAAGATCTTCATCGAGTGCGGCAACATGCGCAACTCCACCGACGCGTCCCGGATGACCAGCGCCTCCTGGCGCCAGCTCGCCGCGAAGGGCATCGCCGCAGGCCTCACCGCCTTTGCCGGGAAGGCGCGCTGAGCGGACCTGATCCGGACAATGCCCTCAGCGGCGCAGACACCGTACGCTAAGGCCCGTCCTTGCTTTCGCCCCGTTCGTCGCATCACTCACGAGAGGGTTCTTCTCCGGTGAACCTCCGAACCGTCACCAGGGGGGACGCCGCTGTCGCAGGCGCCGCGCTCCTGCTGTTGATCTCCTCGTTCCTGCCCTACTACAGCGCCAGTGACTCGTACGGATACGGGACGAGGACCTTCACGGCGAACGCCTGGCACTCCTCCTTCTTCCCGCTGCTGCCCTCGGTGTTCCTGCTGGGCGTGATCGCGGCGGCGCTGATCCTGCTCGGACGGCTGCTGCCGCAGGACCCGAAGCCCGCGGGCATCCCGCTGGGCCACTGGGGCACGGTGCTCGCCGTTGCCGCGTTCTGGGGCGCGCTGTGGTCGCTGTTCGGAGGCGGGACGGGCACCGGACACGGCTTCGGCGCCTACCTCGCGCTGCTGTTCTCCCTGGTGCTGGCCGGTGCGGCGGTGGCCGGCCCGCTGCTCCCGCCGCTGGCCGAGCCGCTGCTGCCGAACGCGCCCGCCGGAGCCCCGGTCGGCCCCGGCGGCTACCCCGCCTACGGGCAGCCGCAGCCGGGCCAGCCGGGCCAGTACCCGTACCCGCAGCAGCAGTTCCAGCACGGCGAACCGGTCCAGCAGGCGCAGCCGGGCCAGCCGTTCACCGGTCCGCAGGCTCCGGCCGCGCCGCAGCAGGGCGGCGCGTTCGGCCACCCGCAGGCCGCCGCGCCTCAGGCGCCGTCCTACGGCGGCCAGTTCGGGGCAGCGGCGCCCGCGCCCACTCCGCAGGACGCCCCGCCGGCGCAGTACCAGGCGCAGGCTCAGGACCACGGCCAGGACGACCAGCCGGACCACGCCACCGCGATGCTGACCCCGGCGATGAAGCGTCAGGCCGCCCCCGAGCAGGCCGAGTCCGCGGCGCAGGCGCCCGACCTGGCCAAGGCCGAGCCCGCCGCAGCTGCTGCCGCCCCGGTCGCCGCGGCAGCGGCCGGGTCCGAGTCGGAGCCGTCCGCCGCCCCCGGCTTCGCCCCGTTCTGGTTCGCGGTCCCGGCCGTGCGCTCGCTCGCCCCCGAGGAGAACTCCGGCGGCCAGCCCGTCGGCGAACTCGTCCCCGGCACCTGGTACCTGGCGATCGCCCAGCGCGGCGACGCCCTGCTGACGCAGACTCAGGAGGGCAAGCGCGGCCTGCTCTCCGACACCAGCGGCATCCAGCGCGGCTAGTCGGGGCGTTTCCTCTGGATCACCCAACTGACCAGAGCAGGTGGACGGTGGCGGTCTCGTGGGGTGACGAGACCGCCACCGTCGTCTGCGCGGCCCCTGCCGCCTGCCGCACGATCGCCTTCCCGAGCCGTGGTCGGAGCTCTTGCCTCCGGTGACCGCCGTGGTCACCATGACCGCGGGGCCCACTGCGGGCCGACAGGGGAGCGCCGCGTGCTGCACATCCACTTCACCGACTCGGATCTCGCACACACCCGGGTCGCGAAGGCCCCGGACCCGCTCTGGGAGATCGCATTCAGCATGCACCGGCTCCAGACCGATCAGGGCCGGTGGGCCTTCGCCGACTGGCGGCGCGCCGTCAGTGGCCGCGTGCGGGAGCAGGGGCTCCGCCCGGTCCTCTCCACGGTCCTGCTGCCGCTTTTCCCACGCACGTCGTACTTCCCGGACTTCCTGACCCCGCAACTGGCCTCGGAGGGCCTGGATGCCGGGCTGGAAGCCGTCATGGCCACCCCCGACCAGCAGGTCCGGCACGAGATCGGCCTGCTCGACCAGGTCGCCGGGGCGCCCGCCTGGACCCGGCGACTGTCCGAACGGGACACCCGCGAGGCGCTGGTGCAGGCGCTCCGCGCCTACCACCGGGCCCTGATCGACCCCTTCTCCGAGCAGATACAGGCGCATCTGGAGGCCGATCGCGCCGTCCGCCTGCGCGACCTGCTCAACGGCGGCGTCCCGGGCCTGCTCCAGGGGCTCGCGCCGCTGATGCAGTGGCGGCCCCCGGTGCTGGAAGTCCCCTACGTGGCCGGTCGGCACCACCTCCATCTGGACGGACGCGGCCTGCTCCTGCTGCCGTCCTACTTCTGCTGGGGCAATCCGGTCAGCCTGGCCGACCCCAGCCTGCCTCCGGTGCTCGCCTACCCGCTCAAGCGCCGGCTCCTCCCCGACGCGACCGCCGACCGGGACCGGACGCCGCTGGCCGTGCTGCTCGGCTCCAGCCGGGCGACCGTGCTGCGCTCCGCCGCCCAGGGCGCCACCACCGGGGAGTTGGCTCGGGCCGCGGCCATCTCCGCCCCGGCCGCCAGCCGTCACGCCAACGCCCTGCGGGAGGCGGGCCTGATCACCACCCACCGCCACGGCGCCTGCGTCCTGCACACCCTCACGCCGCTCGGCGCATCGCTGCTCCGCGGCGCCGCCGCCCAGTGATCCGGTGATCCCGGGTGATCCCGCAGACCTGGGAAAACTGCGTCTGACCTCGGCTTTTAACCCTGGAGTACACGGCATGGCCGCTTCGGGACCGCCCGTGCTGGAATGACCCCGCGCGATCTCGCGACCATCGAGTCGCCTCGGAAAAAGCGTGGGAATTCACCGGATCCGGGGCTCGAAAGAGGAGAAACGACATGGCAGTGGAAACAGGCACCGCGACCCGGCGACCGCGGCGGTCCCGCGGACGGCGCGCGGTCGGCCTCGCGCTCGGTTCGGCCCTGCTCGCCGTCGCGGGGACCTGCGCGACCGCGGGCACCGCGCAAGCCGCCGACTCGTACCAGAGAGTCAGCACGGTCAGCCTGTCGGGCCGGACGATCACGCTCTGGCTGAACCTGAACAACCACCAGTGGCACGCCGAGATCTCCGGCGCCATCGAGGACAACTACGTCCACCTCGACTACACCAACAACCCGCTCACCATAGACACGGACCTCTACCTCATCGCCAGTGCGACCGTGCCGAGCGGCTCGACCTACGCCAACACCAGCGACCACGCGTACACCTACGCCCGTGCCTGCGGCTTCGTCGGCGACAGCGACAAGTGCACCGGCTGGTACCAGCCCTGAGCCGTTTCCCCGCGTCGTGCGGAGCGGGCCGGGGACAGCCCTCCGCTGCCTCGGCCCGCCCCGTCGCCGCAGCCTCGTCCGGTACGGCTGTTGTGGCCTCGTGGCGGGCAGCCTACGATCCCCCCAGTACAACTGACGGTCCATCAGATATTGGGGGTGCCCACCATGCGGCTAGGACTCGCGCTCGGCTACTGGGGTGCGGCGCCCACCCCCGGGTTCGTCGACCTCGCGGTCGAGGCCGAACGCCTCGGCTATGACTCGGTCTGGACCGCCGAGGCCTGGGGCTCCGACGCCTTCACCCCGCTGACCTGGATCGCCGCCCGCACCAGCCGGATCCGGCTGGGCACCGGCATCGCCCAGATGGCCGCCCGCACCCCCACCGCCACCGCGATGCACGCGATGACCCTGGACCACCTCTCCGGCGGGCGGCTGCTGCTCGGCCTCGGCCTGTCCGGGCCGCAGGTGGTCGAGGGCTGGTACGGCCGCCCGTTCCCCCGCTCGCCGCTGACTGCCGTCCGCGAGTACGTGGACGTGCTGCGCCAGGTGCTGCGCCGGGAGAAGCCGGTGACCCTGGACGGGGCTTACCACCCGCTCCCCTACCCCGGCGCGGACGGCACCGGGCTCGGCAAGCCGCTGAAGCCGATCCTGCACCCGCTGCGGTCCGACCTGCCGATCCTGCTCGGCGCGGAGGGCCCGAAGAACATCGCGCAGACCGTGCGGATCGCCGACGGCTGGCTCCCGCTCTACTTCTCCCCCACCCCCCGCGACGCCGACCTCTACACCGGCCCGCTGGCCGCCGCCGCGCCGGGCTTCACGGTCGCGCCGCTGGTGCACGCCCGGGTCTGCGACGACGTCGCCGCGGGCCTCGCCCCGATCCAGGCCATGCTGGGCTTCTACATCGGCGGCATGGGCGCCCGCGGACGCAACTTCCACGCCGACCTGATGGCCCGGATGGGCTACCAGGCCGAGGCGCACCGGATCCAGGAGCTGTTCCTGGACGGCCGGACCGCCGAGGCGATCGCCGCCGTCCCGCCCGCCTTCGCCGACGAGATCTCGCTGGTCGGCCCGCGCGAGCGGATCGCCGACCGGCTCCAGGCCTGGCGGGCGAGCCCGGTCACCGACCTGCTGCTGACCGCCCGCGACCCGGACACCCTGCGCATCCTGGCCGAACTGGTGCTCTGACAAAGCTGCTGACGGTGTCTCAGTCGAAGGTCAGCCCGTCCAACCACAGCTCCGCCAGCTCGGCGTCGCCGAGGCACTCCACCGCTCCGGCGCCGTCCGGCAGCCGCTTGTTGAGCAGCAGCATCAGCTCTGCCGCCGGGCCGCGCAGGACCGCGTCGCCCTTGGCGTGGCCGGGCTCGTAGCCGAAGCCGTCCGGGGTGCGGCGCAGCAGCCACTCGCCGGGGACGTCGGTGCAGTGCAGGTGCAGCGTGCCGCCCTCGCCGCGCAGCTTCTCCCGGCGGGGGAAGGCGTTGGCGGACGGGGCCCCGGCGTTGTGCAGCAGTTCGTCGATCGAGTCCGCCGCCAACTCCGGGTCCACCGGGCCGATCCCGTCGACCGCCAGCTCGGCGTCGATCCGGTGCACCAGCAGCTCGTGCGCCATCCGCCGGGCCCACCAGCCGGTGTGCTGCTCCCTGGCCCAGCCCCAGACCTCCGTGTCGGGGCCCTGCTCCCGGAGCAGGCCGACCAGGACCAGCGAGCCGCGCAGCAGCCAGTCGGCCTGTCCGGCCGGGTCGTCCGGGCGCGCCCGGTCCGGCAGGTCGCTCCAGTCCACCCGCTGCCGGGTGCCGCTGCGCACGATCTTGGTCACCCAGCGGTGCACCAGCCCCTGATGCCGGACCAGTTCGGCCAGATCCCAGTCCGGGCAGCTGGGCACACGCGCCGCCAGGTCGCCCCGGGCCACCGCCGCGGCGAAGGAGCGGGCCTCCGCCTCCATCGCCGCCAGATACCGCCCGTGGTCGAACGCCGCCACCCCCGCCGCCCCCGCTGTCGTGGCTGTCACTACCGGCTCTCCTTCCGCTCCGCAGGCCCAGCACGCTAGCATCCGCCGCTCGCGGGGCGGTTTGCCGGTCCGGATCGCGGCAATACGCCGACCATGACTGGACTCGTACGTATGATCGGAATCGCGCTCTACCTATGCGCGTTGATCCTGGTGATCTGGTTCGTTCTCTACCTCTTCGACGCCAACAACGCCAATGACGTCGTCCACTGGTTCCACCAGGCCGCCGACTGGCTGTCCGGCTGGTCCCACGGGCTGTTCAACAGCGTCCACAACAGCAAGTTCCGTGCCCTGCTGGTGTTCGGGCTGCCGGCCCTGGTCTACGGCGCGGTCGGCAACGTCCTCGGCCGCACCGGCGAGCGGGCCTGACGGCCCGTCAGCGAGCTTCGGCGGCGCAGCACTCGTCGGCAAGACCGGTCGGCAGCAGCGCCCCGCCAAAGACCGTCGTGGTCGCCTCGTCCCCACCGAGCGCGGCCACGGCGAGCAGCAGCGCTCCGGCGGTCCAGGTGGTGCGCTCCTCCGGCCAGACCGCGTCGTCCTCGAACACGTACCCGGTCCAGTAGCCGCCGTCCTCGTGCCGCAGGTGCTGGATCGAGCGGAGGATCTCCACCGCCCGGTCGGACTCGCCCACCGCCCAGAGTGCCAGGGCCAGTTCGGCACTCTCGCCGCCGGTCACCCAGGGGCGGTCGGAGACGCAGCGGACGCCGAGGCCGGGCACCACGAAGCGGTCCCAGTCCCGCCTGATCCGCTCCTCGGCGGCGGCGCCGCGCAGCGCCGTGCCCAGCACCGGGTAGTACCAGTCCATCGAGTAGCGGTCCTTGTCCAGGAACGCCTCCGGGTGTCCGGCGACCGCGTGGCCGAGCCGTCCGGCCGCCAACTCCCAGTCGGGCTGCGGTTCTTCGAGGCACTCGGCGATGGCGAGGGCGCACCGCAGCGCATGGTGGACGCTGGCGCAGCCGGTGAGCAGCGCCTCGTCCGGCACGCCCCCGTCCTCGTCCCGGCGCCAGGCCACGGTGCCGTCGGCGCGCTGCAGGTCGAGCACGAACTCGACCGCGCGGCTGACGGTGGGCCAGACCTGTTCCAGGAAGGTGTCGTCGCCGGTGGCGAGATGGTGGTGCCAGACGCCGACGGCGATGTAGGCGCAGAAGTTGGACTCCCGGTTGCGGTCCGTCGGCACGCCGTCGGTGTAGGCGGAGTACCAGGAGCCGTCCGGGTTCTGATGCCGCATCAGCCAGCGGTAGGCGGCCTCGGCGGCGGCGTGCTCGCCGGCCACGTCCAGGGCCATGGCGGCCTCGGTGTGATCCCAGGGGTCGAGGTGGCCGCCGGTGAACCACGGGATGCCGCCGTCGGCACGCTGCTCGGCGAGGATGCTGCGGACGGTGGCGGCGGCCTGGCCGGGGTCGAGCACCCCGGGCAGCACCAGCACGTCGGGCACCGCGACCGGCCCGGTCCCCCCGGTGACCCGCCCCCCCGTCACCCGTCCACCCGCACGCCGTCGGCCGCCGCGCCGTCGAGGCCCGAGCCGTCGAGGCCCGCCCCGTCCAGCCCGCGGCCGTCGTGCGGCTTGGTGGCGTAGGCGACGAAGCTCTTGCCGATCAGCGGGTTGAGCGCGCTCTCCGCCGCCCGGGTCAGCGTGCTGATCACCGGGGTGCCGACGATGTCCCAGACCAGCAGCTGGTGGTAGGCCTTGACCGGCAGCGCCTTGTCGTTGTCCACGCCGACCGCGCACTTGATCCACCAGTACGGCGAGTGCAGCGCGTGCGCGTGGTGCTGCCCGTACGGGGTGAGCCCGGCACCGCGCATCTTCTCGACCAGCTCGTCACCCCGGTAGATCCGGATGTGGCCGCCCTCGACCTCGTGGTAGGCGTCGGACAGCGCCCAGCAGATCTTCTCCGGCAGCCAGCGCGGCACGGTGATCGCGATCGAGCCGCCCGGCTTGAGCACCCGGACCATCTCCGCCAGCACGCCCTTGTCGTCCGGGATGTGCTCCATCACCTCGGAGATGATCACCTTGTCGAAGCTGTCGTCGGGGAACGGCAGCGCCAGCGCGTCGCCCTCCATCGCGGTGGCGGACGCTCCGGCCGGGGCCTCGCCCTCCTGCTCCATCGCCGTGAACCAGCGCTGGACCTCGCGGATCTCCTCCGCGTTCTGGTCCAGCGCGACGACGCGGCCACCGCGCCGGTAGACCTCGAAGGCGTGCCGGCCGCCACCGCAGCCGAGGTCGAGCACCCGGTCGCCGGGGGCGATCGGGAATCGGGAGAAGTCGACGGTCAGCACAGTCGCTGGGCTCCATTCACGTCGTTCGGTGCACGGGAAGCAGGGCGGGAGGCAGGGTGCCGCGGGCAGGGCGTTCGTTCAGACGTAGCGCCAGCCGTCACCCGCGCGGGCACGCTGCCCGACGCCGGTGGCGATGGCCTCGCGGTAGCGCTCGGCGGTGAGTTCGGCGGCGCGCTCCCAGGTGAAGCGAGTGAGTACGCGCTCACGTCCGGCCGCGCCGATCCGGGCCCGCAGCGCGGGGTCGTCCAGCAGCAGGCCGAGCGCGGCGGCGAGCGCGCCGGAGTCGCCCGGGGGGACGGCCAGACAGGTCTCGCCGTCGGGTCCGGCCACCTCCGGGATCGCTCCGCCGGTGCTGGCGACCAGCGGTGTGCCGGTGGCCATCGCCTCGGCGGCGGGCAGCGAGAAGCCCTCGTAGAGCGACGGCACGCAGGCCACCTCGGCGCTGCGGACCAGGTCGACCAGGTCCGCGTCCGTTATTCCGCCGCGGAACTCCACCGCCCGTTCGAGCCCGAGCCGGCGGATCGCCTCGGCGACCGGCCCGTCCTCGCGCCGCCTGCCGACCACGACCAGGTGCGCGTCCCGCTCGGTGCGGACCTTGGCCAGCGCCTCGACCAGGTGGACCAGGCCCTTCAACGGCACGTCCGCGCTGGAGGTGGTGACGATCCGTCCGGGCACCACCGGCACCGAGGCGTCCGGCGACCACAGCCGCACGTCCGCGCCGATCGGCACCACGTGCACCCGTTCCGGGCGGACGCCCAGGTGCTCGGTGATCTCCCGGCCCGAGCTCTGCGAGACCGTCAGCACCGAGTCCAGCCGCTGGGCCACCCGGCGCTGCATCCGGGTGAAGCCGTACCAGCGGCGGACCGAGAGCCGCCGCTTCAGGCTGTCGGCGGCGGCCAGGTCCAGTTCGCGGTCCACGGTGATCGGGTGGTGGATCGTGGTGACCAGCGGGAAGCCGATCCGGTCCAGGCCGAGCAGGCCGTAGCCGAGGGTCTGGTTGTCGTGCACCACGTCGTAGCGCCCGCGGTGCCGGGCCAGGTGCTGCCGGGCCCGCATGCTGAAGGTCAGCGGCTCGGGGAAGCCGCCGCTGCGCATGGTCGCGTACTCGACCACGTCGGCGAGGCTCCGGTACTCGCTCGGACGGGGGTTACGGAACGGGTCCGGTTGGCGGTACAGGTCCAGGCTGGCGATCTCGGTGAAGCCGAGCCGGCCGGGGCCGTCGGTCTCGTCCAGCACCGGGTACGGCTGCCCGCCCAGCACCTCGACGTCATGGCCCAGCCGGACCAGCTCACGGGAGAGATGGCGGACGTAGACGCCCTGGCCGCCGCAGAAGGGGTTGCCCTTGTAGGAGAGCAACGCGATCCGAAGCGGCCGGTCCGCGGGCGCGGCGTCCCGCACAGCACTGGTCACCTGGATGCTTCTCCTCTGTCGTCCCGGCTCAGGGTAATCTAGAACACGTTCCAATGATGCGGAGCACGGAGACCCGAGATTACCGGTCCGTAGGGATCCGCCTCCGCACGAGGCGGGTGATTCGCGCCACCACCCGACTCTGCGCCATCATGCGGAACACGACATGTCCAGTGCCGCCGGCAGCAGCGGACGGCAGGCGAAGTACCCGACCGTGGGGAGCGCCCGATGACGACCAGCCCCAGGCCGCCCGCCGCGCCGCCGCTCACCGAGCGGCAGGAGGCCCGGCGCCGCCGGATCCTGCACACGGCGGCGCAGCTGGCCTGCCGCGGCGGGTTCGACGCGGTGCAGATGCGCGAGGTCGCGGAGACCTCCGGGGTCGCCCTGGGCACGCTCTACCGCTACTTCCCCTCCAAGGTGCACCTGCTGGTCGCCACGATGCAGGACCAGCTCCAGCTGATGCAGGTTCAGCTGCGCAAGCACCCGCCGTCCGGGGCGACGCCCGGGGCGCGGGTGACCGAGACGCTGATGGGCACCTTCCGCGGGCTGCAGCGCGAACCGCAGCTGGCCGAGGCCATGGTCAGGGCGCTGACCTTCGCGGACCGCTCGGTCAGCGCCGAGGTGGACCAGGTCAGCCGGCTCACCGCGGTGCTGATCACCGAGGCGATGGGGCTGGACCACCCGCCGAGCCGGGACCAGCTGGCGGCGGTCCGGGTGATCGAGCACACCTGGCACTCCGCGCTGGTCACCTGGCTCTCCGGCCGGGCCTCCATCGCCCAGGTCCGCATCGACCTGGAAACCGCGTGCCGACTGCTCTGACGCCTGCGGCGTCTGCCTGGTTGTTCGCGCAGTTCCCCGCGCCCCTGGGGGCTGCAACCGACCCACCGTGGGCAAGTTGCACCCACCCAGGGGCGCGTTCCAGGTGATGCCGTAGTCCTTGCGGCTGATCACGTGCGAGCCCTCG
>NZ_JBHFAB010000039.1:0-51018 GCF_042510955.1 Streptacidiphilus cavernicola
CGCGGCCCGTTCCCCCAAAGGGGTGAACGGGCCGCGCGGCGGTCGTGCCGGGGTCCGGCTCAGACGTTGAAGCCCAGGGCCCGGAGCTGGTCCCGGCCGTCGGGGGTGATCTTGTCGGGGCCCCACGGCGGCATCCAGACCCAGTTGATCTTCAGGTCCTGGACCAGGCCGTCGGTCGCGGTGCGGGCCTGGTCCTCGATGACGTCGGTCAGCGGACAGGCCGCCGAGGTGAGCGTCATGTCGATGGTCGCCACGTCCGACTCGTCGATGTGGACGCCGTAGATCAGGCCCAGGTTGACCACGTCGATGCCCAGCTCGGGGTCGACCACGTCGAGCAGGGCCTCCATCAGGTCGTCCACGGCGACGCTGCCCGCCGTGGTGCCGACGAAGACGCTCTCGCCCTCGGCGTCGGCCGCGGGGGCCGGCTCGGTGGTACCGGTGTCGCTCATGCGGTCTCCTTCACGGGGTCCTCGGCCAGCGCACGGGCGGTGGCGTCCTTCCAGGCCATCCAGCTGAGCAGGGCGCACTTCACCCGCGCCGGGTACTTGGAGACGCCGGCGAACGCGATGGCGTCCTCCAGCACCTCCTCGTCGCCCTCGGACTGCCCCTTGCTCTGCATCAGCTCCAGGAAGGCCTCCTGGATCCGCTGCGCCTCCCCCACCGGCTTCCCGACCAGCAGGTCGTTCAGCACCGACGCGCTCGCCTGGCTGATCGAGCAGCCCTGCGAGTCGTACGAGACGTCGGCCACGGTGCCGCCGTCCAGCCGCACCCGCAGCGTGATCTCGTCACCGCAGGTGGGGTTGACGTGGTGCACCTCGGCGTCGCCGTCGCGCAGGCCCTTGCCGTGGGGGTGCTTGTAGTGGTCCAGGATGATGTCCTGGTACAGCGAGTCCATCTTCACGGTCACTCCCCTCCCTTCAGCCGAAGAAGTTCCTGACGTGGTGGAGCCCGGCGATCAGGGCGTCCACCTCCGCCTCGGTGGAGTACAGGTAGAACGACGCCCGCGTGGTCGCCGGAATTCCGTAGCGCAGGCAGACCGGGCGCGCGCAGTGGTGTCCGACCCGGACCGCGATGCCCTGCTCGTCCAGCACCTGGCCCACGTCGTGCGGGTGGATGTCACCGAGGGTGAACGAGATCGCCGCGCCGCGGTCCTCGGCCGTGGCCGGACCGATGATCTTCAGCTCGGGGACTTCGAGCAGTCGGCCGACCGCGTACTCGGTGAGCCGGTGCTCGTGCTCGGCGACGGCGTCCATGCCGACCGCGCTGAGGTAGTCGATCGCCGCGCCCAGGCCGATCGCCTGCGAGATCGGCGGGGTGCCGGCCTCGAACTTGTGCGGCGCGGGGGCGTAGGTGGACGAGCTCATCGACACGGTCTCGATCATCTCGCCGCCGCCCAGGAACGGCGGCAGGTCCTCCAGCAGCTCCTGCCGGCCCCAGAGCACGCCGATGCCGGTCGGGGCCAGCATCTTGTGCCCGGTGAAGGCGACGAAGTCGGCCTCCAGCGCCTGCACGTCCAGCACCATGTGCGGGGCCGCCTGCGAGGCGTCGATGACGACCAGCGCGCCGACGTCCTGCGCCCGGCGGACGATCGCCTCGGCCGGGTTGACCGTGCCCAGGATGTTGGAGACCAGCACGAACGAGACGACCTTGGTCTTCTCGGTGATGACCTGGTCGATGGTGGAGAGGTCGAGCCGGCCGTCGTCGGTCAGCCCGAACCACTTCAGCTTCGCGCCGGTGCGCTGCGACAGCAGCTGCCACGGGACGATGTTGGAGTGGTGCTCCATCTCGGTGATCACGATCTCCGAGTCGGCGTCCACCCGGTACGGCTCGTCGGCCCAGCCCAGCATGTTGGCGACCAGGTTGAGCGACTCCGAGGCGTTCTTGGTGAAGATCACCTCGTTCCGGCTGGGCGCGTTGACGAAGGCCGCGACCTTGTCGCGGGCGCCCTCGTACAGCGCGGTCGCCTCCTCGGCCAGCACGTGCACGCCGCGGTGGACGTTGGCGTTGTGCTGCTCGTAGTAGGCGCTCATCGCGTCCAGCACCTGGCGGGGCTTCTGCGAGGTGGCCGCGTTGTCGAGGTAGACCAGCGGCTTGCCGTCGTGCACCAGCCGCTGCAGGATCGGGAAGTCCTTGCGGACCGCCTCGACGTCCAGGGCGGACCGGCCGGAGGAACTGCCGGGGAATGAGGTCACTCGGACGCGCCGCCCTTCGCGTACTTCTCGTAGCCCTCGTTCTCGAGCTCGTCGGCGAGCTCCGGGCCACCGGACTTGACGATCTTTCCGGCCGCGAACACGTGCACGTAGTCCGGCGTGATGTAGCGCAGGATGCGGGTGTAGTGGGTGATCAGCAGGGTGCCGACCTCGCCCTTGTCGCGGACCCGGTTGACGCCCTCGGAGACCACCCGCAGCGCGTCCACGTCCAGGCCGGAGTCGGTCTCGTCGAGCACCGCGATCTTCGGCTTGAGCAGCTCCATCTGCAGGATCTCGTGGCGCTTCTTCTCGCCGCCGGAGAAGCCCTCGTTGACGTTGCGCTCGGCGAAGGCCGGGTCCATCTGGAGGTCGGACATGGCCTCCTTGACCTCCTTCACCCAGGTGCGCAGCTTGGGCGCCTCGCCGCGGATCGCGGTGGCCGAGGTGCGGAGGAAGTTGGAGACCGAGACCCCGGGGATCTCCACCGGGTACTGCATCGCCAGGAAGAGCCCGGCCCGAGCCCGCTCGTCCACGGTCATCGCCAGCACGTCCTCGCCGTCCAGCGTCACGGTGCCGCTGGTGACGGTGTACTTGGGGTGGCCGGCCAGGGAGTAGGCGAGGGTGGACTTGCCGGAGCCGTTGGGGCCCATGATGGCGTGCGTCTCGCCCTGCTTGATGGTCAGGTCGACGCCGCTGAGGATCTCGCGGGGACCGTTCTCCGTGTCGACGGAGACGTGCAGGTCGTTGATTTCAAGGGTTGCCATGGGGCTCAGGACTCCTGGGTGACGGAGACGAGCACATCGTCCCCTTCGATCTTGACGGGGTACACGGGGACGGGACGGGTCGCGGGCAGCCCGGACGGCTTGCCGGTGCGCAGGTCGAAGCTCGACCCGTGCAGCCAGCACTCGATGGAGCAGTCGTCGACCTCGCCCTCGGAGAGGGAGACGTTGGCGTGCGAGCAGATGTCGTTGATCGCGAACACCTCGCCGCCGGTGCGCACCAGCGACACCGGGACCTCGCCGACGGCGACCCGCTTGGGGGTGTCGGCCTCCAGCTCGCTCAGCGCGGCGACACGCACGAAGCTCATGCGACCGAGCCCTCCAGCTCCGCTTCGATGGTCGCGGTCAGCCGCTCCTGCAGCTCCGGCAGGCCGATCTGCTGGACCAGCTCGGCGAAGAAGCCGCGGACCACCAGGCGCCGCGCCTCGTCCGCGGGGATGCCGCGGGACTGCAGGTAGAACAGCTGCTCGTCGTCGAAGCGGCCGGTCGCCGAGGCGTGTCCGGCGCCGACGATCTCGCCGGTCTCGATCTCCAGGTTGGGGACCGAGTCGACCCGGGCGCCGTCGGTGAGCACCAGGTTGCGGTTGTGCTCGTAGGTGTCGGTGCCCTCGGCGGCGGCGCGGATCAGCACGTCGCCGATCCAGACAGCGCGCGCGTCCTTGCCCTGCAGCGCGCCCTTGTAGACGACGTTGCTGCGGCAGTGCGGGGTGTCGTGGTCGATGAAGAGGCGGTGCTCCAGGTGCTGGCCCGCGTCGGCGAAGTAGAGGCCGAACAGGTCGGCCTCGCCGCCCGGGGCGCCGTAGACCACCCGGGGGTGCAGCCGGACCAGGTCGCCGCCGAAGGTGACCACGACCGACTTGAACGAGGCGTCCCGGCCGACCAGCGCGGTGTGCTGGGCGACGTGGACGGCGGTGTCCTCCCAGTCCTGGATGGAGACCACGGTGAGCTTGGCGCCGTCGCCGAGCAGGTACTCGACGTTGGCGGCGAGCACCGCGTCGCCGGTGTGCTCGATCACGACCACGGCCTCGGCGAACGCCCCGACCTCGATCACCTGGTGCCCGAAGCGGGTGCCTCCCTGGCCGTGCACGGCGATCCGGATCGGCTCGGCCAGCACGGTGTCGCGCGGGACCGAGACCAGGCCGGCCTTCTCGAAGGAGCTGAACGCCTGCGCGGCGACCCGGTCCACCGGCTTGCCAGCCTTGCCGACCCGGGGGTCGGTGCGGTCGACCAGCTCGACGACGACCCCGGCCGGAGCCGAGACGTCGACCTTCACCGCGTCCGCGTCGTCCTTGGCGCTGCCGTCGTGCAGGCCGCGGAGCCGGTTCAGCGGGGTGAACCGCCAGTTCTCCTCGCGCCCGTTCGGCACCGGGAAGTCGGCGACGTCGTAGGAGGCGACGGCGTCGAGGCGGGCGTCCACGGGCTGCGCGACCGCGTCGCGGCCGGTGCCGGGGCCGGCGAGCTGCGCGCCCGCGCCGGCCGTGCCGACCTCGATGGAGCCGGCCGTGGTGGACCCACCGGGCGTGTTGGTGGCCTCAGCCATTACTAGTGCTGCTCTCTCTCGTATGGAAGCGACGTCTGTGCGGGTGGGGCCGGTCAGCCGACCGAACCCTCCATCTGCAGCTCGATCAGCCGGTTGAGCTCCAGCGCGTACTCCATCGGGAGCTCCTTGGCGATCGGCTCCACGAAGCCGCGGACGATCATCGCCATCGCCTCGAACTCGGTCATGCCACGGCTCATCAGGTAGAACAGCTGGTCCTCGCTGACCTTGGAGACGGTCGCCTCGTGGCCCATCGACACGTCGTCCTCGCGGACGTCCACGTAGGGGTAGGTGTCCGAGCGGGAGATCGTGTCCACCAGCAGCGCGTCGCAGAGCACGTTGGACTTGGCGCCCTTGGAGCCCTCGCCGATCTCGATCAGGCCGCGGTAGCTGGTCCGGCCGCCGCCCCTGGCCACCGACTTGGAGACGATGTTGGACGAGGTGTTCGGCGCCATGTGGACCATCTTGGCCCCGGCGTCCTGGTGCTGGCCGCCGCCGGCGAAGGCGATCGACAGGGTCTCGCCCTTGGCGTGCTCGCCCATCAGGTAGACCGCCGGGTACTTCATGGTGACCTTGGAGCCGATGTTGCCGTCGACCCACTCCATGGTCGCGCCCTCGTAGGCCACGGCCCGCTTGGTGACCAGGTTGTAGACGTTGTTCGACCAGTTCTGGATCGTGGTGTAGCGGCAGCGGCCGCCCTTCTTCACGATGATCTCGACCACGGCGCTGTGCAGCGAGTCCGAGGAGTAGATCGGCGCGGTGCAGCCCTCGACGTAGTGGACGTAGGCGTCCTCGTCGACGATGATCAGCGTCCGCTCGAACTGACCCATGTTCTCGGTGTTGATCCGGAAGTAGGCCTGCAGCGGGATCTCCACGTGCACGCCCTTCGGCACGTAGATGAACGAGCCGCCGGACCAGACCGCGGAGTTCAGCGAGGCGAACTTGTTGTCGCCGACCGGGATGACCGTTCCGAAGTACTCCTGGAACAGCTCCGGGTGCTCCTTCAGCGCGGTGTCGGTGTCCATGAAGATGACACCCTGCGCCTCCAGCTCCTCGTTGATCTGGTGGTAGACCACCTCGGACTCGTACTGGGCGGCGACACCGGCGACCAGGCGCTGCTTCTCCGCCTCCGGGATGCCCAGCTTGTCGTAGGTGTTCTTGATGTCCTCGGGCAGGTCCTCCCAGGACTCCGCCTGCTTCTCGGTCGACCGCACGAAGTACTTGATGTTGTCGAAGTCGATGCCGGTGAGGTCGGAGCCCCAGGTCGGCATGGGCTTCTTGCCGAACAGCTTCAGCCCCTTGAGCCGCAGGTTCAGCATCCACTCGGGCTCGGACTTCTTCGCGGAGATGTCACGGACGACGGCCTCGGACAGGCCGCGCTTGGCGGCGGCGCCGGCGGCGTCGGAGTCGGACCAGCCGAACTCGTAGGTGCCGAGGCCCTCAAGCTCCGGGTGAGCGGTGGTGGTCATACGGGGTTCCTCCCGGAGACGTGCGGATCGGAGTCGTGCGGATCAGTGGGAACGGAAGCGGACGCGGGCACGAAGGTGGTGCAGACCCCGTCGCCGTGGGCGATCGTGGCCAGCCGCTGCACATGGGTGCCCAGCAGCTGCGAGAAGACCTCGGTCTCGGCCTCGCAGAACTGCGGGAACTGCTCGGCGATGTGCGCGACCGGGCAGTGGTGCTGGCAGAGCTGCTCTCCGAGAGGGGCACGCCGCACCGTGGCAGCGTACCCGTCCGAGGTCAGCGCACCGGCGAGGACCTCGGTCGGAGTGGCCTCGCCGCGGTCGCCCAGGGCGGCGCGGTAGCGCTCGGCGTCCCGGGCCAGCCGGGAGCGGGCGAAGGCGGCCAGGGCCTCCTTGCCCGCGTCGCCGCCGCCGACCGAGTCGGCGAGGAAGCGCAGGGCGTCGGCGGCCAGCTGGTCGTAGGCCTGGTAGAAGGCGTCCCGGCCGGAGTCGGTGAGCAGGAAGACCTTGGCGGGGCGGCCCCGGCCGCGGTGCCCGTAGACCTTCTGCTCGCGGGCGGTCACCAGGCCGGAGGCGAGCAGGGCGTCCAGGTGCCGACGGACGGCGGCCTGGGTCAGGCCGAGCCGGACCGCGAGGTCCGCGGCGCTGCTCGGGCCGTGGTCCAGGATGGAGCGGGCCACCCGGTCGCGGGAGGAGACGGCGGGAGCGGGCGCGACGGCATGGGCGGTCGTCGCAACGACTGCCTCGGGCCCCTCCTCGCACTCCCGCATGTTTTTCACAACTCCATTGTTGCGTAATTCATTCCGCCGGAACAACCCGCTTCCCGATCATTGGCTGTCTGATGAATCACTAAGGTTTGCCTAACCTGTCGCTGGAATTCCCTTCCTGCATAGACTCCTGGCCATGCAATCCCAAGCGGCCGCCGCGGTCACGGTCACCGGCCTGGTCAAGCGCTACGGCGGGAAGACCGCGGTGAACGGCCTCGACCTGACCGTCCCGAGCGGCGGCGTCACCGCCGTGCTCGGACCGAACGGCGCCGGCAAGACCACCACGATCGAAACCTGCGAGGGCTACCGGCGCGCCGACGCCGGAACGGTACGGGTACTCGGCCTCGACCCCGGCCTCCCGGCCGAGGCCGCGCGGCTGCGCCCGCGGATCGGAGTGATGCTGCAGTCCGGGGGCGTGTATCCCGGCGCACGCGCCCTGGAGATGCTTCGGCACACCGCTACATTGCACGCCCACCCGCTGGATGTGGACTCGCTGGCCGCCCGGCTCGGCCTGGACTCCTGCGGACGCACCGCCTACCGCCGGCTCTCCGGCGGCCAGCAGCAGCGGCTCGCCCTGGCCATGGCCGTGGTCGGCCGCCCGGAACTGGTCTTCCTGGACGAGCCCACGGCCGGCCTCGACCCGCACGCCCGGCACGCCACCTGGGACCTGGTCCGCGACCTGCGCGCGGACGGCGTCACCGTGGTCCTCACCACCCACCACATGGACGAGGCCGAGCAGCTGGCCGACCGGGTCGCGATCGTGGACGGCGGCCGGGTGATCGCCGAGGGCAGCCCGGAGCAGCTCTGCCGCAGCGACGCCGACGGCACCGTCCGCTTCCGGGCCCGCCCGGGACTCGACCTGGGCGCACTGCTCAAGGCCCTGCCGGACGGCACCGCGGCGGCCGAGGCCACCCCCGGCAGCTACCTGGTCGAGGGCGCCGTGGACCCGCAGCTGCTGGCCACGCTGACCAGCTGGTGCGCCCAGTCCGGGGTGATGGCCGAACAGCTCGCGGTGGGCCGGCGCACCCTCGAAGACGTCTTCCTCGAACTGACCGGACGGGACCTCCGCGCATGAGCGCCGACGCTACCTTCGCCCCGCGGCCCGGCGCCGCCCCGATCGGCCGGATGCTCAGGGCGCAGACCGCGCTGGAGACGTCCATGCTGCTGCGGAACGGCGAGCAGCTGCTGCTCACCGTGATCATCCCGAGCCTGCTGCTGGTGCTGTTCAGCGCGGTGGATATCGTCTCCACCACCGGGCCGGGGGCGCGGGTGGACTTCCTCGCGCCGGGTCTGCTGGCGCTGGCCGTGCTCTCCACCGCGTTCACCGGACAGGCCATCGCCACCGGCTTCGAGCGCCGCTACGGGGTGCTCAAGCGGCTCGGCGCCAGCCCGCTGCCGCGCTGGGCGCTGATGACCGCCAAGACCGGCAGTGTGCTGGCGACCGAGCTGCTGCAGGTGGTGCTGCTGTCGGCGATCGCGCTGGGTCTGGGCTGGCACCCGCACGGCAACCCGCTGGCGGTGCTGCTCCTGCTGCTGCTCGGCACCGCCGCGTTCTCCGGCCTCGGCCTGCTGATGGCCGGGACGCTGCGGGCCGAGGCCACCCTGGCCGCGGCCAACCTGGTCTTCATCCTGCTGCTGCTGGCCGGCGGGGTGATCGTGCCGCTGGCGAAGTTCCCCGGGGCGGTCCGCCCGGTGCTGGAGGCGCTGCCGATCAGCGCCCTGTCGGACGGGCTGCGCGCGGTGCTGCAGCAGGGGGCGGGGATGCCCTGGGGCGACCTCGGCATCCTGGCCGTCTGGGCGGTGGTCGCGCTGGCCGCGGCGGCGCGGTTCTTCCGCTGGGAGTAGCGCGGGGGCGCGGGCGGGGGGCCGCGCCGAAGATCGGGAAGAGGGCAATCTACGATGAATCCGTGCGTACCCCCTTCTCTCTTCTGGCCGAGCGCGTCACGGTCTCCGACCGTGTCGTCCGCTGGACGGCCTTCGCCACGCTGGTGATGAGCGTGCTGGTCGTGGTGACCGGCGGCGCGGTGCGGCTGACCAGCTCCGGGCTCGGCTGCCCGACCTGGCCGACCTGCACCGGCGGCAGCATCGCCACCACGCCCGCGATGGGCATCCACGGTGTGATCGAGTTCGGCAACCGGATGCTGACCGACGTGCTGTGCGGGGTGATCGGCCTGGCCATCATCGCCGCGCGCTGCGGCCGTCCGTGGCGGCGCAGCCTGACCCGGCTGGGCTGGGCCCAGTTCTGGGTGACGGTGTCGCAGGCGGTGCTGGGCGGGATCACCGTGCTCACCCACCTCAACCCCTTCGTGGTGGCCGGCCACTTCCTCGCCTCCACGCTGCTGATCCTGGCCGCGCTGGCGATGTGGCAGCGCACCCGCGAGGGCGACGGCACGCCGGTGCGGACCGTGGGGCGCCCGGTGATCCAGCTGTCCCGGCTGACCATCGCGGTCACCGCGGCGCTGATCGTGGTCGGCACCCTGGTCACCGGCACCGGGCCGCACTCCGGCGACGGCACCCTGGTGAAGCGGATGCCGTTCGACTGGGAGAAGATCACCCAGTTCCACGCCGACTTCGCGATGGTGACCATCGGCCTGGCGCTGGCGATGATGTTCGTGCTGCTGGCGGTGGACGCCCCGTCAGGTCCGCGGCGGCGGGCCCGGGAGTTCTTCGTGGTGCTGATGTCCCAGGCCGTGATCGGCTTCGTCCAGTACTTCACGCATCTGCCCGAACTGGTGGTCGGCGTGCACCTGTTGGGCGCGGCCCTGGTCTGGGTCGCGGTGCTGCGGCTGCACCTTTCGCTGCGGACCCGGCCTGAGGTCGGCGCACTGCCGCGGCCCGCGAACATCGAGGCGCTCGCGGCGGTCTGAGGGCACGGAGAAGGGGCCGGTCCGCGGTGCGGACCGGCCCCTTTCGGCTGCTCAGGACTGCTGGCTGCCGCCCAGCTGCAGGCCGGCCATCCGCTTCCACTCGTAGGCGCCGGTGCGGACCTTCAGGCCCAGCTCGCCCTCGAAGGACTCGTGCACGGTGATCCCGGACAGCTCCGCCGCCCGGTTGGCCACCGCGAGGCTGGGGGCGACCTGGTCGCCCCACGCACCGTCCGCGCCGACCAGGGCGATCCGGGTGGAGATCCCGCCGATGTACTCGACCACGCCGTCGGCGCTGCCGCCGTGGGCGGTGGCGAAGCTGCGGATGTGCTTGGCGATGCGCGCCGCGCGGCGCTCGTCCGTCTTTTCGCTCATGAGCCGATGCTACCGATCAGTAGGGTTATTTCAAGAACGGATCGATCGCGATCTCGACGAAGAGCAGCGTCAGATAGGTGATCGACCAGTGGAACAGCCGCATCTCCTTGAGCTTGGCGCCGACCACGCCGGCCTTGGCGCGGGACAGCAGCCCGTGCGCCTCCTTCAGCCAGAACGCGCCCAGGACCACCGCCGAGACCGGGTAGAGCAGGCTGGTGTGGGCCAGCGGCCACAGCGCCAGCGAGACCGCGACCATCACCCAGCTGTAGGCCACGATCTGCTTGGCCACGGCCTCGTTGGTGGCGATCACCGGCAGCATCGGCACGCCGGCGTTGGCGTAGTCGTCCTTCACCTTCATCGACAGCGGCCAGTAGTGCGGCGGCGTCCAGAAGAAGATGACCAGGAACAGCACCACCGGGGCCCAGCTCAGCGAGTTCGTCACCGCGGCCCAGCCGATGAACACCGGCATGCAGCCGGCGATCCCGCCCCAGACGATGTTCTGCGCGGTGCGGCGCTTCAGCCCCAGCGTGTAGACGAAGACGTAGAACAGCAGTGCGGCCAGCGCGAGCCCGGCCGACAGCGGGTTGACCAGCAGTGCCAGCCAGACCGTGGAGCCGACCGCGAGCGCGATGCCGAAGACCAGGCACTCGCGCGGCGACACCATGCCGGTGACCAACGGGCGGCGCTCGGTGCGGTGCATCAGCGCGTCGATGTCGCGGTCGATGTACATGTTGAGGGCGTTGGCGCCACCGGCCGACAGGTACCCGCCGACCACGACGTACAGCACCAGCAGCAGGTCCGGGACACCGCGCTGCGCCAGGAACATCACCGGGACGGTGGTGATCAGCAGCAGCTCGATGATCCGCGGTTTGGTCAGTGCGACGAATGCCCCGACACGGGCCGGAAACGGCCGATGCCCGGGGTTCGCCTCGACCAGCCCGGCCGGGCGGGTTTCGACGGCGGTCACGAACACCCCTGGTTGATGGAGAGCCGCAGGACCGGGACGACGCCCCGGCGGTCCTGCGCTTACCACGCCACTTTAGACGTTGCCCATACCCGCTTCGGCGCGGGGTCCCGCTTCGGGTAACCGTGTTGCGTCGTTCAGCGGGCGGTTCCCCGGACGATCCCTCAGGCTGGCATACAGATACGGGCTGCTGACAGCTCGGCCGGGTACGGAATGCAGGTAGTCCGTCCCGGCTGCAGGGCTGCCGTGGGAACGGGCATACGCATCAGCGGTAGGCTCGCCTCGTACAGCGGGTCAACGCTCTGTGACCAGGTCCGCCACCGTCGACGGTCTCCCGGCACCGGGTCGAAAGACGATACGGAAGGAGCCCTGATTCAGGGTGAGTACGACGCCGAGCACTACCTTTGAGTGGACCGAGCTCGACCAGCGGGCGGTCGACACCGTGCGCGTTCTGGCGGCGGACGCCGTGCAGAAGGTCGGCAACGGCCACCCGGGCACGGCCATGTCCCTGGCCCCGGCCGCGTACCTGATTTTCCAGCGGTTCCTGCGGCACGACCCGGCCGACCCGGCCTGGACCGGCCGCGACCGCTTCGTGCTCTCCCCCGGTCACACCAGCCTCACCCTCTACATCCAGCTCTACCTGTCGGGTTACGGCCTGACCCTGGAGGACCTCAAGTCCTTCCGCGTCTGGGGCTCGCTGACCCCGGGTCACCCCGAGCACGGCCACACCGCCGGCGTCGAGACCACCACCGGGCCGCTGGGGCAGGGCGTCGGCAACGCGGTCGGCATGGCGATGGCCGCGCGCTACGAGCGCGGTCTGTTCGACCCGGAGGCGCCCGCGGGCGCCTCCCCGTTCGACCACACCATCTGGGGCATCTGCTCGGACGGCGACCTGGAGGAGGGCGTCTCCGGCGAGGCCTCCTCGCTGGCCGGCCACCAGAAGCTGGGCAACCTGGTCTTCCTGTACGACGACAACCACATCTCGATCGAGGGCGACACCGAGACCGCCTTCTCCGAGGACGTGCTCAAGCGCTACGAGGCGTACGGCTGGCACGTCCAGCGGGTCGCCCCGGCCGCCAGCGGCGACCTGGACCCGAAGGCGCTGCACGACGCCATGGTGATCGCCAAGGCCGAGACCTCGCGCCCCTCGATCATCGCCATGCGCACCGTGATCGCCTGGCCCGCCCCCAACGCCAAGGGCACCGAGGAGTCGCACGGCTCCGCCCTGGGCGCGGACGAGGTCGCCGCGACCAAGCGGGTGCTGGGCTTCGACCCGGAGAAGTCGTTCGACGTCGCCGACCAGGTGCTGGCCCACGCCCGCGAGGTCGGCGAGCGCGGCACCGAGGCGCACGCCCAGTGGACCAAGCGCTTCCAGGACTGGCGCTCCGCCAACCCCGAGCGGGCCGCGAGCTTCGACCGGATCGCCGCGGGCGAGCTGCCCGACGGCTGGGAGAAGGCCATCCCGTCGTTCCCGGCCGGCAAGGACGTCGCCACCCGCAAGGCCTCCGGCGAGGTGCTCAAGGGCCTCGGCGCGGTCGTCCCCGAGCTGTGGGGCGGCTCGGCCGACCTGGCAGGGTCCAACCTCACCACGATCGACCCGGACTCCTCGTTCCTGCCCGAGGGCAACCCGCTGCCGTCCGCGAACCCCTACGGCCGCACGATCCACTTCGGGATCCGCGAGCACGCCATGGGCGCGATCATGAACGGCATCGCCCTGCACGGCAACACCCGGGTCTACGGCGGAACGTTCCTGACCTTCTCCGACTACATGCGCGGCGCCGTCCGCCTGGCCGCGCTGATGAAGGCGCCGGTCACCTACGTGTGGACGCACGACTCCATCGGCCTCGGCGAGGACGGCCCGACCCACCAGCCGGTCGAGCACATGGCCGCGCTGCGCGCCATCCCCGGGCTGAACATGGTCCGCCCGGCCGACGCCAACGAGACCGCCACCGCCTGGCACGAGATCATGCGCCGGCACGCGGCCAAGCCCGCCCCGCACGGCCTGGCGCTGACCCGCCAGGGCGTCCCCACCTACGAGGGGAACCCGGACGCGGCCAAGGGCGGCTACGTGCTGTTCGAGGCCGAGGGCGGCGCCGCCCAGGTGATCCTGATCGGCACCGGCTCCGAGGTGCAGATCGCCGTCGCCGCGCGCGAGCGGCTGCAGGCCGAGGGCATCCCGACCCGGGTGGTCTCGATGCCCTGCGTCGAGTGGTTCGAGGAGCAGGACCGCGCCTACCGCGACACCGTGCTGCCGCCGAGCGTCAGGGCCCGGGTCTCGGTCGAGGCCGGCATCGCGCTGACCTGGCACCGCTACGTCGGCGACGCCGGCCGCACGGTCAGCCTGGAGCACTTCGGCGCCTCCGCCGACTACAAGGTCCTCTACCGGGAGTTCGGCCTCACCGACGACGCCGTGGTCGCCGCCGCCCACGAGTCGCTCGCCGATGTGGCCGCGGGTCGCTGAACAAGTCCATCCGCAGAGCAGAAAAGAAAGAGTTGAGAACATGACTGACGCTCTGAAGCGCCTCAGCGACGAAGGCGTGGCGATCTGGCTGGACGACCTCAGCCGCAAGCGGCTGACCTCCGGCAACCTGGCCGAACTGGTCCGGGACAAGCACGTGGTGGGGGTCACCACCAACCCCACCATCTTCCAGAAGGCCATCGGCGGCAGCGACGACTCCTACGACGCCCAGCTGCGCGACCTCGCGGTCCGCGGCGTGACCGTCGAGGAGGCCGTCCGGATGATGACCGCCGCCGACGTCCGCGAGGCCGCCGACGTGCTGCGCCCGGTCTACGACGCCAGCAACGGCCGCGACGGCCGGGTCTCCATCGAGGTCGACCCGCGGCTGGCGCACCGGACCGAGGCGACCATCGCCGAGGCCAAGCAGCTGGCCTGGCTGGTGGACCGGCCGAACACGCTGATCAAGATCCCGGCGACCAAGGCCGGGCTGCCCGCGATCACCGCCGTGATCGCCGAGGGGATCAGCGTCAATGTGACGCTGATCTTCTCGCTGGAGCGCTACCGCGGCGTGATGGACGCCTTCCTGACCGGCCTGGAGCAGGCCAAGGCCAACGGCCACGACCTCTCCTCGATCGAGTCGGTGGCCTCCTTCTTCGTGTCCCGGGTGGACACCGAGATCGACAAGCGCCTCGACAAGCTGGCCACCCCTGAGGCCAAGGCCGCCAAGAGCAAGGCCGCCGTCGCCAACGCCCAACTCGCCTACCAGGCCTACGAAGAGGTCTTCAGCTCGGACCGTTGGAAGGCCCTGGCCGCCGACGGCGCCAAGCCGCAGCGCCCGCTCTGGGCCTCGACCGGCGTCAAGGACCCGTCCCTGGACGACACCCTGTACGTGGTCGAGCTGGTCGCCCCGGGCACGGTCAACACCATGCCCGAGGCCACCCTCGACGCGGTCGCCGACCACGGTGTGATCCGCGGCGACACGGTCACCGGCTCCTACGCCGCCGCGCAGGCCGCGATCGACGCGCTGGCGCCGCTGGGCATCTCCTACGACGACGTGGTCCAGGTGCTGGAGGACGAGGGCGTGGAGAAGTTCGAGGCGTCCTGGAAGGAACTGCTGGACACCGTCTCCGCGTCGCTGGCGAAGTTCGCCCCGAAGGGGGGCACCGCCAAGTGAGCGAGGACGCCTCAGAGGTACTCGGCGAGGACACCGACATCGTCGACTCCTGGGTCAACCCGCTGCGCGACCCGGCCGACCGCCGGCTGCCGCGCATCGCGGGCCCGTCCGGGCTGGTCATCTTCGGCGTCACCGGTGACCTCTCCCGCAAGAAGCTGATGCCGGCCGTCTACGACCTGGCCAACCGCGGCCTGCTGCCGCCGGGCTTCTCGCTGATCGGCTTCGCCCGCCGCGACTGGGAGGACGAGGACTTCGCCCAGGTCGTCCACGACTCCGTCAAGGAGCACGCGCGGACGCCGTTCCGGGAGGAGGTCTGGCAACAGCTCGCCAAGGGCATGCGCTTCGTCCAGGGCGAGTTCGTCGACGACGACGCCTTCGAGAAGCTCCGCGAGACCATCGAGGAGCTGGACAAGGCGCAGGGGACGGGCGGCAACTTCGCCTTCTACCTGTCCGTGCCGCCGAAGTTCTTCCCGCAGGTGGTGCAGCAGCTCAAGGCGCACGGCCTGGCCGACCCGCCGAAGGGCGCCTGGCGCCGGGCGGTGATCGAGAAGCCGTTCGGCCACGACCTGGAGAGCGCGCAGGAGCTCAACGCCGTGGTGCACTCGGTGTTCCCGCGCGACGAGGTCTTCCGGATCGACCACTACCTGGGCAAGGAGACGGTCCAGAACATCCTGGCGCTGCGTTTCGCCAACTCGATGTTCGAGCCGATCTGGAACCGCTCGTACGTGGACCACGTGCAGATCACCATGGCCGAGGACATCGGCATCGGCGGTCGCGCCGGGTACTACGACGGCATCGGCTCGGCCCGTGACGTGATCCAGAACCACCTGCTGCAGCTGATGGCGCTGACCGCGATCGAGGAGCCCGCCTCGTTCCACCCCAAGGCCCTGGTCGCCGAGAAGCTCAAGGTGCTCTCGGCGGTCCGGATCCCCAAGGACCTGGCCAAGCACACCGTGCGCGGCCAGTACACGCACGGCTGGCAGGGCGGCGAGGAGGTGCTCGGCTACCTGGAGGAGGAGGGGATCGACCCCAAGTCCACCACCGACACCTTCGCCGCGGTGAAGCTGGAGATCAACAACCGCCGCTGGGCCGGCGTCCCGTTCTACCTGCGCACCGGCAAGCGGCTCGGACGCCGGGTGACCGAGATCGCGGTGGTCTTCCAGCGCGCTCCCTACCTGCCGTTCGACTCCAGCGCCACCGAGGAGCTGGGGCAGAACGCCCTGGTCATCCGGGTGCAGCCGGACGAGGGCGTGACCATGCGGTTCGGCTCGAAGGTGCCGGGGACCTCGATGGAGGTCCGCGACGTCAGCATGGACTTCGCCTACGGCGAGTCCTTCACCGAGTCCAGCCCCGAGGCGTACGAGCGACTGATCCTGGACGTCCTGCTCGGCGACGCCAACCTCTTCCCCCGCCACCAGGAGGTCGAGGAGTCGTGGAAGATCCTGGACCCGATCGAGGCGTACTGGGACAAGCACGGCAAGCCCGCCCCCTACGAGTCGGGCACCTGGGGCCCGGCCGAGGCGGACGAGATGCTCGCACGAGACGGTAGGAGCTGGCGCCGGCCATGAAGATCGACCTTACGGACACCACCTCCAGCAAGATCAACTCCGGTCTGGTCGAGGCCCGCAGGGCCATCGGCACCGGGGCGATCGGCATGGTGCTCACCCTCGTCATCGTCACCGACGAGGGCAGCGCCTACGACGCCCTCAAGGCGGCCGGCGACGCCTCGCGCGAGCACCCCTCGCGCATCCTTGCGGTCATCCGCCGCCCCGGGCGCTCGCCCCGGGCGCGGGCCGAGGCCCGTCTGGACGCCGAGATCCGGGTCGGCTCCGACGCCGGCACCGGCGAGACCGTGCTGCTCCGGCTGCACGGCGAACTCGCCGCGCAGGCCCAGTCGGTGGTCCTCCCGCTGCTGCTGCCGGACGCCCCGGTGGTGGTCTGGTGGCCGGAGAACGCCCCGGAGAACGCCGCCAAGGACCCGCTGGGCGCGCTCGCCCAGCGCCGGATCACCGACGCCGTCTCGGCCGAGTCCCCGGTCGAGCAGCTCGGCGTCCGCGCCGCCTCGTACACCCCCGGCGACACCGACCTGGCCTGGACCCGGATCACCCCGTGGCGCTCGATGCTCGCGGCGGCCCTGGACCAGCGCCGGGTCAAGGTCACCGCGGCCGTGGTCGAGGGCGAGTCCTACAACCCCAGCGCCGAACTGCTGGCGCTGTGGCTGGCCGACCGGCTGAACATCAAGGTCGACCGGGTGGTCACCGACGGCCCCGGGCTGACCGCGGTGCGGCTGCGCACCGCCGGCGGCGACGTCACCCTGGAGCGCTCGGACGGCCTGCTGGCGACGCTCTCCATGCCGGACCAGCCGGACCGGATGGTGGCGCTGAAGCGCCGCGAGACGTCCGAGCTGATCGCCGAGGAGCTGCGCCGGCTGGACCCGGACGACATCTACGCCTCGGCCGTCCGCTACGGGGTGCACAAGCTGCACCAGGACGGTCCCCCGGTCGGGCACGAGACCGTCGACGCCAGGACCGCGGCCGGGCAGCGGGCCTCGGAGAAGGCCGAGGCGGCGGGTGCCGCGCCCGCCAAGGCCCCGGCCAAGGCGGCCAAGAAGTCGGCCGCCTCGGCGAACCGGACCCAGAAGTGACGACGCCTCAACTCGTGGTCCACCGCGACAAGGACCTGATGGCCCTTGCCGCGGCGGCCCGGCTGATCACCCGGATCGTGGACGCGCAGTCCGCCCGCGGCGCCGCCTCGGTGGTGCTCACCGGCGGTCGCAACGGCAACGCGCTGCTCGCGGCGCTCGCCGCCTCCCCGGCCAGGGAGGCGGTGGACTGGTCCCGGCTCGACCTCTGGTGGGGGGACGAGCGCTTCCTGCCCGAGGGCGATCCGGAGCGCAACGCCACCCAGGCCCGCGACGAACTGCTCGACGCCGTCCCGCTCGACCCGGCACGGGTGCACTACATGCCCGCCTCGGACGGCGCGGACGGCGACGACGCCGAGGCGGCGGCCGAGCGCTACGCCGCCGAGCTGGCGAAGGCCGCCGGTCCCGAGGACCACGTCGGGGTCCCGGCCTTCGACGTGCTGCTGCTCGGCGTCGGCCCGGACACCCATGTCGCCTCGCTGTTCCCGGAGCTCCCCGGGGTACGGGAGACCACCCGTACCGTCGTCGGGGTCCGGGGCGCGCCGAAGCCGCCGCCGGTGCGGGTCTCGCTGACCCTGCCGGCGATCCGGGCGGCGCGGGAGGTCTGGCTGCTGGCCGCGGGCGAGGACAAGGCCGAGGCGGTCGCCCTGGCCCTGAGCAGCCCCGGCGAGATCCAGGCGCCCGCCTCCGGCGCGTACGGGCAGCACCGCACGCTGTGGCTGCTGGACCGGGCGGCGGCGGCCAAGCTGCCGCCGGAGATGTACCCGCCCGCCTCGGCCTGACGCACCGTTGCTAGGCTCGGCCCGGTCCGCCCGGACCTGCGGGCCGAGCCTGGAGCGGTGCCCGCCCCGTGTCCTCGTCACAGCTGTCGCCGTCACCGCGGACCGCCGTCCGCGGCGGGCCGCCGTCCGAGCCGACGCCTGCTCAGCCGCCCTGGTGGCAGCGGGCCCGGGTGCAGGCCTGGGGGCTGGCCGGGGTGTTCTTCGCGCTCTACTGCTGCCTGTCCGTACGGCGCCAGCAGCGCATCCTGTCAACCGGCTTCGACCTGGGGATATTCGAGCAGGGCATCCGCGGCTACGCGCACGGGCACGCGCCGGTCTCGCTGCTCAAGGGCCCGGGGTTCGATCTGCTCGGGGACCACTTCCATCCGCTGCTGGTGCTGTTCGCGCCGTTCTACCGGCTGTTCCCCGGCCCGCTGACGCTGCTGGTCGGCCAGGCCGCGCTGACCGCGCTGGCGGTCGTGCCGCTGGTGCGCTGGGCGCACCGGGTGCGCGGCCCGTGGGCGGCGGCCTGGACCGGTCTTGGCTTCGGGGCGTCCTGGGGCCTCGCCTCGATGATCGGCTTCGACTTCCACGAGGTCTGCCTGGCCGTCCCGCTGCTGGCGTTCGCGCTGGCTGCCGCGGGGCAGCGGCGCTGGCGGGCGGCGGCGCTGTGGGGGCTGCCGCTGCTGCTGGTCAAGGAGGACCTGGGGCTGACCCTGGCCGTGCTCGGCGGCTGTATCGCCTGGAAGGGACCGCGCCGGCTCGGCCTGGCGCTGGCCGTGGCCGGCGTACTGGGCACGCTGCTCGAAGTACTGGTGATCCTGCCTGCGGTGAACCAGCACGGCAGCTTCGACTACTGGAACGAGATCGCCGGCGGCAGCACGGCCGCCACCGCCCACTCAGGTTCGCTGACCGGGACCGTGCTGCACACCTTCTGGCCGCCGGAGAAGTACCTCACCGTACTGCTGCTGCTGGCGCCGACCGGCTTTCTGGCGCTGCGCTCGCCGCTGGTGCTGCTCGCGCTGCCGACGCTGGGCTGGCGCTTCGTCTCGGCGAACCCGGCCTACTGGGGCACCGCGGACCACTACAGCGCGGTGCTGATGGTGGTGGTCTGGGCGAGCACGGTGCAGGCGCTGGACCAGCACCGGGAGGTGCTGCGCGGCCCCCGGCTGCGGCTGCGCTGCGGTGCCGGCGCCCTGGTCACCGCCGTCTGCCTGCCGCTGTTCCCGCTGGGCGCGCTGTTCCTGCCGGGCACCTGGACCACGACCGCGCATGTCCGGGCGGCGCACCGGGTGCTGGACCGAATACCCGACGGGGCGACCGTGGCCAGCACCGACCGGCTCGCCCCGCAGCTGACCGACCGGGCCGCGGTGAGCCTGGTCTGCAGCCCCGACCCGCCGACCGCGCCGCCGGACTGGATCCTGGTGGACCGGGCGGACTCCACGAACTTCCCCTGCCCGATCACCACCGCCCTGGCCGTCGTGGCGGCGGACGAACGGTCCGGCGGCTACCGGCTGGTGACCGACCAGGACGGCATCGTGCTGCTGCACCGTCAGTAACGCGTCAGCGCACACCGTAGGGCGGCAGCGGCGGTTCGGCCCGTGCCAGCAGTTCCCGGGCGGCCTCGCCCGCGCCGGACGGCGACCAGCGGGCGCCGTGCCGGGCCGTGGGCCCGGGACGCCAGCCCTGCATCACCGTGATCCGGCCCCCCTCGGCCTCGAACACCTGGCCGGTGACGCCCTCGCTGGCGTCGCTGCCGAGCCAGACCACCAGCGGCGAGACGTCCTCCGGCTCGGGCAGCGCGGCGGCGATCGCGCCCTCGGTCATCCGGGTTCTGGCGGCCGGGGCGATCGCGTTGACCTGCACCCCGTAGCCGGCGAACTCGGCGGCGGCGACCAGGGTCAGACCGAGGATCCCGGCCTTGGCCGCGGAGTAGTTGCCCTGCCCGACGCTGCCCAGCAGCCCGGCCCCCGAACTGGTGTTGACGATCCGGGCAGCGACCGGGCGCCCCGCCTTGGCGGCGGCCCGCCAGTGCGCGGCGGCGTGCCGCAGCGGCAGGAAGTGGCCCTTGAGGTGGACCCGCAGCACCGCGTCCCAGTCGTCGCCGTCCAGGTTGACCAGCATCCGGTCGCGCAGAAAGCCCGCGTTGTTGACCAGGGTGTCCAGCCGTCCGAAGGTCCGCAGCGCGGTGTCGACCAGGCCGGCTGCGCCCTCCTCGGTGGCGATGTCGCCGCCGTGCGCGACCGCCCGGCCGCCCGCGGCGCGGATCTCGGCCACCACGTCCAGCGCGGGGTTGCCCGCGGCGGGGGCGCCGTCCAGGCCGACGCCGAGGTCGTTGACCACCACGTCGGCGCCTTCGGCGGCGAAGGCCAGGGCATGCGCACGACCGAGGCCGCGGCCGGCGCCGGTGACCACGACGGTGCGGCCCTGGGCGAGTCCGGGCATCGTCAACTCTCCTTCTCGTTCGCGTGGTTGTTCGCGTGGTTGCCGTCGTGGTCGGCGTTGGCGGCGTCCAGGAACGCCGGGCGCTCGCCGCCGCCGTGCAGCAGCAGGGAGGCACCGCTGATGTAGGCGGCGCGCGGCGAGGCCAGGAAGACGCAGGCGTCGCCGACCTCCTCGGGCCGGGCCAGCCGCCCCAGCGGGACGGTGCGGGCAACGGCGGCGATGCCCTCCTCGTCGCCGTAGTGCAGCGCCGATGCCTCGGTCCTGACCATGCCGAGGACCAGGGTGTTGACCCGCACCCGCGGCGCCCACTCCACCGCCAGGCTGCGGGCGAGCTGGTCGAGACCGGCCTTGGCCGCGCCGTAGGCGGCGCTGCCGGGCGAGGGGCGCTGCCCGCTGACGCTGCCGATCATGACGATGCCGCCGCCCTCGGGCTGACGGTCCATCAGCGCGTGCGCGGCGCGGGAGAGCAGCAGCGGGGCCAGCAGGTTGAGTTCCAGCACCCGTAGGTGCCGGGCGGCACTGCCCTCGGCGAGCGGCAGGTACGGCGTCCCGCCCGCGTTGTTGACCAGCAGGTCCAACCGCCCGTGCTCGGCCGCGACCTGAGCCAGCAGCGCCGCCCCCGCGTCCGGGTCGCGGACGTCCAGGGCGCGGAACTCCGCGGCGCGGCCCGCTGCTTCGAGCGGTGCGGCGGGCGGGCGGCGGGCCGCCGCGACCACCTCCGCCCCGGCCCCGAGCAAGGCCCGCACGATGCCGGCGCCGACGCCCCTGGTCCCGCCCGTGACGACGGCGACCCGTCCGGCGAGTTCTTGACGGTCCGTCATCTCACCCTCCCCACAACTCGGTTCCACTGCTACCGTCGCACCTAACAAACGTTTGGTGGAAAGGTAGCCGAGAATCCCATGGGTGTCTCCACCTCGCTCCCCGAAGCCGGGATAGCCGTCGTCACCGTCGCCTACCCACCGGTCAACGCCCTTCCGGTGGACGGCTGGTACCGGCTGGCCGACGCACTGCGGACGGCCGGTGCGGACCCCGGGGTCCGGGTCGTCCTGCTGGAGGCCCCGGGGCGAGGCTTCAACGCCGGGGTCGACATCAAGGAGATCCAGCGCGACCCGGGCCCGCAGGCCCTGATCGGCGCCAACCGCGGCTGCGCGGAGGCCTTCGCGGCGGTCTACGAGTGCCAGGTGCCGGTGATCGCCGCGGTGCAGGGGTTCTGCCTGGGCGGCGGCATCGGCCTGGTCGGCAACGCCGACGCGATCGTGGCCGCGGACGACGCCGTCTTCGGCCTGCCCGAGCTGGACCGGGGTGCGCTGGGCGCGGCCACCCACCTGGCCCGGCTGGTGCCGCCGCACCTGATGCGCCCGCTCTACTACACCGGACGCACCGTCAGCGCGCAGGAGCTGCACCGGCACGGGTCGGTCTGGCAGGTGGTCCCGCGCGACGGACTACGGGAGGCGGCCATGGGGTTGGCCCGGCAGATCGCCGCCAAGGACGGCTACCTGCTGCGACTGGCCAAGGAGGCGATCAACGGCATCGACCCGGTCGACGTCCGCCGCAGCTACCGCTTCGAACAGGGCTTCACCTTCGAAGCCAACCTGGCCGGGGCGTCCGACCAGCACCGCGAGGCGTTCCTGACAGCGGAGGAGAGCTGATGGACAAGCGGATGAGCCCGGACCAGGCCGTCGCCCGGCTGTGGAGCGGGATGACCCTGGGCATCGGCGGCTGGGGCTCGCGGCGCAAACCGATGGCGCTGGTACGGGCGATCCTGCGGTCCGACCTCACCGATCTGACCGTGGTCTGCTACGGCGGCCCCGACGTCGGCCTGCTGGCGGCGGCCGGACGGATCGCGCACCTGGTCACCGCGTTCGTCACGCTGGACTCCGTCCCGCTGGAACCGCACTTCCGCGCCGCGCGGGAGAGCGGGTCGCTGCCCCGGCTGACCGAGTACGACGAGGGGATGTTCCTGCAGGGCCTGCGCGCCGCCGCGCAGCGGCTGCCGTTCCTGCCGATCCGGGCCGGCCTCGGCTCGGACGTGCTGCGGATCAACCCCGGGCTGCGCACGGTGACCTCCCCCTACCCGGACGGCGAGGAGCTGGTGGCGGTGCCCGCGCTGCGGCTGGACGCCGCACTGATCCACCTGAACCGGGCGGACCGCTCCGGCAACGGGCAGTATCTCGGCCCCGACCCGTACATGGACGACCTCTTCGCCGCCGCCGCCGACGCCGCCTACCTCAGCTGCGAGCGGCTGGTCGACACCGCCGACCTGCTCAAGGAGGGCGGCCCGGCCTCGCTGCTGATCCCCCGTCATGACGTCACCGGCGTGGTGGAGGCCCCGAACGGCGCGCACTTCACCTCCTGCGCCCCCGACTACGAGCGCGACGAGGCATTCCAGCGCGGCTACGTCCGCGCCGCCGCCGACCCGGACGCCTGGGGCGCCTTCACCGAACGCTTCCTCTCCGGCGACGAGGCCGACTACCAGGCCGCCGTCACCGCCTTCGCCGCCCACGCAGCGGAGGCCGACCGATGACCGACGGGATCACCAGGGCCGAGTACTGCGTCATCGCCTGCGCCGAGGCCTGGCGCGGCGACGGGGAGGTACTGGCCGCCGCGATGGGCACGGTCCCGACCATCGGCGCCCGGCTGGCCAAGCTCACCTTCGCACCGGACCTGCTGATCACCGACGGCGAGGCGCTGCTCTCCGCCGACGTGCCCGCGCTGGGCGCGACCCCGACCGCGGTGGAGGGCTGGCTGCCGTACCGGCGGCACCTGGATCTGGTGGCCCGCGGCCACCGGCACGTGATGATGGGCGCCAGCCAGCTCGACCGGTACGGCAACCAGAACATCTCCGCCATCGGCGACTGGCCTCGACCGGCCCGGCAACTGCTGGGGGTGCGCGGCGCGCCCGGCAACACCGCCAACAACCCCACCAGCTACTGGATCCCCCGGCACAGCCGCCGGGTCTTCGTCGACCGGGTGGACCTGGTCTGCGGCGTCGGGCAGCACCGGCTGAGCGGCGCGGCGGCCCGCTTCCACGACCTGCGGCGGATCGTCACCGACCTGGCGGTGCTGGACTTCGGCGGGCCGGGGCGGGCGATCCGGCTGGTCTCGGTGCACCCCGGGGTGAGCGTCGACCAGGTGGTCGAGGCAACCGGCTTCCCGCTGTTCCTGCCGCGGCAGACACCGGCCACCCGTGATCCCTCGGCCGAGGAGCTGCGGCTGATCCGCGACGTCCTGGACCCGCGCGGGGCGCGGGACCGCGAGGTGCGGTGATGGCGCTGCCGCGAGGAGAGGCGCCGCAGGGGGCGCCGCCGCGGTTGGAGACTCCGCTGACGCGGTTGGTCGGGGTGCGGCATCCGATCGTGCAGACCGGCATGGGCTGGGTCGCCGGGCCCCGGCTGGTCACCGCCACCGCCCGTGCGGGTGGCCTCGGCATCCTTGCCTCGGCGACCATGACGCCGGGTCAACTACTGGCTGCGGTACGGGAGGTGAAGGAGCGCACGGACGCGCCGTTCGGGGTGAACCTGCGCGCGGACGCGGGCGACGCCGTCGAGCGGGCGGACATCGTCATCAAGGAGGGGGTCAGGGTCGCCTCCTTCGCGCTGGCCCCCTCGCGCGAGCTGATCGCCCGGCTGAAGGACGCGGGTGTGGTCGTCATCCCCAGCATCGGCGCCCGGCGGCACGCCGAGAAGGTCGCGGCGTGGGGCGCGGACGCGGTCCTGGTCCAGGGCGGCGAGGGCGGCGGGCACACCGGGCAGGTCGCCACCACCGTGCTGCTGCCGCAGGTGGTCGACGCTGTCGACCTCCCGGTGATCGCCGCAGGCGGCTTCCGCGACGGCCGCGGCCTGGTCGCCGCGCTCGCCTTCGGCGCGGCGGGCGTCGCCATGGGCACCCGCTTCCTGCTCACCTCGGACAGCACCGTCCCGGACCCGGTGAAGGCCTGCTACCTGGCCGCCGGGGTCAACGACATCGTGGTCACCACGAAGGTGGACGGCCTGCCGCACCGGATGCTGCGCAGCGAACTGGTCAAGGCGCTTGACCGTTCGGGACGGACCAGGGCGCTGGTACGGGCGGGGCGGCATGCCGCCGCCTTCCGCGCGGACTCCGGCCTGAGCCTGCGTGCGCTGCTCCACGACGGCCTGGCCATGCGCCGCGCCCACGATCTGAGCTGGAGTCAACTGCTGCTCGCCGCCAACACCCCGATGATGCTCAAGGCCGCGATGGTCGACGGCCGCACCGACCTGGGCGTGATGGCCTCCGGCCAGATAGCGGGCCTGATCGACGACCTCCCGTCGGTCCAGGAACTGATCGACCGCATCATGGCGGAGGCAGTGGACGTCCTGACCCAGCGCCTCCCGAGAGCGTGAGAGACGACCAGGCGCCCGGATCACGACACGCTGCGCCGGTGGGGTCGGCCTTCACCGTACCGGCGGCAACCGCCCCGTCTCGCGCCTCCGGCGCAAAGCAGCCAACTACAAGAGCCGGGGGCAGGGTGAGGCCCGCTGCGGGATGAGCAGGAGCGGGGGGCGTGGAGCATGGAGCGAGGACCTTGCGCCCTACCCCGCACGGATCGCGCCCCCGTCCCGCACGGATTGAGCCCTGCCCCGCACGGATCGCACCCCGCCCCCACCCGCGGATCGCCCCAGCCGTCACGGGCCTACGGCGGCCCGCCCCTCCCCTGCTGCCGTAGTTGGCCGTCGAGCGGCAGCGAGACCGAGCGTGACCACCGCCAGCCGCGGGTACGGTCGCACGACCCCACCGGGCACTACCGCGTAGCCGCGCCCCGCTGGTTTTCGTCCGTGAGCCGCACCCGCCGCCCCACAGCCACCCCGTCTCCCAGCCCGCCCCTACAACCGTTCGATGATGGTGACGTTGGCCTGCCCGCCCCCCTCGCACATGGTCTGCAGGCCGTACCGACCCCCCGTCCGCTCCAGCTCGTTCAGCAGCGTGGTCATCAGCCGAACCCCGGTCGCGCCCAGCGGATGCCCCAGCGCGATCGCGCCGCCGTTGACGTTGACCCTGTCAGGATCCGCTCCGGTCTCCTTCAGCCAGGCCAGCACCACCGGGGCAAACGCCTCGTTGATCTCGACCAGGTCCATGTCCTCGATGGTCATCCCGGCCTTCTTCAGCGCGTACGCCGTCGCCGGAATGGGCGCGGAGAGCATCCGGATCGGGTCCTCGCCGCGCACCGACAGGTGATGCACCCGGGCCCGCGGCGTGAGTCCGTACTCGGCGACCGCCCGTTCCGAGGCGATCAGCATCGCCGACGCACCGTCGGACACCTGCGAGGAGACCGCGGCAGTCAGCCGCCCCCCTTCGGTCAGCGGCTTCAGTCCGGCCATCTTCTCCAGCGTGGTGTCCCGGCGCGGGCCCTCGTCCTGCCGCACCTCCCCGTACGGCGCGATCTCCCGGTCGAACCGTCCCTCGTCGATCGCGCGGGCGGCGCGCTGGTGCGACCGCAGCGCGAAGCGCTCCATCTCCTCCCGCGAGATGTCCCACTTCTGCGCGATCAGCTCGGCGCCGTGGAACTGGTTCACCGGCTGGTCGCCGTACCGCTCGCGCCAGCCGATCGACCCGGCGTACGGGCCTTCGGTCAGGCCCAGCGGCAGAGCCGCCTCACGGGAGGAGTACGCGATCGGGATCTGCGACATGCTCTGGGTGCCGCCCGCGACCACCAGGTCGCTGGTCCCCGACATCACCGCCTGCGCAGCGAAGTGCACCGCTTGCTGCGAGGACCCGCACTGCCGGTCGATGGTGACGCCGGGCACCTCCTCTGGCAGCCCCGCGACCAGCCAGCAGGTGCGGGCGATGTCGCCGGCCTGCGGGCCGACCGTGTCCAGGCAGCCGAAGACCACGTCCTCGACCAGTGCCGGGTCGATCCCGGACCGCTGGACCAGCGCCCTGAGCACATGCGCGCCCAGATCCGCGGGATGCGCGGCGGAGAGGCCGCCGCCGCGGCGCCCCACCGGAGTGCGTACGGCTTCGACGATGTATGCCTCGGGCATGATGACGTGGTTCTCCTTCTGATCAGCGGATGTTGATGCCGTCCAGCAGCATGCTGAGGTACTGCCGGGCGATGGTCCCGGCATCGTGCCTGCCGCCGGGCCGGTACCAGGACGCGGCGACCCAGACCGTGTCGCGGACGAAGCGGTACGCCAGCCGGAGGTCCAGGTCGGAGCGGAACTCCCCGGCCGCGACCCCGCGTTCCAGCGTCCCCTGCCAGGCGGCCTCGAACCGGCTCATCGAGTCGGCGAGGTAGGCGAACCTGGGCTGCCCGGCCAGATGCCGTTCGCGCTGGTAGATGGCGACCGCGTCGCGGTGCCGGTCGATCTCCCGGAAGGACTGGCCGACCAGGGCCTCCAGCGTCTCCCTGGGCCCGAGACCGGCCGCGAGGACCGCGTCGTAGCCGGTCCACAGCTCGGTCAGGAAGCCGGAGAGGATCTCGTCCAGCATCGACTCCTTGGAGTCGAAGTGGTAGTAGAGGCTGCCGGCCAGGATTCCGGCGGCGTCGGCGATCTCCCGGACCGTGGTGGCGTCGTAGCCCTGCCGCGCGAACACCTGCGCCGCGGTGGCCAGCAGCTCACCGCGCCGGCCCGCCGCCGCCGTCTTCGCCTGGGACGTCATCGCTGCTTCGCTCATCTCTTCACGGTGTCACGGGTCTTCACGGTGTCACGGGTGCTGGCTGCTCACGGAGACGATCTCCCCGGTCATGTAGGACGAGTATCCGCTCGCCAGGAAGACGATGACATTCGCCACCTCCCACGGCTCGGCGTACCGCCCGAACGCCTCGGCCGCGGTCAGCCGCTCCAGCAGTTCCGGGGTGGTGACCTTGGCCAGGTGCGGGTGCATGGCCAGACTCGGCGCCACCGCGTTCACCCGGACCCCGAACTCCGCCGCCTCCACCGCCGCGCAGCGGGTCAGCGCCATCACCCCGGCCTTCGCCGCCGCGTAGTGCGCCTGCCCGGCCTGGGCCCGCCAGCCCACCACCGAGGCGTTGTTGACGATCACGCCGCCGGTGCCGGACTCCCGGAACCGGCGCAGCGCCGCCCGGGTGCAGCGCATGGTGCCGGTCAGGGTGACGTCCAGCACCCGGTCCCACTGCTCGTCGGTCATCTCGACCAGCGGCGCGGTCCCGCCGAGACCGGCGTTGTTGACCAGGATGTCGAGCCGTCCGTGCCGGGCCTCGGCCAGCGCCAGCAGCGCGGCGACCTGTGCCTCGTCAGTGACGTCGCAGGCGGTGCCGCCGACCCGGTCCGGGCCGAACTCCTCCGCCAGCGCCGCCACCGTCTCGTCCAGCCGCCGGGCGTGCGCGTCGCCGAGGACCACGTCCGCGCCCTCCTCCAGCAGCCGTCGCGCGGTCGCCCCGCCGATTCCGGCCCCGGCGGCGGCGGTGACCACGGCGCCGCGCCCGGCCAGCAGCCGGTGCCCCGGCGGATAGGCGGGGGGTGTGCTGGTGCTGGGCATGAAGCGCTCCACCTCTCGACGCCCGACTACCCGCACGTTAACCTACCAAACACTTGTTAGGGAAGGAGAGGCAGTCATGCCAGCCGAGCCCGAGGTCGTCCTCTACGAGCGCCAGGGGCCGGTCGCCCTGGTCACCCTGAACCGCCCGGACTACCGCAACGCCCAGAACTCCGCCATGACCTACGCCCTTGACCAGGCCTTCTACCGCGCCGCCGAGGACCCCGAGGTCAAGGTCGCGGTGCTGCGCGGCGCCGGCCCGCACTTCTCCGCCGGGCACGACATCGGCACCCCGGGGCGCGACGCGCACCTCCCCTTCGAACGCCGGGCCTCGCTGTGGTGGGACCACTCCGAGCGGCAGGGCGCGGAGAGCCGCTACGCCCGCGAGTCCGAGGTCTACCTCGGCATGTGCCGCCGCTGGCGCGAGCTGCCCAAGCCGGTGATCGCCTCGGTGCACGGGGCCTGCGTGGCCGGCGGGCTGATGCTGGCCTGGGTCTGCGACCTGATCGTGGCCAGTGAGGACGCCTTCTTCGCCGACCCGGTGGTGCGGATGGGCATCCCCGGGGTCGAGTACTTCGCCCACCCCTGGGTGCTGCCGCCGCGGATCGCCAAGGAGTTCCTCTACACCGGCGACCGGATGTCCGCGCAACGCGCCTACGAGCTGGCCATGGTGAACCGGATCGTGCCCCGGGCCGAGCTGCACTCCGCGACCATGGCGCTGGCCGCCAGGATCGCCGAGATGCCGACCATGGGCCTCGCCCTGACCAAACGGGCCGTCAACCAGGCCGAGGACCTGCAGGGCCTGCACAGCGGCCTGGACTCGGTCTTCGGGTTGCACCACCTCGCCCACGCCCACAACGCCGAGACCGCGGCCGACTCCCTCGGCGGGATGGACGCCGCCGCGATGAAGGCCGCCGCCGCCCGAGCGGGCCAGAGCTGATGGACCTTCAGTTCAGCGAAGAAGACCGCGAGTTCCGCGCCGAGGCACGGGCCTGGCTGGCCGCGCACGTGCCGGCCCGGCGGCTGCCCTCGCTGGAGACCGAGGCCGGTTTCGCCGCGCACCGGCTCTGGGAGCAGGAGCTGCAGGCCGACCGCTGGGCCGTGGTCTCCTGGCCGGAGGAGTACGGCGGGCGGGGCGCGAGCCTGCTGCGGTGGCTGGTCTTCGAGGAGGAGTACTACGCCGCAGGCGCCCCGGGACGGGTCACCCAGAACGGCATCAACCTGCTCGCGCCCACCCTGTTCGAGCACGGCAGCGCCGAGCAGCGGGCCCGGGTGCTGCCGCCGATGGCGGGCGGCGGGTGCGTCTGGGCCCAGGCCTGGTCCGAACCCGGCGCGGGCAGCGACCTGGCCGCGCTGCGCTCCACCGCCCGCCGCACCGAAGGCGGCTGGCTGCTGGACGGGGCCAAGACCTGGTCCTCCCGGGCGGCCTTCGCCGACCGGGCCTTCGGGCTGTTCCGGTCCACCCCGCTGGCCGAGTCCGGCGCACCGCACCGCGGGCTCAGCTATCTGATGTTCCCGCTGGACGCACCGGGGGTGACGGTCCGTCCGATCGGCCGCCTGGACGGCAGGCCGGCCTTCGCGGAGATCTTCCTGGACGCCGTGTTCGTCCCGGACCGGGACGTCATCGGCGAGCCCGGCCAGGGCTGGCGGGCGGCGATGAGCACCGCGGGCAACGAGCGCGGGCTGACCCTGCGCAGCCCCGGACGCTTCCTGGCCGCCGCCGACCGGCTGGTGGCGCTGTGGCGGACGGTCGGCGACCCGGCGGACACCGCGCTCGCCGAACGGGTCGCGGACGTGGTCGTCCGGGCCCGCGCCTACCAGCTGTTCGGCTTCGCCGCCGCGGCCCGGATCACCGAGGGCGGGAGCCTCGGCGCGGAGTCCAGCCTCAACAAGATCTTCTGGTCCGAACTCGACATCGCCCTGCACGAGACGGCACTCGACCTGCTCGGCCCGGACGGCGAACTCCTCGACGGCGCCGCCGAGGACGACTGGTCCGAGGGCTATGTCTTCGCCCTGGCCGGACCCATCTACGGCGGCACCAACGAGATCCAGCGCGACATCGTCGCCGAGCGGCTGCTCGGCCTGCCCCGGGGACGGCGTGGATGAGATTCCTGCTCAGCACCGAGCAGCGCGACTTCGGCGCAGGACTGGACGCGCTGCTGACCGCCGCCGACGTCCCGGCGGTGATCAGGGCGCGTGCCGCCGGTGATCCGGCCCCGCTGCGGGCCCTGTGGAAGCGGCTGGCGGCCAGCGACCTGTTCGCCCTCGCGGTGCCCGAGCGGTTCACCGGAACCGGTCTGATGCCACTCGAACTGGCGCTCGCCTGCGTCGAGTTGGGCCGTCACGCGGTCCCCGGCCCGCTGGCCGAGAGCTTCGCCGCGAGCGTGCTGCTGGACGGCACCCCGCTCGCCGCCGAACTGCTGCCCCGGGTCGCCGCGGGCGACGCCGTGCTCACCCTGGCGCTGCCCGCCGAGAGTCCGTACGCCGCCGACCCGGACCTCGCCGACGCGGTGCTGACGGTCGACGGCGGCGTCCTGCACACCGCCGCCGGGCACGGCCCGCTGCGCCCCTCGCTGGACCCGGCCCGGCTGCTGGCCCGCCCCGGACCGCTCACCCGCGTCGCCGCCGTGGACCCGGAGCGCGCCACCGCCGTGGCCGTGCTCTGCACCGCGGCCCTCGCCCTGGGCGCCGGCCGGCGGCTGCTGGCCGCCACCGCTGCGTACGCCGCCACCCGGGTCCAGTTCGGCAGCCCGATCGGCGGCTTCCAGGCGGTGAAGCACCGGCTGGCCGACGTGCTGCTGCGGCTGGAGTTCGCCGAACCGCTGCTCCACGCCGCGGCCCTGGACCTGACCGGCCCCGACCTCCACGCCGCCAAGGCCGCCTGCGGCGACGCCGGCTACGCCGCCGCCAGGGCCGCACTGCAACTGCACGGCGCGATCGGCTACACCGACGAGTTCGACCTGTCGCTGTGGATCCGCCGGGCCCGGGTGCTCCGCTCGGCCTGGGGCTCGCCGTCCGCCTGCCGCCGCCTGGTCCTGGACGCGCGGAAGGGCACCACCGGGCCACTGGTGAGGTAGCTGCCCGGGAGTGCCCCTGTGGTACCGCGCCGTGCTGTCGCGCTGCTCAGATCTCGCCGCGGAGCTTCGCCAGCGCCTCGGCCAGGATCGCCTCGCCGTCGGCGTCGCTGCGACGCTCGCGGACGTAGGCGAGGTGGGTCTTGTAGGGCTCGGTGCGCGGCGGGGCCGGCGGGTTCTCCTCGTCCTGACCGGCCGGGAAGCCGCAGCGCGGGCAGTCCCAGGTCTCCGGGATCTGCGCGTCGGACGCGAAGGACGGGCGGGTCTCATGCCCGTTCGCGCACCAGAAGGAGATGCGGAGGCGAGGAGCGGACTCGCCGCGCTCGGCTTCCCCCATGGGGCCTGCCCCGACCCTGCTGCCACGGATGGCGTTGCCACTTGCCACGGTCTGACTCCCTGCGTGCTGGTGCGATGCGATAGTCACGTGGGAGGAATCCGCGCCCCCGAGGCTCGGCCCCCACAGTGTCCCGTCGCCCCCCTTCTCCGACGGAGTCGTCCCAGTGTACGGACCGCATAAGTGCCGTCCGACACCGCCACCGGTGACGACTGTCACTCATGATAGGCGGCCGGACGACACTCCGTCAGCAAAGGATGCTGCCTGCTCAGCCGTTCTTGGCCTTGAGCAGCAGCGACAGGATGATGATGCAGGCGAACCAGGCGATCCCCATGAAGATGGTGATGCGGTCGAGGTTGCGCTCCGCGACTGCCGAGCCACCACCGGTGGAGGACATGCCGCCACCGAACATGTCGGAGAGACCGCCGCCCTTGCCCTTGTGCAGCAGGACGAGGGCAACCATCATCACGCTGAAGAAGATCAGCGCGATCGAGAAGCCGAGGATCACGGCGGGACCAATCTCTCGAAACCAGTGTCGGGCACAGTATGCGGCAGGGCCGGACTGCGGACAACGTCCGGGTGCCGGCCCCGCCCACTCTAGACCGCGATCAGCCTACCGCCTGGTCCCGGTAGCGCACGATCCTCACGAACTCCTCGGCGTCGAGGGCCGCGCCGCCGATCAGGGCGCCGTCCACGTCCGGCTTGGCCATGATCCCGGCCGCGTTCGACGACTTCACCGAACCGCCGTAGAGGACCCGGACCTTGTCGGCCAGCTCCTGGTCGTACAGCTCGGCCAGCCGGGCCCGGATCGCGCCGCAGACCTCCTGGGCGTCCTCCGGGGTGGCCACCTCGCCGGTGCCGATGGCCCAGACCGGCTCGTAAGCCACCACGATCTGCTCGGCCTGCTCGGCCGGGACGCCGTCCAGGGCGCCGTCCAGCTGGGCCAGGGTGTAGCCGACCTGGTCGCCCGCCTTGCGGATGTCCAGGCCCTCGCCGACGCAGAGGATCGGCACGATGCCGTTCCGGAACGCGGCCTTGACCTTGGCGTTGACGATCTCCTCGTTCTCGCCGTGGTACTGGCGCCGCTCCGAGTGGCCGATGGCGACATAGGCGCACTTCAGCTTGGAGAGCATCGGGCCGGAGATCTCGCCGGTGTAGGCGCCGGAGTCCTGCGCCGAGATGTCCTGGGCGCCGTACTTGATCTTCATCTTGTCGCCGTCGACCAGGGTCTGCACCGAGCGCAGGTCGGTGAACGGCGGCAGGACGGCGACCTCGACCGACGCGTAGTCCTTGTCGGTCAGCGCGAAGAACAGCTTCTGGGTGTGGGCGATGGCCTCCAGGTGGTTGAGGTTCATCTTCCAGTTGCCCGCCATCAGCGGGGTGCGTGCAGCAGTCATGTCGCTCAGTTCTCCAGTGCGGCCAGGCCGGGGAGGGTCTTGCCCTCCAGGTATTCGAGGCTGGCGCCGCCACCCGTCGAGATGTGTCCGAACTTCTTCTCGTCGAAGCCCAGGATGCGTACGGCCGCGGCCGAGTCGCCGCCGCCGACCACCGAGAAGGCGTCGCCCTCGGCCAGCGCCTCGGCGACAGCGCGGGTGCCCGCGGCGAAGTCGGGGTGCTCGAACACGCCCATCGGGCCGTTCCAGAACACCGTCCGCGCGTCGGCCAGCTTGGCGGCGAACAGCTCGCCGGTGGCCGGGCCGAGGTCCAGGCCGAGCTTCCCGGCCGGCATCGCGTCGGCGGGGACGACCTCGAAGTCCTCGACCCTCGCCTTGGTCTTCAGGTCGGGGAACGACCCGGAGACCGCGACGTCGACCGGCAGCACGAACTCCACGCCGTTCTTCTCGGCCCGCTCCAGGTACTCCAGCACGACCGGGATCTGGTCCTCCTGCAGCAGGCTGGCGCCGACGTCGTGGCCCTGCGCCTTGAGGAAGGTGAAGGCCATGCCGCCGCCGATGAGGATCCGGTCGGCCTTGCCCAGCAGGTTGTCGATCACGCCGAGCTTGTCGGAGACCTTGGAGCCGCCGAGCACCACCACGTAGGGGCGCTCGACCTGCTCGGTGAGCCGCTTCAGCACGCCGACCTCGGTCGCGATCAGCAGGCCAACCGCGTGCGGCAGCCGGGCCGGGAGGTCGAACACCGAGGCGTGCTTGCGGTGCACCGCGCCGAAGCCGTCGCCGACGTAGAGGTCGGCCAGGGCGGCCAGCCGGTCCGCGAAGGCGCCGCGCTCGGCGTCGTCCTTGCTGGTCTCGCCGGCGTTGAAGCGCAGGTTCTCCAGCAGCGCGACCTGGCCGTCCCCCAGCGCAGCCACGGTCGCGGCGGCGCTGTCGCCGACGGTGTCGGTGGCGAAGGCCACCTCCTGGCCCAGGCTGTAGTCCTCTTGAAGGATGGCACCGAGCCGCACGGCGACCGGGGCCAGGCTGTACTGCGGTTCCGGCGCGCCCTTGGGACGGCCGAGGTGGGAGGCGACGATCACCTTGGCGCCGGCCGCGGCCAGCTTGGCGATCGTGGGCGCGACGGCGCGGATCCGGCCGTCGTCGGTGATGTCGGTGCCGGACAGCGGCACATTGAGGTCGGCGCGGACGAATACCCGCTTGCCGGCGACGTCGAGGTCGTCGATGGTCTGCACGGTCAGGAGTCTCCTGTGGAGGTGGCGACGGACGGGGGAACACCGAAAGCAGGGCCCGGACGTCGGTTGTCCGGACCCTGGCTCACGTCGTGCCTACTGCGAAGCCGCTCGTCAGAGCTGGCCACCGACCAGGGTGGTCAGGTTGACCAGGCGGTTGGAGTAGCCCCACTCGTTGTCGTACCAGCCGAAGATCTTCACCTGGTTGCCCTGGACCATGGTCAGCGGCGCGTCGAAGATGCAGGAGTACGGCGAGTTGACGATGTCGCGGGAGACGATCTCGTCCTCGTTGTAGTACAGGTAGCCCTTCAGGCTGCCCTGCGAGGCCTTCTGGAACGCGGCGTTGACCTCGTCCTTGGTGACCTCGCGCTCCAGGTCCACCACCAGGTCGGTGATCGAGCCGGTCGGGACCGGGACGCGCAGCGAGGTGCCGTCCAGCTTGCCCTTGAGCTCCGGCAGCACCAGCGCGGTGGCCTTGGCGGCACCGGTGGAGGTCGGGATGATGCTCAGGGCCGCGGCGCGGGCGCGACGCAGGTCCTTGTGCGGGAAGTCCAGGGTGACCTGGTCGTTGGTGTACGCGTGGATCGTCGTCATCATGCCCTTGACGATGCCGAACGACTCGTGCAGCACCTTCGCCATCGGCGCCACGCAGTTGGTGGTGCAGGAGGCGTTGGAGATGATGCTGTGCTTCGCGACGTCGAGCTTGTCGTCGTTCACGCCCATGACGATGGTGATGTCCTCGTCGGAGGCGGGGGCCGAGATCAGGACCTTCTTGGCGCCGGCCGTGATGTGCTTCTTGGCCTGCTCGGCCTTGGTGAAGAAGCCGGTGGACTCGATCACGACGTCGGCGCCCAGGGCGGCCCAGCCGAGGGCGGCGGGGTCGCGCTCGGCGGTGACCTTGAAGGTCTTGCCGTCGACGGTGATGCTGTCGTCGGTGTGGGTCACCTCGGCCTGGAAGGTGCCCAGGGTCGAGTCGTACTTGAGCAGGTGCGCCAGAGTCTTGGTGTCGGTGAGGTCGTTGACACCCACGATCTCGATGTCCGCGCCCTGGGAGATGACCGCGCGGAAGAAGTTACGGCCAATGCGGCCGAACCCGTTGATGCCTACCCGGATCGTCACGAACCGATCTCCTCGCTGGTACGCCGGCGCTGTACGCCGACGAGCTGGAATGGGATGTCCCCGACCGCTTAAAACCCTACCCCGCGGCAGTGGCCGAGGGCACATCAGCCCGCCCGTACGGGCCCATAACCAGCGAAAGCCGCCCTGGACCAGGGGTCCGCGGACGGCATTCGGCTGGGTTTCACCGGAATTTCGCCGGTATTTCAGTGGACTGCCATCTCCTCGGACGCATAGGAGTCCGACTCCGACAGGTTGTGCTCGGTGCTGGGCAGCCCCAGCTCCGAGGCCCGCTTGTCGGCCATCGCCAGCAGCCGCCGGATCCGCCCGGCCACCGCGTCCTTGGTCAGCGGCGGGTCGGCCAGCGAGCCCAGCTCCTCCAGCGAGGCCTGCTTGTGCTCCATCCGCAGCCGCCCGGCCGCGGCCAGGTGCTCCGGGACCTCCTCGCCGAGGATCTCCAGCGCCCGCTGCACCCGCGCCCCGGCCGCGACCGCGGCCCGCGCCGAGCGGCGCAGGTTGGCGTCGTCGAAGTTGGCCAGCCGGTTGGCGGTCGCCCGGACCTCGCGGCGCATCCGCCGCTCCTCCCAGGCCAGCACCGACTCGTGCGCGCCGAGCCGGGTCAGCAGCGCCCCGATGGCGTCGCCGTCGCGGATCACCACCCGGTCCACCCCGCGCACCTCGCGGGCCTTCGCCGGGATGCCGAGCCGCCGGGCCGCGCCGACCAGGGCCAGCGCCGCCTCCGAGCCGGGGCAGGTGATCTCCAGCGAGGAGGACCTGCCGGGCTCGGTGAGCGAGCCGTGCGCCAGGAAGGCCCCGCGCCAGGCCGCCTCGGCGTCGCAGGTCGCCCCGGAGACCACCGCCGGGGGAAGCCCCCGGATCGGCCGTCCGCGCCCGTCCACCAGGCCCGTCTGCCGGGCCAGCAGGTCGCCGTCCTTCACCACGCGCACCACGTACCGGCTTCCGCGTCGCAGACCGCCGGGGGCCATCACCACAAGCTCCGAGGAGTGTCCGAAGATCTCCAGGAGGTCCTTGCGCAGTCGCCTCGCCGCGACTCCGGTGTCCAGCTCCGCCTCGATCACGATGCGTCCGCTCACAATGTGCAGACCGCCCGCGAACCGCAGGATCGCCGACACCTCCGCCTTGCGGCAGCATGCCCGGGTGACGGGTAGCCGGCTGATCTCGTCCTTCACCGCTGCCGTCATCGCCATGGCGCGATCCTTCCATGCATTCTGAAGATCCGGTCGTACGCTGCGGCCAGAAGCTCCGGGTCGTGTCGCCCCGGCGCCGAGCCGACCGCGACGCTGTCGAGCACGAGTTCGGCGCCCAACCGCTTGGCCGCGCTGCGCAGCGCCTCCGGGTCGGCCACGGCCGCCTCGTCCGCGAGGACGAAGTCGACCGTCAGCTCGGGGGCGTGCGCCCCGAGCACCTCCAGGTGGCGCTGCGGGGAGAAGCCCTCGGTCTCCCCCGGCTGCGCCACCAGGTTGAGCGCCAGCACCTTGCGGGAGCGGGTCTGCACCAGCGCGGCGCGCAGCTCCGGGACCATCAGGTGCGGCAGCACGCTGGTGAACCAGGAGCCGGGGCCGAGCACCACCCAGTCCGCCTCGCGCACGGCGGCCACCGCCTCCGGCACCGCGGGCGGGTCCTGCGGAAGCAGCCGCACCGACTGCACCTCGCCCGGGGTGACCGCCACCTCGGCCTGGCCGCGCACGGTGTCCAGCCGGTCCGGGTGGGCCGGGTCGATGCCGCGCACCACCGCCTCGATGTCCAGCGGCACCGCCGACATCGGCAGCACCCGGCCGTGCGCGCCGAGCAGCTTCCCGACGTAGGCCAGGGCCTCCACCGGGTCGCCGAGCTTCTCCCAGAGCGCCACGATCAGCAGGTTGCCGACGGCGTGGCCGTGCAGGTCCCCGTCGCTCTGGAAGCGGTGCTGGATCACCTCGGACCAGGTCCTGCCCCACTCGTCGTCGCCGCACAGCGCGGCCAGCGCCTTGCGCAGGTCGCCCGGGGGCAGCACGCCCAGCTCGGCCCGCAGCCGACCACTGGAGCCGCCGTCGTCGGCGACGGTGACCACCGCGGTCAGCTCGCCGGTGAGTCTGCGCAGCGCGCGCAGCGACGCGGCCAGCCCCTGCCCACCGCCGAGAGCGGTGATCCGCGGAGCGCCGTGACGGCCTCGGCCCTGTCGTCCGGCAACGATGTGCGACGCCACCCGTGCCCCTTTTGCTGCCCTGCGCGGCAACCCGCCTGTGTGCTACTCGCGCCCCATGTCCCGGTGCACCAGCACCGTTTCGAGTCCGTCGGCCGTCAGACGCTTGGCCAGGCGCTCGGACATCGCAACGCTGCGGTGCTTGCCTCCGGTGCAGCCTACGGCAAGCGTCAGGTACCGCTTGCCCTCGCGGCGGTAGCCGTCGGTGACGATGCGCAGGATCTCGGCGTACTGGTCCAGGAACTCCTTGGCGCCCGGCTGGTCGAAGACGTAGCGGGCCACCTCGTCGTCGGTCCCGGTACGGGCGCGCAGCTCCGGCACCCAGTGCGGGTTGGGCAGGAACCGGCAGTCCACCACCAGGTCGGCGTCCACCGGCAGGCCGTACTTGAAGCCGAAGGACATCACCGTGGCCCGCAGCTGCGGCTCGGTGTCGTCGGAGAACTGCGCGTCCAGCTTGGCCCGCAGCTCGTGCACGTTCAGGCCGGAGGTGTCGATCACCAGGTCGGCCTCGCCGCGCAGGTCGCGCAGCAGAGTGCGCTCCTGGGCGATGCCGTCCACGATCCGGCCGTCGCCCTGCAGCGGGTGCGGGCGGCGGACGCTCTCGAACCGGCGCACCAGGGCGTCGTCCGAGGCCTCCAGGTAGACGACGCGCAGTCGCACGCCGCGCTTCTCCAGGTCCTCCAGCGAGGCCAGCAGGTCGTCGAAGAAGCTGCGTCCGCGGACGTCCACGACGGCGCCTATCCGCGCCACCGCGCCCTGCGAGCGGGCGCCGAGGTCGACCATGGTCGGTATCAGCGACGGCGGCAGGTTGTCGACCACGTACCAGCCCAGGTCCTCCAGGCACTTCGCGGCCGTACTGCGGCCGGCTCCGGACATCCCGGAGATGATCACCAGCTCGGGTACGGTCTCACCGCCGGACTCACTCACGTGCTCTCCCCTTGGTCGTGTCTCTCGCTACTGACAACGCCGGTCGCTGCCTGCGGCTTCCCTGAATCACTCGGACGAGTGACGGAGCCGCTACTCTCCCCACTCTCCTCCACGATCTCACCCGTCGCGGTGTTCACCACGGGAGCGGCAGGTGTACGGGAGGCCAACGCTGCGACGACGGCCTCCGCCGTACGCCGTCCGACGCCGGGGACCTCGCAGATCTCCTCCACCGTCGCCGCTTTCAGCCGCTTCAGCGAGCCGAAGTGCTTCAGCAGTGCCTGCCGCCGGCTCTCGCCGAGTCCGGGCACGGTGTCCAGGGCGCCCGCGGTGAGCCGCTTGGCGCGCTTCTGCCGCTGGTAGGTGATGGCGAAGCGGTGCGCCTCGTCACGGACCCGCTGCAACAGGTAGAGGCCCTCGGAGCTGCGCGGCAGCACCACCGGGTCGTCCTCGCCGGGCAGCCAGACCTCCTCCAGCCGCTTGGCCAGGCCGCACAGGGCGACGTCGTGCACGCCCAGCTCCATCAGCGCCCGCTGCGCCGCGGCCACCTGCGGCTCGCCGCCGTCCACCACGATCAGCTGCGGCGGGTAGGCGAAGCGGCGCGGCTTCCCGGTCTCCTCGTCCCGGTCGGCGGCCTTCTCGGTGTGCCTGAAGCGGCGGGTGATCACCTCGTGCATCGAGCGGACGTCGTCCTGGCCCTCGAAGCCCTTGATCGCGAAGCGGCGGTACTCGCTCTTGCGGACCAGCCCGTCCTCGAACACCACCATCGACGCCACCACGTCCTGACCCTGCAGGTGCGAGATGTCGTAGCACTCGATCCGCAGTGGAGCGGCGTCGAGGCCGAGCGCGTCGGCGATCTCCTGCAGCGCGACGCTGCGGGTGGTGAGGTCGGAGGCGCGCTTGGTCTTGTGCAGCGCCAGCGCCTGGGCCGCGTTGCGCTCCACGGTGACCATCAGCTCGCGCTTGTCGCCGCGCTGCGGGACCCGCAGGTCCACCGCGCTGCCGCGGCGCTCGCCGAGCCACACCGCGACCGGCTCCACCGGGTCCGGCAGGGCCGGCACCAGCACCTCGCGCGGGACCGCCTCGCCGGTCTCCTCGCCGTAGAGCTGGAGCAGGGCGTGCTCGACCAGGCCGGCCGTGTCCACGTTCTCGACCTTGTCGGTGACCCAGCCGCGCTGGCCGCGGACCCGGCCGCCGCGGACGTGGAAGATCTGCACCGCGGCCTCCAACTCGTCCTCGGCGATGGCGAGCAGGTCAGCGTCGGTGCCGTCGGACAGGACCACCGCGTTCTTCTCCATCGCGCGCTTCAGCGCCTCGATGTCGTCGCGGAGCCGCCCGGCCCGCTCGTACTCCATCTCGGCGGCGGCCTCCTTCATCTCCTGTTCCAGCCGGCGCAGGTAGGCGCCGGTCCGGCCGGCCATGAAGTCGCAGAACTCCTCCGCGAGTTCGCGGTGCTGCTGCGGGGTGACCCGGCCGACGCAGGGCGCCGAGCACTTGCCGATGTAGCCCAGCAGGCAGGGCCGGCCGACCTGTTCGGCCCGCTTGAACACCCCGGCCGAGCAGGTCCGCACCGGGAACACCCGGAGCATCAGGTCGACCGTCTCCCGGATCGCCCAGGCGTGCCCGTACGGCCCGAAGTAGCGCACCCCGCGCTTCTTCGGGCCGCGCATCACCTGCACCCGGGGGAACTCCTCGTTCAGCGTCACCGCGAGCGAGGGATAGCTCTTGTCGTCCCGGTACTTGACGTTGAAGCGCGGGTCGAACTCCTTGATCCAGCTGTACTCCAGCTGCAGCGCCTCGACCTCGGTGCCGACCACGGTCCACTCCACCGACGCGGCGGTGGTGACCATCTGCCGGGTCCGCGGATGCAGGTTGGCCAGATCCTGGAAGTACGACGACAGCCGCGGCCGCAGGCTCTTGGCCTTGCCGACGTAGATCACCCGGGAGGCGGCGTCCCGGAACTTGTAGACACCGGGCGAGACCGGAATCTGCCCCGGAGCCGGCCGGTAGGTGGACGGATCAGCCATCAGCAGCGCGCTCCAGCACACGGCATGCGAGTACTCCCCTGCGATCGGATCGGCCGAGACACTTCAGACCCTAGTCCCCGCCCCCGACACCCCGCGGCCACCACCGCACAGCTCGGCTCAGACGGTGACCACCAGCTTGCCGTTCTGCACGGTGACGGTCCTGGCGGGCAGCGGGGAGGCGGCCGGGCCCTGTGCGACCGCGCCGTCCGAGATCTTGAACTGGCTTCCGTGGCAGGGGCACTGGATGGTGCCGTCCTTCACCGCGTCCACCAGGCAGCCGGCGTGCGTGCAGACCGCGCTGAACGCCTTGAACTGCCCCGCGGTCGGCTGGGTCACCACGATCTTGTCGTCCTTGTAGATCGTGCCGCCGCCGACCGGGACGCCGCTGGTCGGGCCGATGTCGGTCGGGCCGGAGGCGGCGGGCTTGCCGCCGCCGGAGGAGCAGGCGGCCAGTGCGACGCCGGCCGCGCCGGCCACCCCCGCCGCGGCGACCCCGCGCAGCACCCCGCGCCGGGACGGCCCGCAGCAGCTCGCACAGTCGGCGGCGGTGGAATCAGGCTGGGACATGGGCTCTCCAGGGTGCGGAAGCAGGGGCGAACAGCGGAACGGCACACCCCGCACAACGCGGTGCACCCGGGACAGGTTGCGGTCCCGGGTGCACCCTATGCGGCCTGCCTGTGCTTACTTCGCGCGGGACGCGGCCTTCCCCACAGCCTTCTTGACGGTCCTCTTGGCCGCCGCCTTCTTCGCGGCCGGCTTCTTCCCCGACCCGGCCTGCGCCTCCTCCTCGGCGAAGACCCGGTCGCCGAGGATGTCGCGGAGGAACTTGCCGGTGTGGCTCTCCCCCACCGTGGCGATGTACTCCGGGGTGCCCTCGGCGACCACCAGGCCGCCGCCGTTGCCGCCCTCGGGGCCCATGTCGACCACCCAGTCCGCGGTCTTGATCACGTCCAGGTTGTGCTCGATCACGATCACCGTGTTGCCCTTGTCCACCAGCCCGGTCAGCACCTTGATCAGCTTGCTGATGTCCTCGAAGTGCAGCCCGGTGGTGGGCTCGTCCAGGACGTAGACGGTGCGCCCGGTGGAGCGCTTCTGCAGCTCGGAGGCGAGCTTCACCCGCTGCGCCTCGCCGCCGGACAGGGTCGGCGCGGGCTGCCCCAGCCGGACGTAACCGAGGCCGACCTCGGTCAGCGTCCGCAGGTGCCGGGCGATCGGCGGGACCGCCTCGAAGAACTCCAGGCCCTCCTCGATCGGCATGTCCAGCACCTCGGCGATGGACTTGCCCTTGAAGTGGACGTCCAGGGTCTCCCGGTTGTAGCGGGCCCCGTGGCACACCTCGCAGGGGACGTAGACGTCCGGCAGGAAGTTCATCTCGATCTTGATGGTGCCGTCGCCGGCGCAGTTCTCGCAGCGCCCGCCCTTGACGTTGAAGGAGAAGCGGCCCGGCAGGTAGCCGCGCACCTTCGCCTCGGTGGTTTCCGCGAACAGCCGCCGGACGTGGTCGAACACGCCGGTGTAGGTGGCCGGGTTGGAGCGCGGAGTGCGGCCGATCGGCGACTGGTCGACATGCACCACCTTGTCCACCAGATCGGTGCCGGTGACTCGGGTGTGCCGCCCGGGGACGCTCCGCGCGCCGTTCAACTCCCGGGCCAGGTGCGTGTAGAGGATGTCGTTGACCAGCGTCGACTTCCCCGAACCGGAGACCCCGGTGATCGCGGTCAGCGTCCCCAGCGGGAAGCTCACGTCCACGTCCTGGAGGTTGTGCTCGCGCGCGCCGTGCACGGTGATCTGCCGCTTGGGGTCGACCGGCCGGCGGACGTCCGGCGTCGGGATGCTGCGCCGCCCGGACAGGTACGCCCCGGTCAGCGAGCGCTCGTTGGCCAGCAGTTCCTCGCGGGAGCCGGAGTGCACCACATGGCCGCCGTGCTCGCCCGCGCCGGGGCCGATGTCCACGACCCAGTCGGCGGTGCGGATGGTGTCCTCGTCGTGCTCCACCACGATCAGCGTGTTGCCCAGGTCGCGCAGCCTGACCAGGGTCTCGATCAGCCGGTGGTTGTCCCGCTGGTGCAGCCCGATGGACGGCTCGTCCAGCACGTACAGCACGCCGACCAGGCCGGAGCCGATCTGGGTGGCGAGCCTGATCCGCTGCGCCTCGCCGCCGGAGAGCGTCCCGGCCGCGCGGTTCAGCGAGAGGTAGTCGAGGCCGACGTCGACCAGGAACCGTAGCCGCTCGTTGACCTCCTTGAGCACCCGCTCGGCGATGGTCTTCTCGCGCTCGCTCAGCTCCATCGCGCCCAGGAACTCGGCGCAGTCGCTGATCGACATCCCGGAGACGTCGGCGATCGACTTGCCCGCCATGGTCACCGCGAGCACCACCGGCTTCAGCCGGGTGCCGTGGCAGGCCGGGCAGTCGATCTCGCGCATATAGCCCTCGAAGCGCTCCCGGCTGCTGTCGGTCTCCGACTCGGAGTGCCGGCGCTGCACGAAGGGCACCGCGCCCTCGAAGCCGGTGACATAGGAGCGCTCACGCCCGAAGCGGTTCCGGAACTTCACCTCCACCTGGGAGTTGTGCCCGTACAGCAGCGCCTTCTTGGCGCGCTGCGGCAGCCCGGCCCAGGGGATGTCGGTGCGGAAGCCCACCTCCTTGGCCAGCGCGCCGATCATGCGCTGGTGGTACTCCCGGGTGTGGCCGAGCGACCAGGGGTGGATCGCGCCCTCGTCCAGGGTCTTCTGGTCGTCCGGGACGATCAGCTCCGGGTCGACCTCCATCCGGCTGCCGAGGCCGGTGCACTCGGGGCAGGCGCCGAACGGCGAGTTGAAGGAGAACGAGCGCGGCTCCAACTCCTCGTAGGAGATGTCGTCGAAGGTGCAGTAGAGGTGCTCGGAGTACATCCGCTCACGCTCGGGGTCGTCGTCCGCCAGGTCGACGAAGTCCAGCACGACGGTGCCGCCGGAGAGCTTGAGGGCGGTCTCCACCGAGTCGGTCAGCCGCCGCTGGGCGCTCTTCTTCACGGTCAGGCGGTCGATGACCACCTCGATGGTGTGCTTCTCCTGCTTCTTGAGCGTCGGCGGCTCGGTCAGCTGGATCGTCGCGCCGTCCACCCTGGCCCGCGAGTAGCCCTTGGTCTGCAGGTCGGCGAAGAGGTCGACGAACTCGCCCTTGCGGGCCCTGACCAGTGGGCTGAGCAGCTGGAACCGCGTCCCCTCGGGGAGTTCGAGGATCTTGTCGACGATCTGCTGCGGCGACTGCCGGGCGATCGGGCGGCCGCACTCGGGGCAGTGCGGGTGGCCGATCCGCGCGAACAGCAGCCGGAGGTAGTCGTAGACCTCGGTGATCGTGCCGACGGTGGAGCGGGGGTTGCGCGAGGTGGACTTCTGGTCGATCGAGACGGCCGGGGAGAGGCCCTCGATGAAGTCGACGTCGGGCTTGTCCATCTGGCCCAGGAACTGCCGGGCGTAGGAGGACAGCGACTCGACGTAGCGGCGCTGGCCCTCGGCGAAGATCGTGTCGAAGGCGAGCGAGGACTTGCCCGAACCGGAGAGGCCGGTGAAGACGATGAGGGAGTCGCGGGGCAGGTCGAGCGAGACGTTCTTGAGGTTGTGCTCGCGAGCACCGCGGACGATGAGGCGGTCTGCCACGCTATCTGCGCCTTCCGGAGTCGGAGGTCGGAGGGGGTGAGCCGGGCGGCCTGGATGGGGCGATCCGGAGCCGCCCGGCGTCCGGGGACAGCACGGGACGGAGGAGGCCCGTCGGGCCCCATCGTAGGCTCTGGGCCCGGACGGTCCGCGTGCTGCTCCCTACATGGGAGCACGTGTTCGATTTCTGAGGCAATCGAGATGCCTCACCCGAAGGGATGAATCGAAGGTAGCGTCAACACCGCCCTTGCCGGGTGAAACGACGAGAAGCCGTGCGGGACACGCGCGCGGCCCGTACAAGGAGGCTCAGCACGATGACCGCCCCTGGCTATTCCCTCGCCGACTCCCTCACTGCCGCGGCCGGATCCGCCGAGCGGCTGCTGCGCACCGTCGAGCGGATGCGTCCCGAGCAGGTCCTCGAGTCCTCGGCGCTGCCGGGCTGGACCCGCGGCCATGTGCTCACCCACATCTCCCGCAACGCCGACGGCCTCGGCAACCTGCTGCGCGGCGCGCGCACCTCGCAGCCGATCCCGATGTACCCGAGCCCGGAGTCCCGCGAGCGCGGCATCCAGGACGGCGCCAAGCGGACCCTCGCCGAGCAGCTCGCCGACCTGCGCGCCTCGGGACTGCGCTTCACCACCGCGACCGAGGCCATGCCGGACGCCGCCTGGGCGGTCGAGGTCCCGCACCGCACCGGCCCCTTCCCAGCCTCGGACGTCCCGCTGAAGCGGATCGCCGAGGTCGAGTACCACCACGTCGACCTCGGCCTCGACTACACCCCGGCGCAGTGGCCGGAGCCGTTCGTGGCCCGTGAGCTGGCATCGCTGGCCGGGCGCTACCGCGGCGCGGCCGACCTGCCGCCGATGCTGCTGCGCGACTCCGGCACCGGTGCCGGCTACGAGTTGGGCAGCGGGACCCGTCCGCCGCTGGAGCTGGGCGCTCCGGCCTGGGCCCTGCTCGCCTGGCTCTCCGGCCGCTCGGACGGCTCCGGCCTCAGTGTCCCGGTCGCCGACCTCCCGCAGCTGCCGCCGATGAGCTGAGCTCCGCCGGCCGGGGTCCTGCCTGCCGGGTCTGCCGACTGAGCGCCGCCGGCCGGGCCCTGCGGGATAGGCTGGCCACATGTCGTACCACGGAGCGGTGAAGGTCGGCGGGACGCCGGACGTACGGGAGTTGGCCCATCTGGTGATCACCAAGGTCGCGGTCGGACCGTTCGACAACAACGCCTATCTGCTGCGCTGCCGGGCCACCGACGAGCAACTGCTGATCGACGCCGCCGCCGACGCCCCGGTCCTGCTGGAGACCGTCGGCGGCAGCCTGGCGACGGTGGTCACCACCCACCGCCACGGCGACCACTGGCAGGCCCTCGCCGCGGTCGCCGCCGCGACCGGCGCCCGCACCGCCGCCGGCCGGCACGACGCCGAGGGCATCGGCGTCCGCTCGGACCTGCTGCTGGACGACGGCGACACGCTGCGCGTCGGCGAGGTCGAGCTGACCGTCCGGCACCTGGTCGGACACACGCCCGGCGCGATCGTCCTGGTCTACGACGACCCGCAGGGCCACCCGCACCTCTTCAGCGGCGACTGCCTCTTCCCCGGTGGCCCCGGCAAGACCACCGGGGCGGCGGACTTCACCTCGCTGATGGACGGCCTGGAAGCGAAGGTGTTCGACGCCCTGGCCGACGAGACCTGGATCTACCCGGGCCACGGCAACGACTCCACCCTCGGCGCCGAACGCCCCCACCTCGCCGAATGGCGCGCCAGGGGCTGGTAGGGCGCGGGGCGGGGGTGGGGTGGGGTGGGGTGGGGCTGGTCGGGGGTGGGGCTGGTCGGGGTCCGCCCAGGCCCAGCCGCCTGACCGGGCTCGGCGCCAGCCCCGGCCCGCACAAACCACAGCCTCCACCGGGCTCTGCCGCCAGGCTCAGGCGGCTTCCTTGATGTCGGCCTCCGCCGCCGCGCGCTTCACCGCCTCGCAGCCCTTCTCGGCGCCGCTCCTGGTCGGGTACGACTCACCCGTGGCGACGATCTCCCCGTTGCCGGCCTTGAGCCGGAAGCGCCACAGATGCGCCTTGTCCTGGTAGACCTCGAAGTGCGCCGACATCGGAACCACCTCATTCAGGGCGAAAATCCTGAATGCCCACGCTACGTCGTCACTCGAATGGCGGCACGTCGATGATGTCGTCCGGGGCGGTCGACGGCCACACCTCCGGACCGCCCCCGCGCCACTCCACGATCGTCGGGTCGAGCTCGACCCACTCGGTCAGACCCGCCATCCTCAGCAGCTGGTCGACGTCGGCGCGGGATTCGGCGATGGCGATGACGTTCTTGCCGATCTGCACACGGCGCCCGGTTCCGTCCGGGCCGCGCTCCAGGCCGAGGACGATGACAAGGGGTTCGAGGACATCGTTCATCTCTCCAGCCTGCGACAATGTCGCGCGCGGCGCTACCGCCGGAGGCCGCCCGAGCCCGAGCCCGAGCGCAAGCCCAAGCCCGCGCCGCGCCGCGCCGGGAGAGGGAACACGGAGGGGCGCCGAGAGATGCGGGAGCCCCCCGCGGCTCGCGCACCGCAGAGGGCTCCCGGCGCCGGGGGGAAGAGGTCACCCGGCTGCGCACCCGCCAGGGCGCTGACTCCACCGTGCGACGGCCGGTGACATTCGGCAATCGCACCGGGCGAACGGGTGAGCCGGCCGACCGAGAGCCCGGTCGAGGATCCGGTCCAGCGCCCGGCCGAAGGGCCGTGCGCGGGCGGAGCCGAAGCGGCGGGGTGACGATGATCCTGAGCGATCGATCCTCAGCGATCCCCGCACGTCCCCCGCCGTCCGAGAGGCAGTCGAGATGAGCGCCCCCTCCGCACCCCAGCCGCACCACGACCCTCGCCCCGACACCCGGCCCGACCCGCGCTCGACCCCGTCCGCATCCGGCGGCAGCCTGCCCGGCGGCGGCCTCGCCTCGCCGGAGCGGGCCTACGGGAACGCCGTCCAGTCCCTGGCCAACGCCGCCTGGCAGATCCTGGCGACAGCCGGGCTGGTCGCGATCGTGGTCGGCATCATCGTCCTGGTCTGGCCGCACGCCACCCTGGCCGTCATCGGCGTGCTCTTCGGGATCTACCTGCTGATCAGCGGGCTGTTCCAGCTCGCCGGCGCCTTCGGCTCGCACGTCCCCGGCTCGATGCGCGCCGTCGGCTTCGTCAGCGGCGCACTCTCGGTGCTGCTCGGGCTGATCTGCTTCCGCGGGGCCGCCGAGTCGACCCTGCTGCTGGCCCTGTGGATCGGCTTCGGCTGGCTGCTGCAGGGCGTGATGCTCACCGCGATGGCACTCGCCCACGACGAGCTGCCGGCCCGGGGCTGGCAGATCTTCCTGGGCGTGATCACCGCGCTGGCCGGCATCGTGCTGATCGTCTCCCCGTTCGGCTCGCTGACCGTACTCGCCGTGGTGTCCGGGATCTGGCTGGTGGTGATCGGAGCGGTGGGTGTGGTTCACGCGGTGCAGCTGCGCTCGCTCAACCGTCCGCACGCCTCTCGCCAGGCCTGAACCGCGCCCGCGACCACTGCGGGTCCCCACGGCAACTGAAACCCGTGGGGAAGAATCATGAAGAAGTTGTGTGCAGATGCTCCTGTCTTCAACTACCTTGATGCCCCGCGCACTTGGGAGACAGGGGCTCCAATGGGCGACAACTCAACCGTGACCGCAGTCGCCCTCGACGGTGTGTCCACGGCACAGATCCTGCTCGCAGGCGACCTCGACCTGACCACCGCGCCCACGCTCGGTCCGGCCGTACGGCACCTCCTGGCCGACCCGGTGGTCGACCGCATCGAGATCGACGTCGCACTGGTCCCGTTCTGCGACTCCAGCGGTCTCAGCGCGCTGCTCTCGGCCCAGAAGCAGGCCACCGGGTGCGGCGTGCCGCTCTACCTGGTCCGGGTCACCCCACGACTGGAGCTGATCCTGGACGTGACCGGCCTGGCCGGACCGCTCTGCGCACCGTCCTGAACCACCCGGCGTCGACACGGCCCCTGCCAGGGCCCTTCCGGGGGCTCCCCGGGCAGGTGGATGCCTCGCCGGCGGGGACCACGCGGGGCACCCACCGCGCACAGGGTGGATGCCCGTTCAGCATGGCATGTCCACGACCCCTGGTCGAGAGCACCCGCGAACGAGCCATCCGACACCCACCCGAGACCCAAGACCCGACACCCGAAGGGCATTCCCGACCCGCCTCGCTTGGTTGTAAGCTGAAACCGAAGGCCCCGCCGTCTCCCCCGTCGGCGGGGCCTTCGTCGTACCCGCGTCGCGCCTTCGTCGCGCCCGCGTCGTGTCTTCGTCGCGCCTGCGGCAACTGCGGCAAACGCGGCCGACAGGGCGTCAGACCGCGAGCGCCGCCGCCACCGTACGGGCATGCTCACCGGTAGCCGCGTGCGCGGCCTCCTTCTGCTGCAGCGAGGCGGGGATCAGCTCGGCCATGGCCGGGTTCCGCTCGGCGAGCGTGAGCTGCGCCTTGATCACGGTGAGGTCCAGCCCCATGGCCTTGCCCAACACGGTCTCCAGGTACGGCTGGACGAAGTCCCAGCCCGCGCGGGGGGTGCCCGCGTCGTACCCGCCGCCGTAGCTCAGCACCACGGTCGTGGGACGGCCCGCCAGCGGCGGAGTGCCTGCGGGGGCAGCGGTGCGACCCATCACCAGGACCTGGTCCAGCCACGCCTTGAAGGTGGCCGGCACGCCCCAGTTGTACATCGGCACGCTGAGCAGGAAAGCGTCGGCCTCCAGGACCTCCTGCACCAGCGCCTCACGGGCGGCCAAGGCCGCGACCTGCTCCGGCGTACGGGCGTCCTCCGGCGTGAACCCGGCGGTGATGCCAGCCTCCAGCAGCGGCCCTACCGGATCGACACCCAGGTCGCGATAGGTGACCGTGCCGTCGGGGTGCGCCTGCTCCCAGGACTTACGAAAGGTGGTCGAGATCTCCTTCGAGACCGAGCCGGAGACCAGCGCGGAAGAGTCGATGTGGAGGAGGTGCGCCATGATGAGCCTCGCCTGAATAGGTTGCGGAACAGCTTGTATGTCACAAAGACTGTCTGTCGCGCAGACTATTTGTCAAGCAGGTGGCCTCGGCTACCCTGATCCTGTGACCACCACGGAGTCCGCCCCCCTGCCGCCCGGCCTAGAGGACAGCCTCGGCTGGCTGCTGGCACAGTGCTTCCGTGCCTACGGCGAGGCCATGGAACGAGCCCTGGCCGGAATCCCGCACGGGCACCGCGGCTTCCAGGCGCTCTCCGGCGCGGCCCACTGCAGCGCGCGCAACCAGGCGGAACTGGCACGCCAGCTGGGCGTGGACCGCACGGTGATGGTCTACCTGGTCGACGACCTGGCGAAGGCCGGTCTGGTCGAGCGGATCGCGGACCCGGCCGACCGCCGCAGTCGGCTGATCCGGGCCACCCCGGCCGGCGCCGAACGGCTCGCCACGGCCCAGCAGGCCATCAACGAGGCCGAGGCCGCCGTCCTGGCCCCGCTCAGCCCCGCGGAACAGGGGCAGCTGCGCTGCATGCTGCAGGCGCTGGCCTCGCACTACATCGCGCACGCGAGCGGGGCGACGGACCTGTGCACGGTGGTGGCGGCAACAGCGGCGCTCGGTACGGAACGGCCTGGCACGCAGAAACCAGGGACGCAGAAATGAGAGTGCCCCCGTACCGGCGAACCGGTACGGGGGCACTCACCACGACACGCTGATCAGGCGGTAAGCCTTAGAGCGGGCGGATGTTCTCGGCCTGCGGGCCCTTCTGGCCCTGCGTGACGTCGAACTCGACCTTCTGGCCCTCAAGGAGCTCGCGGAAGCCAGAGGCGTTGATGTTGGAGTAGTGGGCGAAGACGTCGGCGCCGCCGCCGTCCTGCTCGATGAAGCCGAAGCCCTTTTCAGCGTTGAACCACTTGACGGTTCCGGTGGCCATGTCTCTCGTTCTCCTCTGTAGTCGTGTAGGAACCGCACCGTGCGGAGTCCGAGTCACCGATCCGCACGCCCGACCATGAGGGAGATCGCAAACAGAAAAAATGCCCGCGATCGGGATCACGGGCGTACAAACGTCGAGAACCACGACTACTACAGGGCAAAACCGTACACGATCGCCGCGATCGGGGCCACGCGACACGAAAAGGAGGCCGGCTCTGCAGCCGACATGTCCGGCCAGCGGCCCGGCGCGGCCCGGCGGGAGAGCCGGCGCGGCCCGGCGGGAGAGCCGACCGGCTACCCCGCCGGGGGCAGACCGGCAAGGGCAAGTCGCGGAGGGGCGGCGGCGTACGCAGGCGTACCGCAGGCGGAGCGGCGGGCCGCCGGACCACAGGCGATAACCGCGGGCACGCCGCGGGCACGCCACAGGCCGGACCGCGGCCGGGTGACGAGGATCTTGGGATCTGTTGACGGAACCCCCGGCCCACCCTGTATTCTCTAGATCAGTTGCAGTGCGTGGTTCCCTAAGTTTTGGCCGCCCGTGATCGCGATCACGGGCGTTCGTGCTTTTGCAGGTCCCTTCGTGACCAGGGTGATCATTCCGGCGACACAGGGGTTCGCACCGTGCGGCTCCTGGAACCAGCCCCTGACAGAAGGAGATCAATATGGCTACCGGCACCGTGAAGTGGTTCAACGCCGAAAAGGGCTTCGGCTTCATCGAGCAGGACGGCGGCGGCGCCGACGTCTTCGCTCACTACTCGAACATCAACGCGCAGGGCTTCCGTGAGCTCCTCGAGGGCCAGAAGGTCGAGTTCGACGTCACGCAGGGCCAGAAGGGCCCGCAGGCCGAGAACATCCGCACGATCTGACGATCGCCGCGCGTCGACGACGCCCCGTACCGGTCCGCCGGTACGGGGCGTCGTTGTTTTGTCTGCAGGGCAGGAAGACAGTCCGGTCGCGGGGGGCAGCGGGCGCCGGCTAGCCCTTGCGGTAGTTCGGGCCGCCGATGAGGAACATCAGCAGCGCGGCACAGATCAGCATCACGCCCAGGGAGAACCCCAGGATCTCCAGGACCACCATCACCTGCCCCTTTCCCTCGCACGCGCTTCGTTCCTCCGACGCTATGCGAGGGGCCAGGGGTCGGCCAGCCGACTTGGCTGGGGTCGACGCTGGGTTGGGGTCGGCGCTGTGTTGGGTGGGGTCGGCCTTCGCCGTTGCTGCGGTGTCGGGTCCGTCTCGCGCCTGCGGCGCACTGCAGCAACGACGCGGGAGCCGGGGCGG